>DDYL01000068.1:8684-13206 GCA_002347925.1 Chloroflexi bacterium UBA2235 | reverse complement strand
CTGCGGCGCCCGTTCGTTACTGGCCGTTTCATTCATAATTGGCAGGTAGGGGCCAAAGACTTGTTCCCACGAGCCACGGGCAGGCATGGGCGTAGGGGTTCACCCTCATGGCGCCGGTCCGGCCGAACGAAAATTGGACGGATTTCGATGACCATCACTCCCACCCTGGTTCCCGTGCAGTACAACCGCCACAACTTGAAGAGCCGCTTCCTTGAGGAACTTGAGAAGCGGATCCTGATCTACGACGGGGGCTTCGGCACCCAGATCCTGGCACGGCAGCACTTGCTCAGCGACGCCGACTACTTGGGAAATCCGCAGCGCGGGCCTCACGAAATCCTGGGAACCACGCGTCCTGAACTCCTTGAGGAGATCCACGCCGGCTATCTCGCAGTCGGTGCAGATGTCCTTGAGACCGATACCTTCCAGGGCAGTCCCCGGCGATTGCGTGAATGGGGCCTCGTCGAGAGGGCATACGAGATCAACTTCAATGCCGTCGCGTGTGCCCGCCGGGCCGCCGACCGCTTCTCTACACCAGACCGGCCCCGCTTCGTTGCGATGTCGCTCGGACCGACTGGTGCCCTCCCAAGTGGGGATGAGGCGTCCTTGATCGCCCTTTCTCTTGGTCCGGACGGAGAACCACTCTACCGCTCCCTCTTTGAGGAACTCGCCGAAGGTGCACGGCTGCAAGTAACCGCCGCGATCCACGCAGGGGCCGATGTCATCATCATCGAGACCCAATTCGACATCCTCGAGACACGTGCCTTCATATCTGGGTGCACACGCGCGTTCCGTGACACCGGAACCCGCCTGCCGATCCAATGCCAGGTAACGCTTGAGATGTCCGGACGCATGCTGCTCGGCACCGACCCGGTTGCGGCGGTGACAATCCTCGAAGGTCTTCCGATCGACCTGATCGGACTGAATTGTTCGACGGGCCCTGATTACATGAGGGAACCGATCCGCGTCATTTGCGAGACATCCCGACTGCCGGTCACCTGTATCCCGAACGCCGGGCTCCCACTGAACGTCGACGGCCAGGCGGTCTACCCATTGGAACCTGGTCCGATGGCCGACGAACTTGTCGACTTCGTGACGGAATTCGGCGTGAATGTCGTCGGTGGTTGCTGTGGGTCGACGCCAGACCATATCGCCGAGCTCGTTGCCCGACTGGACAGGAAGGCTCCGCGTCCACGGTCCGTCCCCTACGTGCCTCGGATCGCGTCGGCGTTGCGCGCCTTCGACCTGTTCATGGACCCGGCCCCACTGATCGTGGGCGAACGGGTCAACTCACAGGGGTCACGGGTTGCCAAGCGCGCCCTCCTCCGTGACGACTACGACAAGTTGATCGAGATCGCCCGGGAGCAAGTCGAGAACGGGTCGCACGCCCTGGACATCTGCGTCGCTCTAACCGAGCGCGCTGACGAGGTGTTCCAGATGGCAACCATCGTAAAACGTCTCGGTGCGTCGTTTGAAACACCGCTGGTGATTGACACCACCGAGGTCGATGTAGTGCGGGCCGCCCTTGAGGTCTATCCAGGCCGGGCCATCCTGAATAGCATCCACGCGGAGAATCGGTCCGAACGGATCGACAAGTGGGTGCCGTTGATGAAGGAACACGGCGCGATTGCCGTGGCGATGTGCATCGACGAGCGAGGCCAGGCCACCGACGCCCAGTGGAAGTTCGAGGCGGCCCAGAAAATCCATACGATTGTGTGCGGCGAGTACGGCATGCCCCCGGAAACCCTCATCTTTGATGCGCTCACCTTTCCAATCACTACTGGCCAGGCTGACCTTGCCAACGCAGCGGTCGAGACAATCGAAGCAATCCGCCTGATCAAGTCCCGCCTGCCCGGCGTGCTGACCATCCTCGGGGTGAGCAACCTGTCTTTCGGGATCGATCCTTATGCGCGGGAGATCCTCAATTCTGTCTTCCTGTTCCACGCAGTGAAGGCCGGCCTTGACCTCGCCATCATCAATCCGGCACACGCGCGACCCTACGCCGGCATACCCGACGTAACCCGTGAGTTTGCCGAGGCGGCCATCTTCAATTCTTCGCAGTCTGCGCTGACGGACTTCATCGAGCACGTTGACGCCATCATCAAATCAGGCGGCGCCGATACCGGCCCGGGAAAGACCAGCCCAGGAGTGGTTGAACCCGACGGAACTGACGAACGGATCAGGTACCGGATCCTGGAGCGACGCAAGGACGGGGTTGAGGACCTCGTAGATTCGGCGATTGCCGAACGTACCGCGCATGGGACGCGTCGCCACGATGCAGCGGTCGACGTCCTGAACGGTGTCCTGCTTCCAGCAATGAAGCAGGTCGGAGATGAGTTTGGGGCAGGGAAGCGCATCCTTCCTTACGTCCTGCAGTCTGCTGAAGTCATGAAGAAGTCAGTCGCGCGCATGGAGACCTATCTCGAACGCATCGAGGGTGTCACGAAGGGCACGGTTGTTCTGGCGACGGTGTACGGTGACGTCCACGACATCGGGAAGTCCCTGGTGCAAACAATCCTTGCAAACAACGGCTACACGGTCCATGACCTCGGGAAGCAGGTACCGGTGACAGAGATCGTTGAAGCAGCGGTCCGCCATGGTGCCGACGTCATCGGGCTCTCAGCGCTGCTCGTGAACACCAGCCGTCAGATGCCCCTTGTGGTTCGTGAGTTGCATCGGCGAGGCCTCGACATCCCGGTCCTGATCGGCGGTGCGGCTATCAACCGTCCATTCGGCGCGCGGGTCAACTTCGTTGATGATGCGAAATCCACCCGGTATGCCGGAGGGGTGTTCTATTGCAAGGACGCATTTGAAGGTCTCGACTGGGTTGAGGCACTCACGCAATCCGGCGACCGGGATGCAGTCATCGCACGCGTGCAGACTGAAGCAGCCGCGGTGGCCTGACCGGGTAAAGCGTAGGAGACAGACCCAATGATTACGGCACGCGCAAACCTATCCAGATCCCAACGCGAAGCTGCACGCATGCGCACGGTCCGTGATTGCACGGTCCCGCCGAACCTCGCGACCCGGGGGTCAGTCATCACGATCGACCCAAGGAGCCTTGATCTGCTCTTGCCATTCCTTGACCGCAATACCCTGTTCCGCCATCACTGGGGATACCGCCCGATTCTCGATCCCGAACCAGTCGCACCTTCCCAACGTGCTATGGCGCGCAAGCAGGAATGGGAGCGGATGCTTGTTCGAGAGCTCGAACCCGAATTGCAAGGCTTGTGGCGAGACGCCAAGAGAGAGGGCTGGCTGCGCCCATCTGGGGCCTTCGGGATCTTTCCGGTTCAGGCAGACGCCGATGAGTTGATTGTCTACGACCCAGTCGCGTTCATAGAGGGAGCCCGGGGTACCTCGTTGCCAGTTCGCTCACGCTTCAGTTTTCCGCGACAGCCCGATGATGGATCTCCCCGCAACAAGGGACGTCTGTGCCTTGCGGACTACTTCCGCCCGATTGACTCCGGGGAATACGACACCGCAGGCTTCCAGGTGGTCACCGCCGGTGCAATCGCGAGCCAGACTGCCGCAAAACTTCAGCAGAACGGCGCCTACGACCGCGGTTTCAAGGTGCACGGCTTAGCCGCCACCGTCGCGGAAGCGATGGCCGAATTGATCCAACAGCAGATCCGGATGGCAATGGGAGTACCTAAGGGGCAAGGGCTCAGGTACTCATGGGGTTACCTGGCGTGTCCAGACATTGCAGATCAGGTAAAGGTCCTGGACCTCCTTCCCCGTGCCAAAACGGAACTTGGCATCAGTCTGACCCCGGGGTTCCAGTTTGATCCGGACCAGACGACCGCTGCCCTCGTGGTTCATCACCCAGACGCAATCTACTTCGCAGTACTTGGCGCCGAGGCCATCAGCGACGATACCGCCGATTAGTCTGGACCATTCGGTCACGACACCGGCGGCGTTAGATAATGTTCCGTTTACATACATGATCCACCATGTGCGGGATGTTCGCCGTCATCCTCGCACTGACCTCTGCACTCCTTTGGGGTATTTCCGACTTCGTCGGCGGCCTGCTAGCCCGCCGACTATCACCAGTCTCGGTGACGGCGACCTCTCAATCCTGTGGCCTCGCTGCCACCGGAGCCGCCTGCTTCTGACTCGGCACTGACGTCCCAGAAATGCGGACGGCACTGTTTGCCATTGCAGCCGGGATCGTTAGCGCAGTTGGTCTTGGTTGCTTCTACCGTGCGCTCGCAAAAGGTCACCTTGGAACGGTGACCGCGATCTCTGCTTCAGGGGCGGTCATTCCCGTGATTGTCGGCGTGGTTGGCGGCGAAGCAATCAGCCTGATCGGTGCCATCGGGATCGTCGGTACCGTTGGAGGCGTCGTCCTCGCAACTCAGACCCCCAGTGGAACAGCAGTCTCCGCAAGAGGCGCGGATCGTACGTCTCTGGCATATGCTGTCATCGCCGCTGTCTGTTTCGGAACGTACTTCTGCCTCTTCAGTGAGGCATCCCACGGGGGCGTTGCTGCCGCTTCCCTCATTGAAGGTGCCGTGTCTGTTGC
>DDYL01000068.1:4727-8655 GCA_002347925.1 Chloroflexi bacterium UBA2235 | reverse complement strand
TTTGCACACGCAAGCATGGCTGGGCGTCTTGGCATCACCTCGACCCTTGGGGGATTGCATCCCGTCGTTACGATCCTGCTTTCCCGGATCGTCCTCGACGAGCGCCCTGGAAACGTCCAGACAATCGGCGTCGTCCTCGCAATTGCCGGCACAGTCCTTGCAACCATGTAGCGAACAGCTAGCGCAAGCGACCACACCGGCAAGGATCAGTCGGAGGTTTAGTCCCCCGGGTTAGAAGAAGAACAGTCCTGAACCGGTCATCCACTTCACTGCACGATTGATCCCGTAGATGGCCAAGGCAAATGCACCGAGCAGTAGCACGAGCACCGCAATGGCGCCCACCGCGCCAAACAAGCCGGAGGCGAACGCAAACCCTGAGCCAATATAGATTGCGGGGACAGCGAGAAGCCAAATTGACAACTCCCTGCCACCCAAGATCAGGAGCGCGCCGAGAAGGGGATGGAGAGACCAACGTCTCTGTTCTACGTTCCCTGGATCAGGCTCCGGAATCTCTTGATCAGATGAATTCGTCATCACATGCAGCATAACATGTTACTGCATATCATGTTCCAGACCTGTCCGCTACTTGGCCATGAACCGGTCCCGGTGCCTGCGAATTCAAGCACTGCCGAGACGAAGGGATACATGGAAAAAGCAGAAGATTGCACGGCTCACACCGTGCCAACGGGTCCGGGGCGTGCCACGGCCGAGAAAACCTGCCGCTGAGGGTCACGGAACACCGCCAATCCGGGATACGATTCGATAGCGGGCGGAACCAGCGGGTGTCGTGGATTGCGAACAGAGAAGCCAACGGCATGAGTGACAGTCCTACGGTCTCTGCTGAGGGCGCCACGCCACGGTGGGTGCGAAAGAGGTGGCGGCTCGGGTTGGCCGTAGCTTGGGGCGTCTGCGTGTGCTATCCCAACCCCGGGGTTCTCGTGCGGTCAATCCAGAATGCTTGGCGACCAGTGATTGATGCTGACGTGGTGCGTGATTGGGCTCTTACATTGCCCGCCAACCCGAGGCAAATCGAGGCCGCGGTGCTGGAACGTATCACGTATGCGGTGCCATGGGAAACCGATGGTGTGCCGTGGACCTTCCCGACGCCAGCAGAAGTGATGGCACGCAACGCCGGAGACTGCCAAGGGCGCGCGGTCGTCCTTGCGAGCGTATTTGAGGCGCGAGGTATGCCATATCGGTTGGAAGCGTCATTCGACCACATCTGGGTTGACTATCCGGGACGCAAGGGCACCGGGATTGAAAACCCGAACAAGGTAATGGTCCGGCGTGCGCCAACTTCCGATGGGTGGGCCTCACGGATGAGGCTGCCCGAAATCGATTGGGCCGAATCGTGGCGTATTGAGCGCGAATACTTCTGGGACACCGCGCCGTGGTTACGACGCATTCTCATTGCATCTGGGTGGATTGTCCTCGCGCTGATCCCAACGGTCCGTCGACGCGCCCGTTCAATTGGCGCGCACGGCCCATCGTCTCACCATCACGACGCGCCCGTCATCGCGTCTCACTGACAGAACCAGCACCGTATCCTCGCTATGCAAAGTCATGCGCATGACCCGCCCAGACCTGCCACACAAGTCGATTCGCGACGACCATCGCCAATGCACCGGGGAAGCAACGTGCCTCGGAGCCAACCAGGCACAGGAGAAAACCGATGCCGATCATTCCAGAAGGTGGAATTCCGACCCAGTTGGTAATCCGTCCGACAACTGGGGAGGCCTTGGTAATTCACGCAGATATGGCGGATGTGGTCATTTACCGGGCGGCAGAGTGGGATGCCAACGGAAGCAGCGCCACCCCGATAGCATCGCTCTCGCGAGAGGAGATCGCCACCCTGGCCGGCTTTGTCCGGTACTGGCTCGACGATGACACCGAAGGTTTCCGTTTCTCATCGGAAACGCCGAACATCTCGTTCCGGAAGTAGGTCTCGCGCACTAATTCGCACAGTTGACGGCCACCGAATACCATGCTGTCACCATGACAACAGAAGTTCGGCTTGCTCTCCTCGGTTGCGGCGCGATTGCGCGGTACCACCTTGACGCCATCAAGGGGCACGTCTCTCGCGTGAGTGTCACTGCATGCATAGACGCAGACGCGACACGCGCATCGGCGTACGCTGCGGAGACTGGAGGAACCGCGTTCGCGTCGCTTGATGACGCAATCTCCGCTGATGCGTTCGACGCCATCAGCATCATGCTTCCTCATGACCTGCACGAATCAACCACGTTGAAGTGCCTCGCCGCCGGCAAGCACGTAATGCTTGAAAAACCGATGGCACCAACACTTGAGGCTTCAGCCCGAATTCTGGACGCAGCGCGTGCAAGCGGCCGGGTCTTCATGCTCGCCGAGAACGCACAGTATTGGCCTGAGGTGGTCGCTGCGCTAAACCTCATTCGGGAGGGTGAAATTGGCGACCTGGTTACCGGTCGCGCCGCCTTCGTTTCCGAGTACAACCCTTACTGGTTCACGGGGCAAGCTTGGCGTCTTTCGCAGGCAAGGACCGGCGGTGGCATCACAATCGATGGTGGGTCACATTGGGTCCGGCCAATGCGGATGTGGTTCGGCAACATCACTCGTGTCGTGGGTGTCGTTGGCTATCCAATGGAAGAGATGCAGGGTGACTCGCTCATGCGGTCCCTTGTCCAATTCGAGTCGGGTGTGTACGCGTCTTACGACGGCATGATGGTGAACACGCCACTCGGGCCGCAGGAGTCTTGGCGGATTACCGGGACCGACGGTGAGATTGTGATCGGAGGCTTCCCCGGGGGCGGGGTCACCCTTTACAACCGAAAGTACCGAAGTGGTCGCTCGCTTGACGGCAACTGGGGATATGCCATGAGCTTTGTTGGCGAAAACCAGGACTTCATCAATGCCATTCTGGATGGTGCCCCGCTCGCCGCCGGTCCGGAGGATTCGCTTCAGGAACTCCGGGTAGCGCACGCCATCTATCGTTCGGCAGCTTCGGGTTCCTGGGAAACCGTCTGAGTCACTAACCCCGCGCCTCGTCGATCAGGCGCGGGAGTTCGGCTAACGAGCGGATCACCGCAGTTCCTGAGGTACGTTCAGGCGGATAGCGAACATCGCGGTCCAAAAGGACAGTGCGGATACCAAGTGCACGCGCGCCCTCAACGTCGGCGGTTAAGCTGTCGCCCACGTGCATGGCCTGGTTTGACTGGGACCGGGTGAGCCCTGCACGGGCAAGGGCGGCATCAAAGATTGCCTCGTCGGGCTTCTCGGACTGTACGACCCCCGATACCACCAGGAAATCGAAATGTCGGGCCAAGTCCCGGTGGATCAAGAGCGGTTCAAGCCACTCCTCCCAGTTCGAGACGACGCCCACAATCAGACCGTCCTGCCTGCGCCGCCGGTCAAGTTCGTCCAGCAATGGACGTGCATCTTCGAATAGAACCCAGGTGTCGAAGTCATTGAAGCGGGTGTGACACGCTTTAGCGATACTCGGTATCAACCGTTCAGGCACGCCACAAAGCCCAAGCATCTCGGAGTACCGCCACGTCCAGTGCGACTGCGACTTCTCAAGGGAGGTCGTGTGCCTCTCGCCATCACGAAATCGTGACGCGATCACTGGCGCGATCCGACGCTCGGCCGCTATGAGTGCATCGGACGTGATCGACGCCCCGTGAATGCCTGCCACGTCTGAGATCACGTCTGCCCAAGTCGGGCGGGCGTAAAGCAGGGTTTCACCGACGTCGAGAAAGACAGCGCGTATGTAATCTGTCGTGGTCACGTTTCGGCCTCTGAAGATCCGCGGTCCGTTTGTCGCTGCAAGCCGCCGGCCACGCAACGGAACGATTGTCCCCGTCAACGAACCAACCGTCTATGGGTAGAGTGACTTTCCTGAACGATCCTCGAGAAGAATTGCATCGGTCGGGCACCTGCGCGCCGCGGCCCA
>DDYL01000068.1:4433-4585 GCA_002347925.1 Chloroflexi bacterium UBA2235 | reverse complement strand
GGCGCGAGTGCTACGCAATCCGCAGCACCGATGCAGACGCTTCGGTCGAGAATGATCACCAATGTCCCTGGACCCTTGGCCTCAAGCATGTCGTCTGAGGTCTCGGCGGCCGTGCTCATGTGTCAATTATCAGGGCTACCATAGCCAAGTGA
>DDYL01000068.1:677-4365 GCA_002347925.1 Chloroflexi bacterium UBA2235 | reverse complement strand
CCTCCTCCACGGAATTGGCGGGTCCGCCGATGAGTGGTCCAAAGTAATCCCCCAACTTTCAACGCGGTTCCGGGTCCTGGCACCCGATGCGCCAGGCCATGGGCTGTCGCCGGGGCCAATCGGCCGGACCCATTCGTACGACCTCGATTTTTACACCCGATTTGTGCTGGGACTACTGGATGCGCTTGACATCGAACGCATTTCAGTTGCCGGCATGTCCGGTGGAGGCGCAATCGCCTTGAACCTCGCTACCTCCATGCCATCCAGGGTAGACAGCCTTGTTCTAGTGAGTTCGGCCGGTCTAGGAACGGAAGTGGCGTGGTCGTACCGCCTTGGTTCGGTTCTGCCCAAACTCGCGCGTTTCGGACTTTGCCGCTCAACAGTCGCTTCCATTCAGTCATTTGGCCGCGCGCTTTGCTTCGATCCTGAAAGTGTTCCGGTTGGATGGGCCGAGAAGCGCTTGGAGATAGTGCGCACTGCCAGTGTGGTCGACGCGTTTCTGGCAACAGCGCACGCCACGATCGGGTGGTCAGGTCAGAGGAACAATTTCGTCCACCGCCTGCATCAGATCAAACAGCGGACCCTGCTCCTCTGGGGAAGAAATGACCCAATACTGCCGGTCGCGCACGCAATTCGTGCCGCGCGCCTCATCCACGGTTCCAGGCTTCACATCTATGAGAACTGCGGGCACATGCCAATCTGGGAGTACCCGGGCGATGTCTCGGTCAGGATTGGTGACTTCATCGCTGCACCGGTCTACTCAACCGTAGATTAAAAAGACATGGTGTCAATGTTCGGCGACCCATCCGTCCGAATCTGCTGGAAGTGATGGTCATCTTCGGCCAGCAGACCTGCTGATCCCGTCCGGAATGACCAATTTCGATTTTCCTCACGAGTTTCGCCCCACCCCCCTTCAGGATTTCCAAGTTGTGTCGATAGTTGTGATGAGCGGGTGGAGAATGCACCATCCGCGGCGCACCTCGCGCAACGGAGCAGATGAAATGATTGCGTCGACGATTGCCAACCGCGGGATCGAAGCCTACTCACGAGTACGCCTCGGGGCGTCCGACGCGGCAGTCACACGCGGACGTGCGTCCACTGCCGAACTCGCGGTCCAACCAAGCGTGTCACCGGATGTGTTGCTGCGGCAGATGCGGTCCGGGCGCACGTTGGCGGAAGTTTCGGTAAGCATCGGACCGTCAACTCCAGCTCCGTCCAGCGGCTCACGGACACCGGGCGCTCCCCGAAGCGAAAGTGACGGTGCCTACGTGGCCCCGGTAGTGGCGCAGGCAGCAGCCCAGTCACAGGCCGTCAATCAGGCAGTCCCCGGAGCTGTTCGCGCAAGCGCCTAAGTTCGCTATCCACGAGATATCAAAAGCCTCCAGGGGAAATACACCCCTTGGAGGCTTTTATTGCTGTAGCCAGTCCCGCATGTCCTAGAACAGGCAGACGCCACCACAGATTGGAATGATCTGTCCGGTGACGTAGTCCGAAAGGTCAGTGCACAGGAACTCTACGACCTTTGCACAGTCTTCCGGATCACCCAGCCTGCCCAAGGCGATTTCCTGAACCAGGCGGTCACGTGTCTCGGGGTCATTGCGCCCACCTGCCACGGCGCGGGACGACAGGATCCACCCTGGCGCAATGCAGTTGACGTTCACCCCGTATCGCCCGAGGTCAGAAGCAAGTTTCCGGGTGTAATGATGGACCGCAGCCTTCGCAACCGAGTATGAGGTTCCGCCTCCCGCGCCCTGCGAACGCAATCCTGCCTGTGATCCCACAAGAACGATTCGGCCTCGGCCCTGCCTCTTCATGAGTGGCGCAACTGCCTGGCATGTGATTACCGCGCTCGTGAAGTTCAGGTCCATCATCCGTTGAAAATCGTCAATTGGAACCTCACTGGCAACGCTCGGACCGGGAACGAGTGCCCCGCCGG
The DNA here is from genome assembly GCA_002347925.1 of Chloroflexi bacterium UBA2235. Classification (GTDB taxonomy): domain Bacteria; phylum Chloroflexota; class UBA11872; order UBA12225; family UBA12225; genus UBA12225. The sequence continues at coordinate 2,429 of DDYL01000068.1, read as the reverse complement.
TGTTGCAAATGACGATATCGAGGCGTCCGAATTCTGCCTCGATCTTGCTGACCATCGCGCGGACCTGTCCCTCGTTTGTCGCATCAGCCTCGATCCCGATAGACCGGCGATCCAGTGCCCGTATTTCATCGACGACCGTCTCGCATCCAGGTGTCAATGGTTCGTCGTAGCGCCGGTTCGCAGTCAGGTCCACGTCATTGATGACAACATCGGCCCCTAGGCGGGCCAGACGGAGTGCGTAGGCACGCCCTAGTCCGCGCGCGCTGCCAGTCACGAGTGCAACCTGGCCGGTCAGCTTCTGGGGCAGTGGCTCGAGTGCAAGCACGTCCTCAATGGATCTTCCGGTCACTTTGAGATTTCTCCTCGGGAAATCGTGAACAACTGCGTTTCCATCCCAGTCTATCCGCGCCCGAAGGGTGGTCCGGGTTGGGCACACCGATCCAATCGGCAGTCATACTAGAAATCAGGATGAACCTGACAAGCCTTCGCGACCTGATTGATCTCTACCGTCGCGAAGGTGAGATCGTAGAAGTCACCGCACCGGTGGATCCCTATCTTGAGATCGCCGAAATTCACCGGCGGGTGATCGCGGCGGGGGGGCCGGCACTGCTTTTCCGCTCACCCAAAGGCAGCGCATTTCCCGTCGTGACCAACCTGTTCGGGACGATGCGCCGGATCGAACTGGCGTTCGGGCGTCGCCCAGTCGACTTCGTGCGTCAGGTTGCGCGTGCTGCGACCGAACTTCTGCCTCCNNCGCGACTCAAGCGGACCGATCCTCGATGCGGTCCAGTCACCCCCAGACCTGACGCAGCTGCCAGTCTTGACGCTATCTCCGGATGACGGCGGTCCGTTTGTCACGCTGCCACTTGTCTACACCGAGCATCCTGGACCAGACGGTCACGGACACAATCTTGGGATGTACCGGATGCAGGTCTTTGATCGGCAGACGACCGGGATGCACTGGCAGATTGGAAAGGGTGGCGGGTTCCATCATGCTTCAGCCGAGAGGAACAATCGTCCCCTTCCGGTAACGGTCTTCCTCGGCGGTCCGCCCGCAATGATCCTCGGAGCAATCGCGCCTCTTCCGGAGAACCTTCCCGAGCTGCTTTTGTCCTCGCTCTTGATGGGGGAACGTCTCGGACGTACTCCTGACCCTGCCGGGGGGTATCCCCTCTTGTCTCAAGCCGAGTTTGCCCTCGCCGGAGAGGTGCCTCCAAGGCTCCGACGCAGCGAAGGCCCATTCGGCGACCATTACGGGTACTACTCGATGGCACACGAATTCCCAGTGTTCAACGTGCGCCGGATGTATCACCGTAGGGACGCGATCTACCCGGCCACCGTGGTGGCGCAACCCCGGCAGGAAGACTACTTCATTGGAGAGTATCTTCAGGAACTCCTCTCCCCGCTGTTCCCGCTCGTCATGCCATCAGTGCGGGATATCTGGAGTTACGGAGAAACCGGGTTCCACTCACTTGCAGCCGCGGTTGTCCAAGAACGCTATTCGCGCGAAGCACTCGGGTCGGCATTCCGCATCCTTGGTGAGGGGCAATTGGCCCTTACCAAGTTCCTTTTGATCACAGACACACCGAGGAACCTCAAGGACTTTCCCGGAACGTTGGAACATATCCTCGCCCGGGCAGACTTCTCGACTGACCTGTTCATCTTTGACCAGACTGCCATGGACACGCTTGACTACACCGGGAGCGCAATGAACCGAGGAAGCAAGGGAGTGTTGCTTGGAACGGGACCTGC
>DDYL01000068.1:0-534 GCA_002347925.1 Chloroflexi bacterium UBA2235 | reverse complement strand
TGGCCTCTCATTGTTGTCGCCGACGACGTGTCGATCGCGCGCGACCCTCAGCGTTTCCTCTGGGCAACCTTCACCCGTTTCGCACCGGGTGCGGACATTCACGCGGCGCGCACTATCGCAAGACGCCATCACCTGTCATACGAACCTCCGATCGGTATCGATGCCCGCATGAAGCCCTGGTACCCAAAAGAGGTTCGACCGCTCAAGTCAACCGCCGAAGTTGTGGATGCGCGCTGGAAGGCATTCTTTCCGCAGGGAATGGCCCAGAATCCCCGGCCGTGCGGTCCGCCCGAGGATGACAATGCTCGGATCCCGCTCCAGCGGTCGGTCGCACCAAAGGAGTGAGGCTAACCAGGCAAGTCGAACAAGAGTGCCTCAGCCTCGTGGATGGTCCCGGTGAGACGCACCGACGTTTCTCCAGTGAACGACGCGCCATCCCCCGGACTGAGAGCGACGTCGTTTACAGAAAGTGCTCCTGTCGCGACGTGCAGCCATGCCACTCTCCCTGGCTTCAGGACATGTTCTACCTTTTCG
>DDYL01000025.1:15043-15224 GCA_002347925.1 Chloroflexi bacterium UBA2235 | reverse complement strand
TCAAGTGGCTGGTCTACATCGCGGCATTTGCGGTGCCGACCGTCCTTGTGGCTCTCTTTATCTTGCTGGTTGTCGACTCATGGGAAGCGCTCTCGCGTTTCGGCCTAGGGTTCGTGACGACTTCGAACTGGGATAACGTCAAGGAACAGTTCGGCACATTGCCCTACATCTACGGGACCGT
>DDYL01000025.1:4899-14938 GCA_002347925.1 Chloroflexi bacterium UBA2235 | reverse complement strand
TCTACCGTCGAGCCATTCATGAAGTCGGTCGTGGGACCGCTTCCCGTGGTTGGAAGCCTCTTTCAGGGCCCATCGGTTGGCAAGGACTTGTTCACCGGCGGCGTGATCCTCTCCATCATGATCCTTCCCACCATCGTCTCAATCTCCCGCGAAGTCCTCCTTGCGGTGCCGACCATGCAGCGTGAAGGAATGCTTGCACTCGGGGCAACCCGATGGGAAGCCATTCGCGAAGCGGTGATCCCGTACGCCAGAGTAGGAATTGCCGGAGCGGCCATTCTCGGTTTGGCGAGGGCACTGGGCGAGACAATGGCCGTGACGATGGTGATTGGAAACTCCTCCCGAAAGATCACGGGTTCGCTGCTGACCCCCGGATACACGATGGCTTCGGCGATTGCGAACCAGTTCACCGAGGCTGACAATCCCCTCTACTTCAGCGCAATTGTTGGAGTGGCAGCGCTCCTGCTCGTGGTCTCCGCCATCGTCAACGTCGCGGCCCGGCTGATGATCTGGCAAATCAGCCGTGGCGGGGCAAAGGGAGGAAACCGTGGCTGATACCGGCACGCTCTCATTCAAGGTCAGTCCCGTTTCGCCGCTTGCTCCCGACGGGAGATACCTGGCGCGAAAGTTCTACGGACGGTTCATGGCTGGGATGATCACCGTCGCGGCCCTCGTGGGCGTAAGCGTCCTGTGGTTGATCCTCGGGTACGTCATCGTGCGGGGCGCGCCGGCAATCAACCTCGACTTCTTCACGCAACGCCCGCTCCCATACGGGGAGGTCGGCGGTGGCATTGCCCCGAGTATCACGGGAACGCTGTTGATCCTTGTTGTCGCCGCGGTGATCGGCGTCCCAGTAGGTCTTGGCTGCGGAATCTACCTCGCAGAATACGGGCGCGGAACGATTGTCGAAGTCATCCGCTTCTGCTCGGATCTTGTGGCAGGGCTCCCCAGCATTGTCGTTGGCGTATTCGTCTGGGCACTCCTGGTACGTCAGGTGGTTGGCAACTTCTCCGGCCTAGCTGGTGCAGTATCCCTGTCGATCATAATGATCCCGATCATCGTACGCACCGTTGAAGCCGTTCTACTTCTCGTTCCCTACACCCTACGCGAGGCCGCACTTGCCTTGGGTGTGCCGAAGTGGCGCATGGTGATCAGTGTCGTCCTGCCGAGCGCAAGGGCGGGGATCATCACAGGCTTGGTCCTTTCGGTCGCGCGGGCCGGTGGAGAGACGGCTCCGCTCCTCCTGACGACACTTGGAAACCAGTTCTTCAGCTGGAACCTTCTCGAACCCGTCGGGGCCATTCCCATCCAGCTTTACAACTATGCAGTCGCTCCCTATCCCGATTGGCATACGAAAGCGTGGGGGGCAGCATTTGTCCTTATCAGCGTGATCGGGATCCTCAGTACGTTGGCGCGCGTCGCGACGCGGGGAAACAACAGGTAGTCCTGACCAACCAGCGAGTTGCCTACGACCTACGACGCCTCACCGGAGTGGGAAGTCGCATCGGAGAACCACGGCCATGACGATGAGTGAGCAAGTCCCAGGAACCAACCGGGCGACCCAAGCGGTCGACGATCGGAACACCACTTCGACCGAGACGACTGGTGGTCACTGGATGCAGGTGACCGACGTTGCGGCGTACTACGGTGATCGGATGGCGATCAGCGGGGTCTCCATGACGATCAAGCCTCGGGCGGCCACCGCAATCATTGGCCCATCCGGGTGTGGCAAGAGCACGTTCATCCGGTGTCTCAACCGGATGCATGAGGTTGGGCTTGGCGTCAACCGGGTCACCGGCAGTGTGCTTCTCGACGGCCATGACATCTATGGGCGAAGCGTCGACCCCGTGCAGGTGCGCCGATACATCGGAATGGTCTTCCAGCGCCCGAACCCGTTCCCGTCGATGTCGATCTACGACAACGTCGTCGCCGGCATCAAGCTGACCCGTTCACCGTCTCGGACCGAACTTGATGAGACAGTCGAGCGATGCCTGAACCAGGCAGCCCTCTGGGACGAAGTCAAGGACAAGCTCAAGGCATCAGGGGCATCCCTTTCGGGCGGTCAACAGCAACGCCTCTGCATTGCCCGCTCACTGGCGATGCAGCCGCACGTGCTGCTCATGGACGAACCGTGTTCGGCGCTCGATCCCATCGCAACGTTCAAGATCGAAACCCTCATCAACGAACTCAAGCGCCAGTACACGATCGTGATCGTCACCCACAACATGCAGCAGGCGTCACGCGTCGCGGATGAAACAGCCTTCTTCCTCGCCGGGGAGGATCGTATTGGCAAGCTTGTCGAGTTCGGCCCGACGAACCAACTCTTCACCAACCCGACGGATTCGCGGACTGAGGCATACATCACAGGGCGTTTCGGCTAAGCGCATCGCCTGACATAGACGCCGTTCACCCATCGCACGACAAACCCGTACAGCCTGAGAAATCCTCCAGCGGCTCCCTGCGCACTTCCTCCCGGCACCGCGTACCATTGCACCGATGGCACAGCAATGTGAACGTCCTGGCGACCGTCAGGCGAAGCGCACTGGTGGTGCTCAAATGGTCGGCGCGGTGAAGTGTCGGCCACAGATTTGCCGGGTATCCGGTGGCGCAGCCACGAGGTGCATCGCCCGGCGCGGGAGGAACCGAACATGACGACCATCACCGATCGCCCCGTTGTTTCCGAAGCCTCGGCAAACGGCGCTGCGGGCGCCCATGACCGTTCCGAAAGCACATGGGCGGTCAAGCGCGGACTAGCGCAGATGCTCAAGGGCGGAGTGATCATGGACGTGGTCACTTCCGACCAAGCCAAGATCGCCGAAGACGCGGGTGCGTGCGCAGTCATGGCGCTTGAACGGGTGCCCGCAGACATCCGCAAGTCCGGCGGAGTTGCCCGCATGAGCGATCCCGACCTGATCCGGGCGATCTGCGAATCCGTCACGATTCCGGTCATGGCCAAGGCGCGCATTGGACATTTCGTGGAGGCTCAGGTCCTTGAGGCCCTCGGTGTCGACTACATCGATGAATCAGAGGTTCTCACCCCCGCGGATGATGAGTTCCATATCGACAAGCACGGGTTCAAGGTGCCATTCGTGTGCGGTTGCCGCGATCTCGGGGAAGCCCTTCGTCGTGTTGGCGAAGGTGCTGCAATGATCCGGACGAAGGGCGAGGCCGGAACCGGCAACGTCGTCGAAGCTGTCCGGCACGCGCGTGCCGTCCTCGGTGAAATCCGGAAGATACGCAGCCTGCCCGTCGAGGAGCTGATGACCGAGGCGAAGCGTCTGGGCGCACCGTACGAACTCATTCGTGAGATCCACTCCACGGGTGTCCTCCCTGTCGTCAACTTTGCCGCGGGTGGTATTGCCACACCCTCGGACGCCGCGCTCATGATGCAGATTGGCGTTGATGGCGTCTTCGTGGGGTCAGGAATCTTCAAGAGCGAGAACCCTGCCAAGATGGCACGGGCGATCGTGATGGCGACCACCCACTTCCGCGACGCCGCGATCGTTGCGGAGGTCAGCCGCGGGGTCGGCGAACCGATGCGCGGACTTGAAGTCGCAAGCATGCCCGCCGGGGAGCGCCTTGCCAGCCGGGGTTGGTAACAATGCCCACTGGCACCCTCCACTCTCCCTCCACCCAACCAGGGTGGAGGGAGACTTCGTCTCTGGCAGGCCAAGGCCTGACGATCGGCGTCCTTGCCATGCAAGGGGCCTTTGTAGAACACGTCCGGATCTTGGCAACGCTCGGCGCAACCGTGAGAGAAGTTCGTCTACCACGTGACCTTGACGGTCTTGACGGCATCATCCTTCCGGGCGGCGAAAGCACCACGATCGGAAAGCTGCTGGAGGCTTGGGGAGTTCTGGCGCCACTGAGAAGTGCGATCGGGCGGGGCCTTCCGTGCTGGGGGACCTGCGCCGGGGCAATCCTGATGGCGCGTGAAGTGTTGGACACCTTGCCGGGCCAGCCCCTTCTTTCGGTGATGGATATTTCGGTACGTAGAAACGCGTTCGGGCGTCAGGTTCAGAGTTTCGAAACCATGATCATGATTGACGGGATGGACTCAGGCCTGCCATTCCCGGCGATGTTCATCCGCGCGCCGAAAATCGAGGCCGTCGGACCCGATGCAAGGGCAATCGCAGTCCTGGAAGACGGGACTATCGTTGCCGCCCGCCAAGGCAATTGGCTCGCGACGTCATTCCATCCCGAGCTGACGTCCGACACCCGTTTCCACGCGTGGTTCCTCGACATCGCTCGCGCCAATCGTGGCCAAAACTCGGGGTTGACCCTCGCGTCCACGGCCATGCCGTAGTATTCGTCCGAGCGGCACGATGTCGTGTCGGCTGAAATCCTCCCGGTGCATGGGCGGAACCCAACCAAATAACTGCTAGGGGAGCCTTAGGGCTGAGAGGGCGTACGCCGGAAAACCGGCAAGCGTCGACCCTGCGAACCTGATCCGGGTAATGCCGGCGGAGGAAAGCATGAACGAACCGCGAACGGTCAATCCGTCCCGCCCAAACGGGCCGGGGACATCCCAGACTTGGCGCACCACTGACCTGATGGTGGTGGTCGTGGTTGCTCTGGTCTTTGGCGCCATCTATGTGGCCTGGGCAGGTCCGTACGAATGGGTCGCTGCCTTTGGTGGAACGCCAACGCAGGAAGCCGCAAACGGGCTCTGGTTTGTTGCCGGGTTGCTTGGCCCCTACCTGATCCGTCGGCCGGGGGCCGCCTTGGCTTCGGAGGTCCTTGCGTCACTGGCCGAGATGCTCGTTGGCGCGCCGTGGGGCCCGGGCCTCGTGATCTACGGGCTCCTTCAGTCAATCGGTGCCGAGGCGGTGTTTGCGCTATTCGGCTACCGACGATGGACACTCGTGACCATGGTCATTGCCGGCGTCGCCGCCGGACTTGTNNGTCGGCGTCGCCGTTGCGGGCGTCATCGCGAAATACCTCGGTGATGCGCTTGTGCTGACCGGCGCACTCAAGGACACCGCAATTGGTCGTGCCAAGGTGGAAGACGTATAGGGTCTCGGCGCGTGACCGACCGAATCGTTCCGGGGCGTCAAAGCGGTCGTGACTGGAGACAGTGTGAGCGCGCCCCGGATTGAAGTCCGGGATCTCACAATCAGGCACTTCGGACGAAAGCGCCGATGCCTGGAACGCGTTTCACTGACGATCGCACCCGGGGAACGCGTGCTGATAGCGGGACCGAGTGGCGCGGGCAAGAGCACCCTTGCCCTCTGCCTGAATGGTCTGGTTCCGCACTCCGTTGACGTCCACTGGGTGAGCGGGTCTGTTGAGATTTCGGGGGAAGCAACCAGCACGCTGCCCCCCGGTGACCTGACCCGGCGAATCGGGGTCCTCTTCCAGGATCCCGATTCGCAAGTCGTCCTGTCCAAAATCGATGAAGACATCGCATTTGGACTGGAGAACCGTGGAATTCCCCCGGTGGACATGCCCGGGCTGATCGCGCGCGCACGGTTCGCGGTTGGCTTGGCACGCACATCTGATCGGGAGGGGGAGGACCGGGTCCGGGTCCCCGAACAGGTGAACCGATTGTCAGGCGGGGCCCGGCAGAGGCTGACCCTCGCCGGACTGCTTGCAGGCAATCCTGAGGTGCTTATCCTCGACGAACCTGTCGCGAACCTTGACCCCGTCGGCGCCGCAACTGTGTGGTCGACCGTTGCCTCGCTTCTTGCCGATGGGGACGAAANNAACCACGGCACCCCACGCGGGTCGCCCGGTCACTGATCGTCATCGAACACACCGCTGATGACGTGTTGCCAATGCTCGACCGTGTCATTGTTCTGGACCAAGAGGGGCAGGTTGCCCTGACAGGGACGCCCGACGAAGTGTTCATCGGTAATCGGGGAGTGGTCCGGTCACTGGGGATCCGGATGCCCGTCTGGGCGTCGGTGGCCCACCTCTCCGGGTCGTCGCACCTTCCGAGATCACACGACGAGGCAGCGATCACCTTTGGCGAGTGGGCGGCCCGTAGATCCCATCTACCCGCGTCGCCCGGCGGACAACCTGAACCGCATATCCGTAACAGAACAGATGGCGCCCCTCTGATCAGACCACGAATTGCACTGAGTGGTGTGTCATTCAGGCATACCGGGTCCGGTCGAGATTCGGTTTCCGGTGTCTCGCTGACCTGTGCTCCCGGAGAACTGATCGCAATCGTGGGGGCGAACGGCGCGGGCAAGAGCACCCTTGGACTGATCCTTGCGGGTGTCGTGCAACCGACGGCCGGGACGGTCCTGCTTGATGGCACTCCGCTTGAACAAGTACCCGGCATCGATCAACGTCGCAGGCTCCGGTATGTCTTCCAGTACCCGGAACACCAATTCGTCGGACAAACCGTCCGGTCCGATCTGGAAGCAGCCATGCGCGTGGAACAGCTGGATGCGCACGCAGTGTCGGAGCGGGTCGATGACGCGCTCAGGCGCGCCGAACTTGAGGGTCTGGCACGCGCCAACCCCTTTACTCTCAGTCACGGGCAGAAAAGGCGTCTTTCGGTCGCCGGGGCACTTCTGACCAACCCTGACATCCTGGTGCTGGATGAACCGACGTTCGGGCAGGATGACCACCACACCGCACAACTCATGGCCACGGTGACCAGGCGTGTGGCAGACGGTTGCACCGCGATAGTCATCACGCACGACCTGGACCTGGTTGCCTGTCACGCGACCCGTGTGATCGGAATGCGTGACGGGGAGATCATTTTCGATGGAACGCCTGCCAATCTTCTCGAAAGCGACTCGATTCTCAGGAGCTGTTCACTAAGGCGACCTCCCGCCGCCGAGGTCGCGTGGCGAGCACGACAACTCGGGTTCACGATCCCACCAGTCGCCTGCCGACAAGACCTCGAACTGCTCAAACCCACCGTTGACGCACGTTCTGGTGGTCTGCGTCTCACCGGGCCCTACGTTGCCAACCGGATTGGTGACCCACCGGCTTCACCGCGTCCACGAGAACCCGATCGGACGGGCGCCCAGTTGATCGGCACTGATCGTGGCCCAAGCGATGCGTGGCTCGAACGGCGCAACCCGACCGTCAAGTTTGGGGTCGTCGTCGCGCTCGGATTCATGATGACCTTTGTATTCAATCCACTCACTCCGATCGTGTGGCTTGGTGTGGTCATGGCAGTGGCGCGGACGACCGGGATCGGTCCCGGTCGGATTGTCCGCCTCCTGAGCCCGGTGGCGGTGTTCGCCTTCAGCCTGCTCTGGACGAACGCGTTCCTTTCCTCGATACCTAGCGGTGAACGCATCTTGTGGCAGTGGGGGCCTTTTCATTTGACAGTCCACGGATTGGTGCAAGGGTCTGCCCTGGCCCTGCGTGGCATTTCAACTGCGGCGGTGGGGCTGCTCTTCATCCTGACCACCGATCCAACTTTGCTGGTGGTCAGCCTCGTGCAACACGGCCGATTGCCGTACCGGTGGGGATACGCGTTACTTGCGGGCTACAGGTTCATGCCCGGACTTGCCGATGAACTGGTGCAAATCCGCCTCGCGCGCCGCGTCCGCGGTGAGGATGTAACCGACGAGCGCGCACTATATGGGTCATGGGGAGGCGGGCTGAGGCGTCGGGCGAACGGGTTCTCAAGACCGTTCCGTGAGCTTCGGATCCTGTTGACCGTTGCAATCCTCAGGGCGACACGACTTGCGATCGCGATGGATGCGCGGGGCTTTGCAGGAATCACGACGCGCACGTACTTCCGCACCGTGCCACTGGTACCGGCTGACTTCGTGTTCGCCGGGGCGTCGTTTCTGGCGTTGGCGGTTGTCTATCTCGCAACGTCATGGGTTGTGCAAACCACATGGGTGCCGCCTTCGTGAATGTACGGCAGCGTCCAGATCGAGGTTGTTAACGACCGCGTTACTGGATTGCAGGAAAATGGGGGTCGAGGGTCAGGCGTTGAACGGTCTGCCCCAAACTAGCCCGATCCTCCGGAGCGCACATGGAAATCCGAGGTGTCCTCTTTGATGTCAACGGTACCCTGATAGATATAGAGACCGATGACTGGGGTGAGGAGACGCTCGGCCCACTCAAATACTTCCTGAGGTATCACGGCGTAAGGCTCGGCAGGCAAGAACTGAGGTCGAGACTCGAAGCTGGTGTGCGCCACCACCTTGGAATCATCCCGCAGCCATTCCCGGAGCTTGACTGGACACTGATCTGGCGGGACGTGTTGGCTCAAGCGGGGGTCTTTGACCACGGCATCCTGAGCGGTGACGGAACTGCCCCGGCCGAGCGTCGGTACCAGATTTCACTCGACCTGGCGCGAATGCACCGCTCGCTCGCCCGCCGACGGCTCCGGGCATTCCCGAAGACCCATGAGATGCTGGACGATCTAAGCAGACGCTACCCGCTGGCTATTGTCACCGACGGACAATGGGCATTCGCGCGCGAGGAACTCACCGAGACCGGTCTCATCGGCTACTTCCGGCATGTGACGGTATCTGGGGACATGGGACTGCGAAAGCCGGACACCCGCATCTTCCATGATGCACTCCACGCAATCGGGGTCGACGCATCGAACGCGGTGTATGTCGGAAACGATCCGTACCGGGATGTGCACGGCGCACAGGCAAGCGGGATGCGGGCCATCCTGGTTGGGGACAAGTCCCTTCCGAACTGGGCGACGTCCGGCCGACGCCCGGACTATCACATCCGCCACATCCACGAAGTCCCGAACGCGCTCCAAGCCCTGGCAAGTCGCTAATCCGGACCCCTAGCCCCCGTATCGAAAGGCCAAGGGCTACCCGGATGTATGCGATCAGGGCAGGGTCGGCGACCTACCCCTCAATCCGTCTGAACTTCTGAACGGTGTGACAATCCGGCCCGGCCAGGCCGATGCGACCGAACTCCGCAAACGTCACCTCGCCGATGTAGACGTCACCGTGTGAATCGACGGCGATGTCATGGGGCGCGGTGAAGTTGCCGGGCAAGGTGGCATCGTCGATGGCGGACTGACCCCAACGCGCGCGCAGGGTGCCGTCGGCGGCGAAGACGCTCATCCGACTCGCGTGCGCCTCGCGGATCTTTCCGGTCTTGAAAGACTGCATTCCGGGCTTCCAGTGCAGCTCGGAAACATAGACATCACCACCGGGACCGACCCGGACCTGCGTCGGACGCTGAAGGTCGGTCCACTCGAACAGGTATTCACCCGTCGCCGAGAAGAACTGGACCCGTTCGTTCTCACGGTCGGCGACAAGCACCCGTCCGTGCGAATCAATCGCGATGCCGTGCGGAAGGTTGAACTCGCCCGGGCCGGTACCCGGGCCACCGAAGCCTCCAAGGTAGGTGCCATCGGGGGCGAACCTGTGAACGCATGCGTTTCCGTAACCATCCGCAACATAGACCACGCCGTCCGGCGCGACGGCGACGGTACACGGCATGTTGTACGGGCCCGCGGCGTGCTGGATGCTGGCCGAACGGCGTGCCTGGTCCGGAAAGACCTTCACGTAGCCGGTATCCGAAGTGATGCCTTTGGGGCCAAACGACTGGACATGCCTCCCGTCAGTCGTGAACTTCTCGACCGAGTGTCCACCGCTATCGGTCAGGTACAGCATGTCGTCCGGTCCGACGGTCAGCCCGTGGGTCGTCGTCCAGAAGCCTTCGCCCCAGGACGTGACGTACGTTCCGTCGCGTTCATAGACGAACACAAGACTTTGCTGCCTGCCGAAGATGTACACACGATCATGTGAGTCGACGCCGACGCCCGGTGCATCCAGGTGGGACATCCCGGCTGGCAGTTTCTCCCACCCCGGTACAAGTTCGAAGCGCAATTCATGCGACGTGGCCATCTGTTCTCTCCTCTTCGATACGGTACCCCACCTCGGGTCGGGCAGGTCGGCCGGCTTAGCCGTCGATGTGCGCATCGAGCCACGAGGCAAGGTCGGCGACCGAACCGAAGCAGTGCCATCGTGGGTCAGCGACGACACTTGCAGTCTTGGCCCAGGCCGCGCCAAGTCCAGTAACACCAGCCTCAAGGCACGACTTCATGTCATCCGGCGTGTCGCCAACATAGGCAACCTCGGAAGGT
>DDYL01000025.1:1469-4890 GCA_002347925.1 Chloroflexi bacterium UBA2235 | reverse complement strand
ACCGAAATCTCCGCACTGTCGCGACCCTTGCCGGTGACAAGTCCAACCCGGATCCCACGGGAGCGCAGTGAAGCCATCAAGTCGACAACTCCATCGAACAGCTGATCGTACGCGCCATGGTCCCGTTCATACGCCTCAAGATAGACGCGATACGCCTCTGGCCAGAGATCTCCGACGGCCCGGCGAAGCATCCCCGCCTCGGTCGGGCCGAAAAAGTCGTACACGTCGGCATCGGAAAAACGCGGGCCACCGACGGACACAACCGCTTCCTGGAAACCCGAGATGACCAATCGGAGGGTGTCGGCGACCGTCCCGTCAAAATCAAAAATCACTCCACGAATAGGTGGATGTTGCGTCGTCCCCGGTCCCGTCATGTCGAGTATTTCCTCGCTGGGTGAACGGTCCGGAACAAGACGGGGCGACGCGCGGGGATGTCACCGCGGGCATAATGCGTTGGTCAGTCGATGTGCGTCCAAGCCGATTCGGCCGGTCTCCACGACTGACGCAGATAGCGAGAAGGAGCGTTCGATGGTCAAGCCACCGCTCAAGCCGGGGGTCAAGATCGCCATTCAGGCGAACCCTGAACCGACGGAAGAGGATTTGCAGTTCTGGGAACAGATGGGATTGCGCTACGCGGTTCTCTGGACCGACCAGACAAAGTCCGGGCCGGAGTACTACGCAAGCCGGCGTGAGATTTTTGCGAAACACGGCATCGAGGTATACGGATTCGGCAATGCCGACGTGCATAACCAGCCCTTGCTGGTACTCGGTGGTGAGGGGCGCGAAGCAAAGATCGAGCAGTACAAGAACCATATCCGGGCGCTTGGCGCCGCCGGAGTGCCCTACACCACCTACGCGCACATGGCGAATGGGATCTGGAGCACTGAACCAGAACTCACCCGTGGTGGTGCGCGCGGCCGGGCATTCAACATGGCGACCGCAACCCACGGCACCTGGCGGACAACGAAGTACGAACTTCCGCTCACCAATGGTCGCGAGTATTCCGAAGACGAAGCGTGGACGAACTTCGAGGAGTTCATCAAGCAGGTCGTGCCAGTCGCTGAACAGGCTGGCGTTCGTATCGGCATCCACCCGGACGATCCGCCGGTCCCACGCCTCGGTGGGGCACCGCGCATTTTCAGCCGGTTTGACGATTACAAGCGCGCCCTTGCGATTGCCAACAGTCCCAACATCGGCGTCTGCCTCTGTGCGGGTTGCTGGCTCGAGGGTGGCCCAGACATGGGCGCCACGGTTGAAGAGGCGATTGCCCACTTCGCGGCGGAAGGCAAACTCTTCAAGGTCCATTTCCGAAACGTGGATAAGCCGTTGCCTCATTTTGTCGAGACATTCGTCGACGATGGGTACGCCGACATGTTCAGCATCATGAAGGCGTTGGCAACGGCCAAGTTCGACGGCGTTGCAATTCCTGACCATATCCCGGCGATGGCGGGGGGACCACGCGTTGGAACAGCCTTCACGATTGGGTACATGAAGGCGCTCCTGGACCGCGCAAACGCCGAACTCGGGCACCACTGACCGTAGGTCGCGTAGGCGAGCATCTCAGAATAAAGAAGGGGCGGTACCACTTGGCACCGCCCCTACCGATTCCCGATTTCCCTGCTTTGTCAGGCTGGACCGCGGCGAGGTGGGACTGCAGATTGGTGTACTGGGCGGCTGCCGCTGTGAACGACCTCATTGAAAATGATGTCGCCGTTCTTGATCTTGATGTTGAACCCACACTCCGGCGAAGTACAGACCCACGCCTTGTAGAGCACGGACGCGCCGTGGCTGCTGAAATCCGAAAGCGGAACCAAGTTCCCCCGACTGCACTGCTGGCAAATCGGAAAACTAACAGGAGCGTTCATCGGTGGAGTCCCTCCATCTTCACCCCAAATCGGTGAGCGGCGCATGCGCCCCATCACAAACCCAACCCCCCACGCGGGACGGGCCGCCACCAACCGGGTTGCGCCTCAGCTACCGTGCCTCTCCAACCACGCGGTCACCCACCGCGAGTCAGGCAAACCCGGCGCCATTCCTTCTCCAATGATGTCTCGTGGACCCGGCCATGACTCTCCTTCATGACCAAGGCACTCGTCAGGACACGCACGCCCACGCGGACTACCCTGCCGGGACAACCGTCTGAGAGTACCTGTCACGGAAGACTTGTGCAACGCGCACTAACGGCTGATAAGCACGAAGCGGCTACCATGCCGACAGCCTGAACCGACCCGGCCATACAGTCCCGAAAGGCGATGAAACGCATGCAACTTCCACGCTACTTCGATCTCACTGGCCAATCCGCGCTGGTGACAGGCGGCGGTACGCACCTCGGGCGTGCAATGGCAACCGCCCTGGGCGAACTCGGTGCGCACGTCCACATCGCAGGCCGACGCCTCGACGTGTGCGAAGGAACCGCCGCGAGCATGCGAGATGCTGGCCTGGACGCGCATGCCCACTGCGTCGACATCACAGCCGACGGCGAGATCGATGCGGCGATTGACGCGATCGCCTCGCGACATGGTCGGTTCGACATCCTTGTCGCGAATGCCGGAGGCTCGTTCACGCGGTCGTACATGCCCGATGCATCCATCGAAGAGTTCCGGCGCACGCTCGACCTGAATGTGACCGGACTGTTCCGGAGCGCGCAGGCGGCCTCCCGACACATGATCCGCGCCCGGCGGGGCAAGATCATCACCATCGGTTCGATCCACGGCCAACTCACGGCCGACCTACGGCTATATGAAGGGCTTGAGTTCTGGCGCTCCGGTCCGCCATACCATGCCGCCAAGGGCGCAGTGGTCAACCTGACCCGGTCGTTAGCCGCCGAACTCGGGCGACACAACATCCAGGTGAATTGCATCAGTCCGGGCCAGATACCGCAGGCCACCTCGGATCCGGAATTTGTGGAACGTTGCCGGGTCAACAACCCCCTCCAACGCACCGGACAGGCGGACGATCTCAAGGGTGCCGTCGCACTCCTTGCATCACCGGCTTCCGACTGGATCACCGGGCACAACCTGCTTGTCGATGGCGGATGGAGCATTTGGTGACAGGGCAAACCCAAGACTGCGCGTATCCTAGTTCCGAACGTTCCGTCAAGAGGAGAACCGACCGTGGCTGACCGTGGTGTGGTGTACATCGTCTGGGGGGAGAAGATCCAACCCATCCTGCAGCGTTCGATTGCGTCGGTAAACAGACTCCACCCGGAGCTGCCGATTCACGTAGAGACCATTGCGCCGGACAGCACGCTTCTCGACAAGGCCAGGATGCACAGGCTTACGCCGTTCGAAGAGACGGTCTTCCTTGACAGCGACACGGTTGTCCTGGGTCGTCTTGACTACGGGTTCGACATGGCGGCCCGCCACGGTCTGGCACTTTCGATCTGCGAGTGCCCGTGGGGCCGACGGTACGGTGGCCTCGA
>DDYL01000025.1:0-1406 GCA_002347925.1 Chloroflexi bacterium UBA2235 | reverse complement strand
ATCCTCTTTTATCAGGGGGCTCGGCTCGTGCGCATGCCATTCAACGACCAGGCAGGTTTTGCGAAGGCCGTTGACGATACGGGCTTCAACCCCTTCGTGCTGCCTTTCAACTGGAACTTCAGGCCCCTGTGGCACCGGTCATTCTTCGGCCCCGTCAAGATCTGGCACGACTATTCCGATCCACCGGCACATGTCACTCAATGGTCACTCAACCAAAGTGACCCGGGAGCGATCATCCAGTACGCAGACCTCGGCCCGCGCCCCGGCGGGCAGTAGCATTTGCCGGGACCGCCAAATTACTGGCCTGTCAGTTGGGCGAACGACGGACCAAACGATGATTCATGCGCGTCCGGAGTTGTCGACGGGTTCAAATACCGCTCGTCCTTGAAGAGCACCGTTGTGCAGCCCCGGAACAGATAGCCAGGCAAAAGCCCCCAGAAGTCGATACGCCTCCATCCCAATGCCGCAAAAGTTTCAATCGCGACGGCGCAGGCTTGACGGTCACTGTTCTCGACAATAACGAGCCCCGTGTCGCGAACGTGCCCGAGTGTCGCCTTCGCACATCCGTCGAGGTCCTCACCGCCAAGCACTGCGACATCGAACGGACCACCAATCCCGACTGACCCTGAGTAGTCGCGCCCAACTGGAATGCGGGCGATTGTGACGTTCGGGCCATAGGTCAATTCAGGTCCCTGGGTTTCGGTCACCACACGGACAGCATTGACACGGCCGGCCCACCAAGGCGCCACGGCAGGATCCCCCCATACGTGAACGCGCCATGCCGAACGCAAGTGGGTCTCGACAAACTCAGTGGCAGAGTGAGTGAAGGACGGTATGGGCCGACCCGCGCCGTCGACTGGGGTACCTTGGACGAGGGAACCGACCCAACCGGTCGCAACCAATCCATTCATCGGCGCCGGCACATAGGCATTTACTGAACCCCAATCGAACCCGGCGACGATCTGGTGCGCCCGGACAATGGGCGGGAGACCATCGGCGTCGGCTTGCTCATCTGGAATGTCGAGTGTCTCGGCCTCGACCAGCCCCGTCTCGATGGGCCTCACCTGGAGGGTGTTCGTCACAAGCTCAGGAGCCACTGGAACGGAAGCTGTTGGCTCAGTCCGGCGGGTGTAAAGCCACGGTACGTCACGGTCGGCGACCCAGCCAAGTTGTGCCAGGAATGCGAGCCTCGCACCGGAAATTGGCTGTCCGTCGTTGACGACGGCAATGCGCCCGTGCTCGAGTCGGATGATCCGGTTCATGACATCAAGGTTTGACAAGTCTTCAAACCCAGCGACAACGAGATCCCACTTCCCTTCGAGCACGGCGTCCAGATCAACAGCATTGACTTGATCTGCGACGCCGAGTACCCGCAATTTTTCCCAGACTTGGGGCGCTTGATCCGG
>DDYL01000069.1:61162-65863 GCA_002347925.1 Chloroflexi bacterium UBA2235 | reverse complement strand
GTCAGGTCATGTCCATCGACGACCTTGGCGAGAGCTTCCACGATCATCTTGCTCGCTCCCCCTCGCCTTGGGCGAGACGGATCCTCCACGCCCTAGCTGTGGCTAGCGTTGCGACGGTTGGTGGGACTGCTTCCAAAGCATCACCCTCTATTCCTCGACCATCGATCAAGTGATCCTGAAAGGGAGGTCTGGCGCTCGAACAAGCCGGTTTTCGGTGGGCGATGTGCCACATTGGTCCCCGGGCATCCTTTCCCACATACTCTTCTTTGGTCCCACGGTGCCCTTCCGATGCGGAAGCATCCCGAGCGATGGGTGGCCCCTNNTACCTTGACAGGGACTAACCCCGGAACCAAGGCGGCACGGGCGGGCAAGGATGCCTCCGGGCCGAAGTGCCCCGAGGCCATTTCCTGCGAGCCCAGGTTCCTGCAGGTGGCGTGAAGGCCGAGGCCATGTAGCGACGGACGTGCGCACTCGAGCCAGACCATCACGACGCGGTCCTCGGTTGGCGCTCATGCGACCGGTTCCAGGTGTCGGCGAGATTGAGGAAGTTCCTGAGGAGGTCCTTTCCCGCCTCGGTCTTGATGGATTCGGGGTGGAACTGCACGCCCTCGATCGGATGGACGCGATGACGGAGCCCCATGATGAGGCCGGTATCGGTCTGAGCGGTCGGGACAAGCGTGTCTGGCAACCCCTGACGATCCACGATCAGGGAGTGGTAGCGGATTGCTTGGAAGTCTTGGGGAAGGCCTGCGAAGACGCCTTGGCCATCGTGGTGGATGCGCGAGGTCTTTCCGTGGACGATTTCTGGCGCGCGGATGACCCGGCCGCCAAACGCCTCACCCATTGACTGGTGGCCTAGGCACACACCCAACGTCGGGATCAGTGGACCAAGGGTGCGGATGAGCTCGACGGAGATCCCCGCTTCTCCGGGCGTGCACGGACCCGGCGACACGACGATCGCGCTTGGTGCCATTTCCCGCACATGCTCGACGGTGACGGCGTCGTTGCGGAAGATCGCCAGCTCGGCGCCGAGCTCCGCCAAGTATTGGACGAGGTTGTAGGTGAACGAATCGTAGTTGTCGATCATCACGATCATCGGTGGCTCCTCTCCCCGATGGACCCTTCGCCCGCTTCGCCGTCGTGGCCCCCGCCTATGGGGGCTTGCCTATCGGTAAAGGTGTCGGCCTCGACGATCTCGGCGAGGTCAAGGGCACGCAACAGGGCCGCGGCCTTGTTGAGGGTCTCCTGGAACTCGGCCTCCGGTGAAGAGTCGTAGACGACACCGCCGCCGGCTTGCACATGGGCAGTACCGTCCTTGATGACGAGCGTGCGGATCGTGATGGCGGTGTCCAGGTTGCCATCGAACGAGAAGTACCCGACAGCGCCTGCGTACGTGCCACGGCGGCAGGGCTCCATTTCGGCGATGATTTCCATCGCCCGGATTTTCGGGGCGCCCGAGACAGTTCCGGCAGGGAAGCAGGAACGCAGCGCATCGAAGGCATCTGCGCCGTCCTTCAGGCGACCTTCGACCTGACTCACGATATGCATGACGTGCGAATACCGTTCGACGATCATGAGGTCGGTCACGTGCACCGATCCGGGCTTTGCGACGCGTCCGACATCGTTACGTCCGAGATCGACGAGCATGATGTGTTCGGCGCGCTCCTTCTCATCAGCGAGGAGGTCGGCGGCGTTGGCGTCATCGGCCTCGGGATCGGCGCCACGCGGACGGGTCCCGGCAATCGGCCGGGTGCGTATCACACCGTCCTCCACCTGGACAAGCATCTCGGGTGATGCTCCGGCAATCTGCATGTCGTCGAGGTTCAGGTAGTACATGTACGGCGACGGATTGACCGCCCGAAGCGCACGGTAGATCGTAAATGGACGGGCCGCCACGTCTCGACTGAGCCGTTGGCTGGGAACGACCTGGATGATGTCGCCGCTTGCCACATACTCGCGTGCCCTGGTCACGGCGTCCTGGTAGGCGTGACGGGTGAAGGTGCTAGCGACGTTCGCCGGGACGTCGTCGACACGCCCGCGAGGGACAGTCAGCGGCGCGCGCCCGGGGGTGAGGGTTCCCGGAGAACCGAGGCGCTTGCCTATGGCCTCGATACGGTGCAGGGCGTCTCGGTAGGCCTCGTCGACGTCACCGCCATGCGCCGTCAGGTCGGCGTGGGCGAGGACGCGCATGCGGTGCTTGACGTGATCGAAGACGACCAACGTGTCGGCGAGCATCATGACCGCATCCGGGAGTCGCAGGTCATCACGCGGTGGGACAGGCAGTTTCTCGAAATAGCGGGCGCATTCGTACGCGAGATAGCCAACGACACCACCCACAAACCGTGGCATGTCTGGTAGGGAGACTGGCTTGTACGGGGCAATCAGGTCCCGGATGAACGCAAGCGGGTCGCTGAATGGTTCGGTTCTCGTTGGGTTCCCGGCGGAATGGATGGTTGCAATCCCATCTCGGAGGCGGGCAACGACGCGTGGTTCAGTGCCGATGAATGAGTAGCGCGCCAGACGTTCGCCACCCTCCACGCTTTCAAGCAGGAAGCTGTACGGACCGGTGGTGACCTTGTCGTAAACCGAGACGGGGGTCTCCATATCTGCGAGGAAATCTCGATAGACCGGGATGAGGTTTCCGTGACGTGCGAGCTCCCGGGCGTCCTCAAGGGTGGGCGTGATGCCGGAGGCACTGGTTCGGGGTTGCAGAAGCACCGTCATGGCCGCACCCCGGTTCGGACTTGCTGAAAAAGGGCTGTCTGGGTGGCTTGGATCACGTGCACTCTCCGGTCGTCAGTGGGCAACAAAAAACCTCGCGTCCCCTGGGGACGAGAGGTTGCTTCCAACGACCCGCGGTGCCACCCCGCTTAGTGTCACTGCCGTCACCCGCACTTGTAAGCGCGCGGTGGACCGGTGCCACTCGCTCTATCCAGACACAGGTGTAAGGCTTCTAGAAACCGGCACATATGCCTGCCACCTGGGTAACGGGTGTGGTCCCCGGATTGGCTACTTGCCACGTGGAAACCACGCAGGTTCACCGTTCAGCTCACAGGTCCATTCCGTCGCGCGAACCCCGACAGGCTTTCACCGTTGCCTGTCTCTCTGGGGAGGTGCGTCCTGCGACGTACTCGTCCTGATCGTTGCTGGTCACTATGGCGTCCCGGCGCATGGCTACGAGACGAAACTGAAGCGAGTATGGGGTCGGACTATCGGAAATGTCAAGGTCCGCACGCCTCACTGCAATCCGGTGGAGTGCTCACACTCGCCCTGTTTGGCGCGAGTTCGTTGAGACCGTCATGGTGACCGACGGCCCGCCCGAACGGGAGACATCACAAGGCGTGCAACGGCCCGCCAGGGCGAGCCGGACACTTGCCGTCCTCCGAGGATCGGCGTTCGACGGCACGTCGCAAAGGCCGCCAGAGTTTCCGGCAACGGAGCGAACTCTGCGCCAACTCGCCGGAGATGAGGGGGAGAGGCGCCAATTCCCCCGAAGGCAGACAGGCCCGACCCTTGCGGTTCGAAGCCTGCGCGTAGTCATCGGTTCCATGGCCTTGGTTCTCTTCCTGTTCGGGGTGTGGGTAACTTCCCCCGCCTTCGGGGTGCCAACGCGCGGTTCGATGCCAGATGAAACAGTCTTCGAGGCGTGCGAAGGTGTGATTGAAACATCGGTGCAGAACCCGGCCGGGATACCCGGAGGATCGCGACACACGATCCGTGTTGTGACAGGTTCGCAGTCCGGGCGTGTGGCGGTGGTCACCCTCGGCGCACCAAGCATCGTCGTTCGCGCAGGAACGATTCCCGTTTACGCGCCCGGTGATCGGGTCGTCCTCCAATACCGCACGACCCCGCTGGATGGCGCCGGTGTGCAAACCGGTTCGCCGGTTAGCTCAAACGGTGACGGCGTTGATGCGCAGAGTGAACGGTTCCAGATCACTGACCGTGTACGGCGGCCGTGGCTTTACGCGGGGATCGGTCTGATTGCAGTGGCGTCGGCGGCCGTGGCCGGGTGGCGGGGGCTGCGCGCGATGGTCGGGCTTGGCGCCGCGGCGTGGATTATCTGGTGGTTCGTCGTGGCCCGCCTCCTTGCAGGCCAGTCGCCGGTACCCGTGGCGATCGTGGGTTGTGCCCTGATCGCCGTGACGGCGCTTGTCCTGACCCATGGGTTCACTCGCGAGGCCGGGGTGCCTCTGGCCGGCATGGCGGGAAGCCTTGCAGTCGCAGGCGTCGTGTCGGTGGTTGCGGTCCGGTCCGCAAGTCTCTCTGGGCTCGGTTCGAACGAGGAAATCCATCTCGTCCACGCAGCACTTCGGGGAGAGATTGACACCCAGGGGTTGCTCCTGGCCGGGATGTTGCTCGGCGCAGTCGGGGGACTGATTGACGTCACCGTGGCGCAAACGGCGGCCGTGTTCGAATTCGCGGTGACATCACCGCTGATGTCGCGCGCGGAATTGTTCTGGCGAGGCATGAGTGTCGGACGTGCGCACGTGGTGGCGGCGGTGCACACCCTCGTGTTGGCCTATGCAGGCGCGTCGCTGCCAATCCTGCTGCTTTTCGCCCTTTACGCAGCTGACCTCGGTGACATCTGGAACCGAGAATTGATCGCCGCCGAACTGCTTCGTGCAGTGACCGGGATTGTCAGCTTGAGCATCGCCATGCCACTCACGACGTGGATCGCCGCTCGTGCGGTGCCGAGAACGA
>DDYL01000069.1:60871-61044 GCA_002347925.1 Chloroflexi bacterium UBA2235 | reverse complement strand
GCTGGCGCGACCGGCGTGCGATCAAGTGGCGGTGCGACCGGTGCGGGTTCGTCCTCGTCGTTGACAAGACGGTAGAGGGCATACCCGGCAATCCCAAGCGTCGCAAACGTCAGGAGGCGTCCGATTCCAAAGAAGGACAGGATGCTCCAGACTATCCGGAACGGCAGCGCCAC
>DDYL01000069.1:57951-60786 GCA_002347925.1 Chloroflexi bacterium UBA2235 | reverse complement strand
GCGGGAAGGCGGTCGGCCGCTTGCGACGGGTCTCGTCCCAGTGGCGAATTACGTGCGGGGGTGTTTGTGGCTCCCGACGCTTCTCAGCAGGAGCCGACACGGCATCATGGTTTGACGGGAACCTTCTCAGAGAACACGTAGCCACTTCCGTGACGCGACACGATCAGTGATGGGGTTCCGGGTTCCCGTTCAACTTTCTGGCGCAAGCGACGGACATAAATCTTTAGGTAAGGGCCTAGTCTCGCACCGTCCTCGCCCCACAGCTGTGTGATCAGTTCGCTGTGGGGCACTACCCGTCCGCGATTCGCGGCAAGGTAGGACAGCAACCGAAACTCCGTAGGACTGAGACGGATATCCGTCCCACCGCGGCTCACCCTGCGCCCGTCGAGATCGATCGAAAGGTCATCGGCTTCAATATGCACCCTTCGCCGGTTCCCATCTTGCCGGTGGACGCGTCGCAACTGCGCTCCGACCCGTGCAATGAGCTCGCTGACGTTGAAGGGTTTGGTCACGTAGTCATCGGCACCCGCGTTGAGGCCCTGGACGATTTCGGCCTCATTGCGAAGGGCGGAAAGCATGATGATCGGCACGTCCGAGAAGTCGCGGATCCGAGCGCATACGTCATAGCCGTCCATATGAGGCATGAGGACGTCGAGAATCACGGCATCCGTGCGGGTTTCGAGGAACATCGCAATCGCCGCAGCACTGGATGTCGCCACAAGGGTTTCGAACCCGCCCGTCTCAAGGGCGTCGGCAACCATTGTTGCGTGTGGGGCTGAGTCGTCCACAATGAGGATTACCGGACGACGTTCGTCCTGTGACACCTTCGCGGTAGCGCCAGTACCCAGACCCATCTCGGTTTCTCCGGCAAATTGGTCGGGATTTACGCGATGGAAGCGATGGGGGCGGTCTCCGCCTCGACCGGTGGCGCGGGTCGCACGTAGTCGCGACGGCCGCGGATCAGGCCTCGCACGCTAAGCAGGTGTGAAAGCCACCACACGATCACCTCGACCTTGATCGCACCTTCGGTGAGCACACCGGGAACACCGCCCCAACCTTCCTGCAATCCCAAGGCGTGACTCGCAGGAATGATCGCCCATTGCCAGACGGCAAGGGACGCCGGGGCGAAGATCAGGACGCCCCAACTGCTCCAGGACGATAGGGTGAATGCGTCATCCCAACTCGCCTGGCCGAGAAGGATTGCAAGGCGCGTGGTGTACGCAAGCCAGCAGCCGATCCCGGCAACAACGGCAAAGAAGAGTAGGCCAAGCGGTGGCACGAGGGCGCGAAAGGTGTCCTGGCCCGAGTAGAGGAAGATCGCCCAGTAAAGGATTGTGGTCATGAGAAAGAGGGCGGCCCACAATCCGTGGTACATCAAGGTGTAGGTAAGTGGCTTCGGCACCTGATCGTTTGAGAGGGATGGCATGTCAGTCGCCTAAGTCTACCGGGACGCTAGCCGGTCGGTACGCGATGGGACGCGCCTCGTCAGGACTGATGCGTAGGTGCGTTCCAGGATGCCGGCCGCATCATCCCAAGAGAACTGGGTGCGAACGTGCGCCTGCAGGGCTGGACCGAGAGCTTGGCGACGGTTGGTGTCGTCAATAAGATCAATGATTGAACCCGCCAGTGCGCTGATGTCGCCCATCGGCACGTAGACCCCAAGCGTGCCAAGGAGTTCACGCGAAACCGGGCTGTCGTAGACGACGGTTGGCAAACCCACCTGCATGTAATTGAGAAGCTTCCCGTTTGCCTCGGTGGTTGAGCGCTTGGCGGACACGCCGATATCGGCGAGGCTCAGGTGCAGGGGGGCATCTTCGTACGGCACACGGCCGGTAAAGGTGACGTTGTCCAGGATTTGAAGGTCGAATGCCTGCCTCCGGTACTGTTCCAGTCCCGGATATCCCATGATGAGGAAGTGGGTGTCAGGTCGGCGTTCAATGACCTGTCTCGCGGCGTACAGAAGGTGGTCCACGCCTTGGTAATCCACGAGTAGACCAAGGTAGGCGACGATTTTTCGGCCTGACGGCAAGCCGAGGCGTTGCCGCAGCTCGGCGCCCATGGCTTGGGTGATGACTGGCATCGTGGTGGCGATCCCGTCCGGTACAACCGCGACGTTTGGCAGAGGTTTCCGGTGCCCACTCGCGAGATGCGCCGCACCGTGCGTTGAACTGGTCACGATCGCATCGGCATTCCGCTCGATCGTGCGCTCAAGCCACTCAAGGGGGCGCAGCAACGGACTTTTCGGAGTTATGAACTGATGGTCAAGCATTTCCCGCGTCATGCTTCCCTGATAGTCGAACACGAGCGGGACGCCTCGAAGGCGTGCCACGGCAAGGCCGATCGCCGCACCCTCATGGAGGTGGGCGTGAACGATGTCTATTCGCCCGAATGCCGAAACAAGTGCTCGTGCGCCGAGTAGCAGGTCGAAGTACAGTTTGTGCAGGTGTGATCCGACGCGGACGGTCGATGCCCAAGGCACCCTCGGCATCCTGACAACTTCGACTCCCAGCGGGGTCCGTCCTGAGTGGTAGGTGCAAAGGGTGACGCGGTGACCCCGATCTTGGAGGGCGCGAATTTCCTCAAGGATCCGGACATGACATCCGTAGTCCGCAAAGAAGCTTGTCGGCGCGATCGCGAGGATCCGAAGGCCCATCTACAAAGTCCGGAGTTCTTGTCAGGTGTACGCGAAGTGTCTCGACATTCGAGGCGGTGGGGTGTGGCCGGGTAGGCAGATGCACGCTCGAGACTGCATCGCGGTAGGAGTACCGTCGCCACGTTCAGAACGGACGAACCTTTCACGAGGCGAGAACCGTATGCATCCAGCCAGCCATGCAA
>DDYL01000069.1:55948-57914 GCA_002347925.1 Chloroflexi bacterium UBA2235 | reverse complement strand
GATGACGAGTGCCAACGGCGAACTTGACATGGTGAGTCACGGTTCTGCCCAGACCCATCGGATTGGCGTGAGGTTGGGCTCCATGTTTACTGGCGGTGAAATCGTCTTGCTTGATGGTGACTTGGGGGCGGGAAAGACGGTTCTCGCCCGCGGAATTGCCGAAGGTCTGGGTGTGACAGATCCGGTCACAAGTCCGACCTTCACGATCATTCACGAGTATGAAGGCAGGCTGCCTCTGGCCCACATCGACCTGTACCGCCTCTCGGGCAACGGCGATATCTCTCAGACTGGCATCGACGACTACCTTCGGGGGGATGGTGTCACGGTGGTCGAGTGGCCTGGGCGCGCACCGGACTACTTTCCCGAAGATCACTTGCTCATCGCCATGAGGCATCTTTCTGAAAGCAAGCGGGGTCTCCAGTTTGTCCCTCGCGGGCAGAAGTGGCGTGATTGCGTCGGGCGCCTTGCCCGGGAGGCTTTCGGGGGGTGACAGATATATCTCGCTGAAGGCAAATCGCCGGGCGCCTCATCGTGCAATGTCTGGGTAGGACTGGATGGGTTTGACGTGGAAGCGGTTCGGTCCCAACAGGGTTCGCTCGGCTTTCCGTGCAGGGAAGCGGACGTACTATCTGCCCGAAGATGTCCAGCATTTCTGACGGCCAGTTGAACCCTGAATCCATGGCGATGGCTAGCAAACACGGTGCAAATTCAAGCGGCGACAGTTCAGTCGGTGAACGCAATGCAGGGTGGTGGGATGACGACGCGGGGAGCGATCTGTTACTCGCAATAGATTCCTCCTCGCGGACCGGAAGCCTAGCGGTTCTGAGGGGTCATTATGTCCTCGCTGAGGCTTCATGGACCGCGACAGGACCAGGTGGCGCGCTCCACCTTGGATATGCCGAACTCCTCCTGCAGAGCCATGGCTACCGAGTGGCTGACTTGAAGGCCGTGGCGGTGGCGATTGGGCCGGGATCATTCACGGGGATCCGTGCGGGGTTGAGCCTCGGACAAGGTCTGTCAAGTGCACTGGACGTCCCACTTGTCGGGATTTCCACTCTCGAAGCCCTTGCATGGCAATTGGGGTGCACCGCCAAGTCGGGGGACTTCATCTGTGCAGTGGTGAGCGCCGGGCGAGGCCTAGTTCATCTCGGGTTGTCCGAGGTCACCGGATCCGGATCTTTCGTCCACCGACCTCCCTCGACCGTGACTGCTGATGAGCTATGCGCTTCCGTCGCAGCCATCCCGAACGAGTGCGTGATCGTCGGGGGAGAGATTGAACCGGACCTTGCCCGGCAGATTGTGGCGGCGCGTCCCGGCCTGACCGTTGCTAATCCGGTGACCGGGCAACGTCGGGCGGCTTATGTCGCGATGGCCGGATTGGCCTTGCTGCGTTCGCGAAGTGAAGCCGAAAATCCTGGGCCTGAGTCTGTGCAGCCCGTCTACCTCAACCGTGAGAATCCAGGGCGCGCCACCACGTCCGGGTGGTCTGGCGAACGGTGAGGTGTCACATGGCCCCGGTCCAGCTGCGGGACGTGTACCTGTGCTGCGCCAAGCAACTTGGGGAACTTCACTCCTGAGTGGTGTGAACGTGGTGGGGAGGTAGCGCAATGGAGACCTTCTTAGGGGGGGTCAGGGGTTCCTTGCCGGCGTCGTTCTAATTGCCGGGGTCGTGTCAGCCTCAGTGTTCCTGGAACGACGCGCGCATGCCCAGGGGATTGTCATGCCCGTCCAAGGCCTGCGGTTCCGGCTGATCGGGGTTGCCGAGGTTGCCGGGTCGATTGGGTTGATTGCGCCGGTTGCAACCGGAATCGCGCCAGTTCTCACTCCTTTGGCCGCGGCCGGGTTGGCCATAATCATGGCTGGGGCAACAGTGCTCAACCTGCGTGCGGGCAGGCGGATCACTGCCTTCGTGAACATCGGACTGATGGCCATGTGTGCCGTGGTATTCGACGCCTACCGGAGATGA
>DDYL01000069.1:45186-55922 GCA_002347925.1 Chloroflexi bacterium UBA2235 | reverse complement strand
AACGTGCATGTAATGTCTCGTTCCTGTCTCCGGGATTGGACGCATGCGGTTGCGGAAATGCCCCCGATTGCCATCGCCGTTTCCCGACGCGCAGGCTGAACTTCTCACCTACTTTGTCGCACTTGGCAGATTGTGATGCAGAAGCGACCGCCGACCCGAGGACCATTGACGTACCATTCCGCTTCACCCCGGCAACTGACCGGGACCGGAGCGTGACACCCGTGCAGTACCGCCTCGACCCCATGCAGCTGCGGGATATCCCGGCGGTTATCGAGGTGGAACGCTCATCTTTCTCGGTTCCTTGGCCACCCGGTGCGTATCGCCGGGAACTTGAGGACAACGTCCTCGCGCGGTACCTCGTTCTGAGGGGAATTCCTTCCATCGATCAAGAACCCCCCGATGTCGGAGGGTCAAGTGCGCGCCCCTTCCCGTTCTCGCTGTTTGGGCGTCCCGCGCCCGTCAAGGTTGAGCCAGAGATGATGGGGTACGCCGGGTTGTGGCTGATGATCGATGAGGCGCACGTCACCTCTGTCGCAGTTCGTCCGAGTTACCGCGGGCGGGGTCTCGGACGTCTCCTGATGTGGGGGATGTTTGAGATCGCGAGCAACCTCGGTGCGAGATGGGTGACCCTTGAGGTGCGAATGTCGAACACCGTCGCGCGCCGAATGTACGAGGGTCTCGGGTTCAAGGATGCAGGGGTGCGGCCCCGGTACTACACGGACAACAATGAGGACGCGCTCATCATGTGGAGCGAGGATCTTCAATCTGAGGCGTTTCAGGATCGCATGGACGCGCTGAAAGCCGATCTCGACCGCCGGTTCACGTGGCAGAGTTCGGGATGAACCCTCAGTCCGGAGCGGCAGGCGGCCTGGTCGATACTCGGGGATGGCGTGCCTGATCTCCGATGAACGAATGGAGTCTCCGACCCGCGGTCTTCCCAGACTGAAAATCGCTTCTCTGCCAAAAGGCTTCCAGCATTGACGACGATCCTCGCAATCGAGACCAGTTGTGACGAGACCGCCGCTGCCGTCGTTGAGGATGGGATGACGGTGCGGAGCTCGATCATTGTCAGCCAGGAGGCATTGCACCGGCGGTGGGGAGGCGTGGTGCCTGAGTTGGCATCGCGTGAGCACTCGCTGCACATCGCGCCGGCGGTGCGCCAGGCACTCGAGGTTTCGGGGACCTCGTGGTCGGAGATTGATGCTGTTGCCGTGACCCACGGACCCGGGCTGGCCGGGGCGCTCGTCGTGGGTGTGAACTTCGCCAAGGCGGTAGCGGCCGCGCGTTCGGTGCCCCTCGTTCCGGTGAACCACCTGGAGGGCCACCTGTATGCCAACTGGCTCGACGTCCCCGGCGCGCTCGTGACAGGTGTGGATCATCGAGGGCCTGAGTTCCCGGTTCTCTGCCTCGTCGTTTCAGGTGGACATACGGAACTGGTTGTCGTCCGCGGGCATGGCGACCTTTCGGTTGTCGGACGAACGAGGGATGACGCCGCCGGCGAGGCATTCGACAAGGTTGCCAGGATCCTTGGACTTGGGTATCCGGGCGGTCCGGCAATCCAAGCCGCTGCAATGCTGGCTCCCAGGGAGGCGGCTGCGGACGCTGCGGATGCGTTGACCCGCCCTTGGATGAGAGGCACTCTTGACTTCAGCTTCAGCGGTTTGAAGACGGCGATGCTCCGTCAGGTTGAAGGCGATGCCTCAAACGGTGGGCGCCCAGTGGGCAACCCATCGAGGATGGCGGGCGTGGCGAAGTCTGTCGTTGGCCAATTTGGTGAAATTCCAGAACGCACGGCGCGTCTGGCACGGGCGTTCCAAGAGGCGGTCGTCGATGTGCTTGTCTCGAAGACGTGCGACGCGGCTGAACGCTTCGGTGCAAGGGAAGTGGTGATCGCCGGGGGTGTTGCCGCGAATCTCCGGCTCCGTGAAGCCTTGGTCGCCCGGTCAAAGGTGCCTGTGCGGGTACCGCCGCTGGTCTATTGCACCGACAATGCGGCCATGATTGGCGCGGCCGGATATTTTCGTCTCCAACTTGGACACGTTGCCGGGACGTCCCTCGATATTCGGCCGGGACTACGGCTTGACGACCCTAACGGGATGTAGTGTTTCGGCAGCTCACTTGGGAGTGCGTTCCAGTAGGCGGTCAAGCCGTGTCCGCATCGCGCGGGGCTTCAGGCCACCTATCGCGAAGTCCTTCAGGTGCCCATCAGGCCCGATGAAGAAGTGGGTTGGCATGCCCGAAACGCGGTAGTTCTCGGTGATTCGGTATTCCTGATCAACGATGACCGGCAAATTGATTTTGGTGGTCTCCACATACTTGCGCACCACTTCAGCCTCTTCACCGATGCTGATCAGGATGATTGCGAGACCCGTGTTCGCGGCGGTCTCCGAGGCGGTGACGTATTCCCGAGACACTGCTGCGATGTCTGGCAGCTCAGCCCGGCAAGGCGGGCACCACGAGGCCCAGACATTGATCCAGACCGGACGTCCACGGTAGTCGGATAGTTTGATCGTCGATCCGTCAAGGGATGGAAGGGCGAAGTCTGGCGCAGTGGACCCCGCGGCGAGGGCCTTGCCTCCGCGTCCGGCGAACGTGATTGGCACCGGCGCATCGATGTCTTCGGCGCGCGACGCCATGACGGCCGCATAGCCGGCCGTGCCCGCGATTGTCAGGACAGAGATCCCGCCAAGGACGGCGCGTCGCGTTCGCAACCCGTCGACCGGTTTGGGATCAGAGTCCCGAGTAGGTGTGGAGTCCGCCAAGGAAGTAGTTGCCATAGAACGTAAACATGACTGCGCCAAACCCCAAGATGAGCAGGGAAGCTGCGCGTACGCCACGCCAGTGACGTTGGGCACGGGCATGAAGGTACACGCCGTAAATGAGCCAGGTGAAGAGTGCTGCGGTCTCCTTCGGATCCCAACTCCAGTACGCGCCCCATGCAACGTTGGCCCAGAGTGCGCCCAGGATCAAAAGCATTGCCTGGGCGGGAAACCCGATCATGACAGCCTTGTGTCCGATTTCGTCCAGGACCTCTGGGGCGGGCAGGAAACTGATCGTGCCTTTCCGGTTGATGAGATAGAGGACCCCGGCAGCGAAGCCACAGGCGAACGTCCCGTACGAGATGATCGCCATCGCGACGTGTGTCGTTAGCATGGCATTGTTCTGCAACGCCGAAATGAGTGGGTCGATTCGGGAAGGCAGGGTGCTGGCATATGCCAGCATGCCGAACGCAATCGTGACCGCGATGAACCCAAGGCTCCTCAGTCTGAACCTGTGCTCAAGATAGAGGTAACTGGCAATGGTTCCCCAAGCGAAACTGAGTGAGAACTCGAATTGGTTCGAGTAGGGCGCGTGCCCGGATGCAAACCATCGCAACCCGAGGGACGTGGTCAGTAGCAAGGCCCCATTGACGGTAAAGAACGTGCCATAGCGACCAGCACCGCGTCGCTGTCCGATCGTGTACCAGAGGTACGCAAGCAGGGCAACGCCCAGGGTGATGAACGAGGCAGTGAAGGTGTAGTACGACGCCTTTGCCATTGCTGCCTCACCTCACTGTCTGATCGGGTATCCGGGCCAGCAAGATTAGTGGCTACCGGGAAGCTCACAAGCAAGTGTAGGGGTTTGGAAAACCCGGTCCTGAGACGTGCCGACGTTGGATTGCAGTTGTACGGGAAATGTACGCAGGTTCACGACCCGGCCTCTATCCGGTCTCCCATGGCACTGGGTTGCACGGATGCGAGGACCTTGCCTCCACCTTTCTTCGCAAGGTGTTCACCCAAGGCAGCGAATTCGTGGGCGAACAGGACTTCGTTCACGTGAGCTGAAGCAAGCGTCACCACCGACCCGCCATCGGGTGAGGTTTCGATCCGCGCCCAAATGCGGCGCAGTGGGAGGTAGAAGACCGCCATCGACCCCATCACCATGAGGGCGGCGCCAATCCAGATGACGTTTACCACTGGGTTATCCACGACTTGCAGTCCTGAAAACTGGGTCTCACGGACAAACTCAAAGGTGAAACCCACGATCTCGCGTTTTTCACCCTGCGCAAGGGTCTCAACCGCGACGGGGCGAGGCTGCCTCGGGGCGAAGATTTCCAACCGGACACTTCCCGCGGGGATCACCGGGTCTGGGGCTTGCAGGGAGGCAGACGGGACGAGGACGAAAACGGCAAATTGGCGGTTTCCGAGGACGAAGTTCCCGCCGTTTCTTGTCACACCGTCGCCGTCATATTTGAACCCGAGGGCGGTGCTGTCGTCGTAGACGATTGCTCCCTCGGCATTGCGCACCCGCATTGCGACTGCAGGGCCGAAGAATGCCTGATGGAAGCGGACGGTTCCGACATCCAAGGGCTCGTTCACGCGGATTGTGCCTCGGGCAGCTTCTTTTCCGTCCTTGAGGACCACTACCTCGGATCGGAAGTCGGATGCGGTCCCATTTGGGAAATATTCTTCAACGAACGCCTCGTTTCTCAACACGAGGCCGGTGTCGTGGCCAACCGCTCGGGTGGTGCCTTCAGGAACCATGAAGGCGTCTTCACGCCATCCTGTCACGTTCCCCAGCACCCCGGCACCGAGGATGATGATGAGCCCGAGGTGGTTCGCAAAGGTGCCGTACTTCCCGTACCGGTTCCGATCCGCGTAGATCGCGAGAGCTGAGCCGTCATCCCAAGCAATCGTGCGGTAGCCCTTCCGGCCCAAGTCCGTCGCAAGCTTTGGGCGGATGCCGTCCGGCGGGACAGGGAAGGACACAGTTACTCGTAACGGTGCCCTGCTGAAAAACCGTGTCGGCACCTTGACGGGAGGTCGCCGGACGACGGCAATGATCCCGGGTGTCCGCGAAGCCACGTTGACCATGATGGAGAGCGACAGGAGGGCCAGCAGACCGCGGAACCAGAGGCTCTGGAACACGCGGTAGAGCTCCAATGCCTCGAATATGGATGACCAAGGTTCGCCGTACCGCCCGCGCGGACCCAGGATCCATGCAGCAAACAGTTCTGGGGATGCTTGAACGTCCCCGGGCGCCTGCATGATGACTGTGCCTAGGAACACGCTCGTTGCGGTGAGTGCGATCAGGACCACCCCAAACCGGATCGAGCCGAGGACATTCCAAATCTGGTCGAACCAGTCACGCCGAGGTCTGGCCGCGCCAAACGCAGGTGACGTGAAATCATCCTTCGGGGTCGCAGCGAGCAGTTCAGGACCCGGGTTGGCCCGTTCTTCCGGCGTGAGGGTTCCCGTCGCGGTCATCTCGGTATCCGTACCTAAGTCTACCGATGGGGTGGGCTTGCTCGGATTGTTCGCGGGACGATTAGCAGTCTTCCGCGGAGACTGCTAGAATGGAGTTGCCAACGTTCCGCACAGGCGATGTCGTTCGGATGCGTCAAATCGATCACGCTCGATGATTGGTTTGGAGTGTCCGCCGGTGATTGCCTGAGCCTTGCCCGATTCCGTGGGCGCGACGATGCGCAAGTATCCGCGTCTGCGAACGATTCCGATGCGAGCCGGGTGACCCGGCGTGACCGATTAGGGAGGTCAGACCACATGTCTACGGCAACCGCGACTCGGCTTAAGCCACTGGGTGACAAAGTGGTAGTGCGGCCGACGCAGCGTGAAGAAACGACCAAGAGCGGAATCGTCCTGCCGGACACCGCCAAAGAGAAGCCCCAGGAAGGCGTGATCATCGCTGTTGGCACCGGACGGGTGCTTGACAACGGTGAGCGGATCGCCCTCGAGGTCCACGAGGGCCAGAAGGTTCTCTACGCGAAGTACGCCGGGACCGAGATCAAGCTCGACGGAGAGGAACTTTTGATCCTTTCCGAGAAGGACGTTCTCGCCGTCGTCGAGGACTAATCCTCGGTGATGCGGTGCACTCCGGCGTGACGGAAAACCGCGGTACACATCTGGCGGGGGCGCTCATGGGCGTCCCCGCCATTTTTTTGCAGCTGCCAAATCAGTCTGGGGTATGAGCCTCGAGTTCGAGGTCTGCGTCGACCATCAGGTTGACAAGCCCCTCGAAGGTGACGTTGGGTTCCCATCCCAGCTTTTCCTTTGCCTTTGTCGGGTCTCCAATCAGAAGATCGACCTCGGCGGGACGCAGGAGTGCTGGGTCAATCACGATGTAGTCGCGCCAGTTGTTGATCCCGACCCGCCGGAAGGCGAGTTCAACAAGCTCGGACACGGTGTGTGTTTCGCCGGTAGCGATTACGTAGTCGTCCGGAGTGGGTTGCTGAAGCATCATCCACATCGCCCGCACGTAATCCCCAGCAAATCCCCAGTCGCGACGGGCATCAAGGTTGCCAAGCCGGATTTCGTGTTGCTTTCCCAATTTGATCCGCGCCACGGCGCGAGCGATCTTTCGTGGGGCGAATTCCAGACCACGGCGTGGGGACTCGTGGTTGAACAGGATCCCGGAACACGCGTACATGTTGTACGACTCGCGGTAATTGACGGTGATCCAGTGCCCATACACCTTCGCGACGCCGTACGGGCTGCGTGGATAGAAAGGTGTCCGTTCGGTCTGCGGGACTTCCATGACCTTCCCAAACATCTCCGACGACGATGCCTGGTAGAAACGGATCGGATGGTCGGCCACCCGGACGGCTTCCAGCATCTTGGTCACACCCAGGGCGGTGAACTCCCCGGTAAGGACAGGTTGGCCCCACGAGGTAGGCACGAACGATTGAGCCGCGAGGTTGTAGACCTCATCGGGTCGCGCGTGCTGGATCGCCTTGATGAGGGAGAGTTGGTCGAGGAGGTCGCCATCAAGCAGCTCGACATGGTTGATGAGATGGCGGATTCGCTGGTCGGTCACGACGCTTGACCGTCTAATGAGCCCGAAGACTTCGTAGCCCTTCTCGAGAAGGAGCTCGGCCAGGTAGCTGCCGTCCTGGCCGGTGATGCCGGTAACGAGTGCGCGAGGCATTGCAGGGTTCCTCCTTGGCGATGCCCTTGCCGGAGCATTTTCCGGAAGAGGCGCGGTTGGTGTCGTTCGTAACGTCCCGGCGTGGTTCACGGTACGTTCAAGTTGACTGCAAAGAAAACCTGGTGCAAGAATATTGCTTAGCAATCAACATGACGGAACGCGATCTGAGCAAGCGACATTTGCCATCACGGGCGTCACGACTGGACGTTCCGCGAGGGAGGGTGGAGGGACCCACACGCGCGGTGCGACAAGGATTTGATCCGGGGTTGGTTGGCGATGCCGTGCGCGAGGCTCGCACGTCGCGACGGCCAATCCTGACACTTGCTTCCCTTGCGTCCGCCGTCGGATGCTCGGTAGCGCTCCTGAGCAAGGTAGAAAACGGGGTCGTGGTTCCCTCACTGCCGATGCTTTCGGCGATTGCGAACGCGCTCGCCGTGCCAGTTGGGTCATTGATCAATGGCTCATCCGTTAACGCCCCGGCCGGCCGGCTTGAAGCGCAAGTCCAGCAAGTCCATGCCTCCCGACTGCTAGGCTGGCGCCCGGACCTCGGGCCATTGGTTGAGGCCGAGCGAATTGGAATCGTTGGTGTCGAGCTGCGCGCCCGCGTTCTGGCGCTCCTTGCTGCGTTCGATCCGGATGCCGTGTCCGGAGGTTCCCGCATTGCCGACGCGATCGCCCTGGTCACCCCGGGAACGATCGGCGCGAATCCCGTTTCACGAGCGCCGGATGTACGCGCCGAGGTGCTGATGACTGCTGGGGAAATGGCATTCGCGCGGAGCGATGTGGCCGAGGCAACGACGCTCTGGGGGCGGGGTCTTGCTTGCGCGACTGGCCCTGGCATGTGGCAAACGATGGTTCGAGCTCGCCTCTCACTGAACCTCGCACGGATCAACGAGGGTTCGGGCACGTCAATCGCCGCCCTTTCGTTGGCACGGGAGTCCCTTGAACTCGTTTCGGATCCGGCAATGATTGCGCGACGCGAAGCAAATCTCGATGGCGATGGCCCCGCGACCGGGACCGTTCTCGCGCTTGCGATCGTGGCGACCGCTCGGGGGCTGCTCGCCGAGGTCGTCGGGCGGATTGCGGTCTCATCGGTGAAGCGCGATGCCCGCAGTGATCACGTGGTCCGACCGGATGTTTCGCATAGCCGCCACTTGCGCTAGCTTCATGCGGGTGAGGGTCACGGCCGCCTCTTTGTTGCTTTCTTTTGTTGCTTTCTATTTGATAGTGGAGCGATCAGGACGCGAGGAGCGGTTTGTCAGGACGTGGCCGTCGGTCGCAAAGGCGGTGGTTCATCGTCAAGGCCGATTGCTGTCCGGGTGACTTCGACCACTTGCAGGTCGAGTGAGGCAGCAATGTCATCGGGCCGGCCGGCGCCCGTTGCATCGTGTCGCACCACTAACCATAGGTGCGCGACTGACCCCAATGAGTGCCCATCGTCTTCCATAGGTGAAGTCGCGTCCCACATCCACGATGCATTGATGATGAATGGCCGGATGTCGACGTTGCTGGACTTTCCCTCGCGTGTGCGCGTGACAAATGCACTGGGGCTGTCCAGAAGTGCTCTCAGCCGTGTGTCCAGTTCGTCGGGTGGTGGCATTGAAGTGGCTGGGGTCAACGGTGCAAGCCACTCAGCTGAAGGACGCAACGGTTCATCCTTGGTTGGTCCGTACGGGTTCGGCACCAGTTGCGCACCTGTCTGGGTGGATGTCGCCGTGACCCGTTCCTCCGGGAACGACCCGTCGTCGTTTGGAGTACGGTCCGACGCTAGGCCTGGTTCGCTTCCCCGCCGATCGTTCGCGGTTCCGGACCGTGGTGGTGAGGCAATAACCGCAGGGTCCGGTACGCGACGCGCCCACCTCGTGCCGGACTCGCTGGCCGGCGATGACTCGGTCTCCGTTGGATTGGACAGCGCAATGACGAAGGACGCCCACTTCATGACCGCAGTCATCGAAGGCGCCTCTAGGTCGACCAGACATGCATCGCAAATGTCGCAACCCGGGGGCAACTGTGTGCTGAGCGCCGTGGCGACGTTTTGTGGAGACATATGTTCCGAAAGGTGGATATCGACCCGTTCGCGAAGTCCAATAGCGCCAAGCGCAAGTGGTGCCGCAAATGCGATTCTTGGGCGAGGTGTGAAACCCTGCGTGTACGCGACTGGCAATCGGGCGCGCCGCACCGCTCGTTCCCAAACCCGCGCGAGGTCAAGATGCCCGATAAACCTGAGGGGCCCGAGTTTGGTGAACGTCAGCCGGACCCGCGCCACGGCCGGGCGCATTGTCCGTTCGGTGACCAGTCGTCCGGTCGGGATTCCGTCCGGGTGCTCTTCGATGGTCGGCAGGTCGATTGCGCGGGCAGGGTCTTCTGGGTTGGTGGTCATTGTTGAAGGTCATACCATGCCTGCGGATACCGTCACGCCGTAGGTGCCGGCACGTTTCTCTCTATGCGGCCCCGTTGGGAAGCGATCAAGGGGCGCATGGGGGAAGGTGGCGCCCGGCTTCGAAAGATCGAGATGGCGTGCCAGTTCTTTGGATCAGGGCGACCGTGGCACGTTTGATGGGCAGAAGGCGAGCACCTTGGCACGAATGCTGATCCGTCGCCGGTCGTTTCGGGAACAGGCGCCCGGCCCGCGGACACTTCTGATCGTCCTGCTGTCTGGGCTTCTGTTGCTTGGCGGTTGCGGCATCGGTGTTGCCGGTGGGGCAAGGCTCGCCTACACCGCGGTCATGCGTGACCTTCCAAAGGCAGCCGACCTGAAATCCCGGCCGATGGCGCAGGTCACGAGTCTTTATGACCGCACCGGGACTCAACTGCTTTACGAGTTCTATGAGGAACGCCGGTTCTGGGTCGACCTTCGGGATGTCAGTCCGGTCATGATCAAGGCCACCCTTGCGGCGGAGGATGTCAGCTTCTACACCCATCCCGGATTCGACGTCCGCGGGATCATCAGGGCAGTGGTGAACGATCTGACCCGGCGGCGAAGCGGAACACAGGGCGGATCAACCATCACGCAACAGCTGGTGAAGCGGCTCTTGCTCTCCAGTGAACAGACCTACATCCGCAAGGTGCGGGAGTTGGTGCTTGCGGTCGAGGTTGAAAAGGCCTACTCGAAAGATGAGGTACTTGAGCTCTACCTCAACCAGGTCTTTTACGGGAACCAGTCGTACGGAATCGAGGCAGCCGCGCTGTCGTACTTCGACAAGCATGCCAGCGACCTCAACCTCGCCGAGGCGACCATCCTTGCCGGTCTGGTTCAAGCCCCTT
Source organism: Chloroflexi bacterium UBA2235 (assembly GCA_002347925.1). Taxonomy (GTDB): domain Bacteria; phylum Chloroflexota; class UBA11872; order UBA12225; family UBA12225; genus UBA12225. Next base: position 45,737 of record DDYL01000069.1, on the reverse strand, counting down.
CCGACTACGATCCCGTCATCAACCCCAAGGCGGCGCTAGACCGTCAGGATGACGTCCTCTCCGTGATGGTGCGGTACCAGATGGTGACGCAAGCGGAGGCCGATGCGGCTCGGCTCGAAGCGGAGGCATTTACCTACAAGCAGTTGCGAACCAATATCAAGGTTCCGCATTTCGCCTTCTATGCGCGCGAGCAGCTCTCACGGAGGGTCGACCCGGAGGCACTGCGCGGAGGATTGTCGGTGATCACGACGATCGATCTGGCGCAGCAACAGATGGCACAGGAGATCGTGACGAAGCGGGTCGCCGGACTGAAGTCTCAGCGGGTCAACAACGGAGCACTCGCGGCGATCAATCCGCGGACCGGCGAAATCCTCGCGATGGTCGGTAGTGTCGACTTCAACAATGCCGAAATTGACGGGCAGGTCAACGTTGCTACTTCCCTGCGGCAGCCGGGGTCATCCTTCAAGCCCCTGGCGTTCGCGGCGCTCTTCGCAACGCGGAAATTTCTTCCGGCGACGACGGTGATTGACGAGGCGATCACCCGACCCGAC
>DDYL01000069.1:44816-45178 GCA_002347925.1 Chloroflexi bacterium UBA2235 | reverse complement strand
CACGGAACCGTCACCCTGAGGTCGGCACTCGCCAACTCGTACAACATCCCGGCATTGCTCGTGCAGGAGACGATCGGCACCAAGGAACTGGTCAGGGTTGCGCGGGCCCTGGGAATCGTGACCCCGCTGCCGGAGGTGGGGAGTCTGGTCCTTGGGGCTGGCTCGGTGCGCCTCCTCGACATGGTGGGGGCGTACGCTGCTTTCGCCAACGACGGGATCCGCGTCGATCCGACACCGTTTCTGAGGATCTCGAGCAAGTCTGGAACCGTGATCTGGGACGCCACCGAGGTGCGGGGGGAGCGGGTCTTGCCGTCGGAAGCGGCGTACATGGTCACGTCAATTCTGTCGGAAAACCGGGCACG
>DDYL01000069.1:17325-44809 GCA_002347925.1 Chloroflexi bacterium UBA2235 | reverse complement strand
ACCGGGACAACAAACGACTACAAGGACTCGCTGACGATCGGGTACACCCCCAGCCTGGTTGTCGGTGTGTGGGTTGGGAATACCGACTCGAAACCGATGTTGCAGGTTGCGGGCAGCCTTGGTGCGGGCGGGATCTGGAAAGAGTTCATGGACACGTGGCTCAAGGGTCGGCCGCAAGAGACGTTCCCGATGCCTGCCACGGTCAGGACGGGAATGGTGTGTGGCGTGCCGGAGCTTCTTTACCTCGATGCGCCTCCACCACAGTGCGGGATTGCCGGCGCCGGGCCGGTTCGTACGCCCCGACCGACGCCTGACCTTCCTCCGGCGTGACCGCTCGGGCGTCCAGGGCCCTCGTCTTCAGGGATATCAGTGACAATACGACATGTCGCTCCCTTGACAACAAGGCACTCAAGTATTATGCTGTTCGCAGTACCAGCGTGGTCGTGACCGGCCACTGCCCGAGGTGAAAGATTGTCTGACTTGGTGACCCCGGAACGTGCCAAACCGCGGCGTCGCCGTGGGTCACGTGATCTTCCCGCATCCCTGCCGGTCCTGCCACTGATCAACACGGTCGTCTTCCCGAGAATGACGGTGCCGCTGCTTGTCGAAATGCCCGCCTCGATCAGCGCAGTCCTGTCGGCGAATAGTGACCGTCCGGTCGTGATGCTTGTCGCCCAGAGGCGCGAGGACTTGGGGTTGGTGAACCCTGATGACCTTTATCAGGTTGGCACGGTTGCCCAGGTGGTGCAGTCCATCCGAGTGCCGAGCGGTGGCCTGCAAGTGGTGGTGCAAGGTCTGACGCGCGCCAAGGTGACCATGTGCACAAGTGTCGACTATGCGACTGGCGAGCCGCGAGCCGCGGAATTACCCGTTGCCGAAAGTGCCGAACCGGCAAGCGCGCCTGGGGAAGCGGAAGGTGACGGAGGGTCTGATCGTGACGGGGCCGGTGACGAACCTGTGGCGCCCACAACCGGACCGGGACCGACATTCCTGAGAACGACCTACGAAGCGCTTTCCGAAGGCGATACCCGCACGCTTACCACCGAGGCGCTGATGCGGTCGGTGATGAACCAGCTCGAGCAACTCATCGAAAAGGGTCGTTCGGGCCATCCGGAAGTGCTCACGACGGCGCGCAGCACTGAGGAACCTGGCTGGTTGGCGGATATCGCGGCGTTTGCACCCGACCTGACGGTTGCGCAGCGCCAACAGCTTCTCGAGATTACCGATCCCACAGACCGCTTGCGCGCCGTTTCTGGGTTCCTTTCGCATCACCTGGACATCGTCGATCTCAAGAACAAGATCCAGGGCGAGATCCACAAGGGCATGGAGAAAACCCAGAGGGAATATTTCCTCCGCGAACAGATCAAGGCCATCCACCGGGAACTTGGTGATGGCGATCCCCAGCAAACGGAGATCGAGGGCCTGCGTCAGCGAGTTATCCAGGCCGGAATGCCTGAAGCAGTCCGCGAAAGAGCCACACGAGAGATCGACAGGTTGCCGATGATCCCGCCCGGGTCGCCCGAAACGGGGATCGTCCGCACCTATGTTGACTGGCTTGTGAGCCTGCCGTGGTCCAAGGAAACGGCAGACTCGCTCCATCTCCGCGATGCCGAGCAGATCCTTGATGAGGATCATTTCGGTCTCGAGAAGGTGAAGGAGCGGATCATAGAGTTCCTCGCCGTTCGACGGCTCTCAGGGAAGTTGCGTAGCCCGATCCTTTGCCTTGCGGGTCCTCCGGGTGTCGGGAAGACCAGTCTGGGACGGAGCATCGCGCGCGCCATGGGCCGGACGTTTGTCCGGATCAGCCTGGGAGGCGTCCGGGACGAGGCCGAGATCCGCGGGCATCGTCGGACATATGTTGGCGCGATGCCGGGGCGGATCCTTCGAGGGATGCGCGATGCGGGTGCCCGCAATCCGATCTTCATGCTTGATGAGATCGACAAGATTGGTCGCGACTTCAGGGGTGATCCGTCCAGCGCGTTACTCGAGGTGCTTGACCCGGAACAGAATGCCACCTTCTCAGATCATTACCTCGAGGCGCCCTTTGATCTGTCGCGCGTTCTTTTCATCACGACCGCGAACCTGCTGGACCCAATCCCGCCGGCGCTTCGGGACCGCATGGAGGTGATCTCCATTCCCGGATATACGGAAGAGGAGAAGGTCCAGATTGCAGCGCGCTTCGTGGTTCCGCGTCAGCTGGAGCAGCATGGTGTCACGACTTCGCACGTGCAGATCGATGATGAGGCGTTGCGTCTGATTATCAGGGGGCACACCCGTGAGGCGGGCGTGCGCAATCTTGATCGACAGATCGCGCAGGTTTGCCGCAAGGTGGCACGTACTGTCGCAGAGGCGGCTGATGATGAGGCAGCACAGGCCGTAAAGGTTCATGTGACCGCCGAAACCATTGACGGGTTCCTCGGGCCAGTCCGGTTCGAGACCGGTGAGGGCGCGCGTCGCGATGAAGCCGGGGTGGCGTATGGCCTTGCGGTGACCGAGACGGGCGGTGACCTCATTGAAGTCGAGGCGACGTGGATTCCGGGACGGACCGATGCCCAAGCGCCCCTGGTGTTGACCGGCCAGCTTGGGGACGTCATGCAGGAATCGGTGCGTGCGGCATTCAGTTACGTGCGTGGACGGGCCGCTGACTTCGGCGTCACGCCCAATTTCTTTGAGACGCATGGCGTGCACGTGCATGTGCCTGCCGGGGCGCAGCCAAAGGACGGACCGTCCGCCGGCATCACGATGACCACCGCGATTGCTTCGGCCCTTTCCGGTCGGGCTGTCCGGTCCGATGTTGCGATGACCGGGGAAGTCACATTGCGGGGCAAAGTACTGGCAATCGGTGGCGTCAAGCAGAAGGCGCTGGCGGCGCATCGCGCCGGGATGAAGGTGCTGATCTTGCCCGCTGAGAACCGCAAGGATCTGCCGGACATCCCGCCGGATATCCGGAAGGCGCTGCGAATCGTATGGGTCGAGGAGGTAGATGAAGTGTTGCGACTGGCATTGCGTCCGACACCGAAGGGTTCGGCACGCATTCCGGCCCCACCATCCACAACATAGGGAAGCCTGTCTGGGTTTCCGCAACCGCCCCGATGGGGCGTGAACACACAGGAATTGACGCGTGGTGCCAACCACCAACGCGTACGAACCCGATCACGTCGGAGGGAAAACAATCATGGCAAAGGTAGTAGGCATCGATCTCGGGACCACCAATTCGGTCATCGCGGTCATGGAGGCCGGTGACCCGGTCGTCATCCCCAATGCGGAAGGTGGGCGGCTGACGCCGTCCGTGGTCGCATTCACCAAAAGTGGCGAGCGGTTGGTCGGGCAGCTTGCCCGTCGGCAGTCGGTCCTGAACTCGGAGAACACGGTTGCATCGATCAAGCGGTTCATGGGAATGGGGTTGGCGCAACGTCAATCCGAGGCATCCAACACGGCGTACAAGATGGTTGCGGGTCCGAAGGGCGAAGCAAAGGTAAACCTGCCGAATGGCGGTAAGGATTTCTCGCCCGAGGAGGTTTCGGCCTTCATCTTGCAGAAGCTCAAGACCGACGCCGAGAAGTACCTCGGTGAGAAGGTCACGCAGGCCGTCATCACCGTCCCGGCGTACTTCAACGACGCACAGCGCCAGGCAACCAAGAATGCCGGACAGATTGCGGGTCTCGAGGTTCTGCGGATCATCAACGAGCCGACGGCTGCGGCCCTTGCGTACGGACTGGACAAGAAGAAGGCCGAGACCATCCTCGTATGGGACCTTGGTGGTGGAACCTTTGACGTGTCAATCCTCGAAGTGGGTGACGGTGTGTTCGAGGTCAAGAGCACCGCCGGCGACACGCACCTTGGCGGTGACGACTACGACCAGCGGATCCTGCAGTATGTCGCTGAGCAGTACCTGCGTGAGGAAGGGATTGACCTTCGCAAGGACAAGCAGGCCCTGCAACGCCTGATTGAGGCGTCAGAGAAGGCGAAGATCGAACTGTCCGGCGTAATGCAGACTGAGATCAACCTCCCCTTCATCACTGCCGACCAGAATGGCCCCAAGCATCTGGCTGTCACGCTGTCACGGGCGAAGTTCGAGGAGATTACCTCCGAGATCAGCGAGCGATGTGTTGCGCCATTCCGACAGGCACTCAATGATGCGCGGCTCGATGCGAGCAAGATCGACGAGGTCGTCCTGGTGGGCGGATCAACGCGCATGCCGGTCATCCAGCAGTTGGTGAAGCGCCTGACCGGCAAGGAGCCGAACCTCGGTGTCAACCCTGATGAGGTTGTGGCCGTGGGTGCTGCCATTCAGGCAGCGGTGCTGACCGGCGAGGTCAAGGACGTCGTTCTACTCGACGTCACGCCACTGTCACTTGGTGTCGAGACGCTTGGTGGCGTGATGCAGCGGATGATCGAGCGGAACACCACCATCCCGACGCGCAAGGCCGAGACCTTCTCGACCGCCGAGGACAGCCAGACCGCGGTGGATATCCATGTCCTGCAAGGCGAACGACCTCTGGCACGCGACAACATGACCCTCGGTAGGTTCCGCCTGGAGGGAATCCCGGCGGCGCCACGCGGGGTGCCTCAGGTTGAGGTCACGTTTGACATCGATGCGAACGGGATCCTGAACGTGTCGGCGAAGGATCTGGGAACCGGGCGTGAACAGCGGGTCACCATTACCGCAAGCACTCACCTCGACAAGTCCCAGGTGGATCGCATGGTGCGCGAGTCTGAGCAGTACGCTGCCGAGGATGCCAAGCGTCGCGAGGAGATCGAGACGCGGAATCGTGCCGACAGCCTCGTCTACCAGACTGAGAAGACGCTCAAGGACTATGGCGACAAGGTCAGCGAAGCCGAGCGTACCGAGATTGAGACTTCGGTAACGAGCCTGAAGGAAGCGCTGAAGGGTGAGGATGCTGACCGGATCAAGTCGCTGACCGAGGAGGTCGAGCGGGTCTCGTTCAAGTTGGCTGAGGCGATGTACAAGCAGACCGGCCCTGGTGGCGCCGACGATGCTGGCGGTGAACCAGGTGCGCCGAATGCTGCGAAGCCTGGTCCCGATGACGACATCGTGGACGCCGAATTCAAGGCCTCTGACGACAAGCGCAAGTAAGCAGTCCCGTGCATCGCCCGATCGTCCCACCCAGGCTTCGTCGACATGGCACAGGTCTGTCGGCGGTCCGGGGTGGGACATGTCCCCACTCGGTCGTAGAGCCGAAGTGCGGAAATTGGTGATCGGATGCATGCCGGCGATGGGAGCGTGACCGATGGAAGCAACAATTGACGGAACTGGTGGTGACGGGGCAGAGGTCGTCGTGCCTGCGACGCCTGAGGAACAGATCGCGCACTTGGAATCGGAACTCGCGGCGGCCAGGGAATTGGCGGCGAAGGCCGAGAAGGATGTCCTGTACGTCCGGGCGGACTTTGAAAACAGCCGGAAGCGCCTTCAGCAGTCGTATGCCGATCAGGCGCGCCGGCAGCAAAAGGGCCTGCTTGGCAAGATGCTGGCTGTTCTCGACAACCTCGACCGCGCTGTGGCGTACGGGGAGAGTTCGGTAGTGGATGCAGAACGCATGATGCAAGGGGTGAGGCTGACCCACTCGCTTCTTCGCGATGCCTTGGTTGCCGAGGGCGTCAAGGAGATTGCGGCCGCGGGCGAGATGTTTGATCCGGCGGTTCATGAGGCAATCGCAAGCGAAGTTGCGCCCGACCGCCCAGATGGTCAGATCATCGCGGAACTTCAACGTGGATATCGGTTCGGCGACGAGCTTCTGCGGCCTTCACTAGTGCGGGTTGCGACACGGGAATGACAAGGCGTCGCGCCGGGACTTCAATGCGCGTCGCTTGGCCCGCCGAGGGTACGTGATCCGCACGCGGCGTGCTTTGGGCAACGGGACTGGTGTGTGCGACATGTTCGACGCACGCCTGGCGGGGAAGGCGCCTTGAGACCAGATGAGCAAGGATTACTACAAGGTTCTCGGGGTCCCGCGGACAGCGAGTGAACGCGACATCAAGTCGGCGTACCGGAAACTGGCGCGCCAGTACCACCCAGATGTGAACCCGGGCAATGCCCAGGCTGAGGAGCGGTTCAAGGAGATTGCCGAGGCTCACGATGTCCTGTCGGATCCGGAGAAGCGTCGTCGCTTTGACCAATTCGGATCCGGTGGCCCGCGGGCAGGTGCCGGTCCAGGGCGGGGAAGCGCGGTCAATTGGGCGGACGTATTGCGTCAATCCCAAGGGCAGCAACGCGGAGGTCGGCGGCGGGCGCCAGAGGCGGAACCGGACATGTCCGACCTTCTCAAGGACCTGTTCGGGCGGGCCGGGGCGGGTCGCGCTGGCGGTGGCGCGGGTCGTCCGCGCGTTGGCGAGAACCTTGAACAGGAACTCTCCGTGTCGCTCGAGGACGCGTTTCGGGGGGCAGTGCGGGAGTTTCAAGTGGAGGTTCCCGATGAGGCCGGCACTGCGGTTCGTGAACGCATCGAACTCAAGATCCCGATCGGGGTTCGCGAGGGCGTAAAACTGCGTGTCGCCGGCAAGGGCTATTTCGGGCCGGGAGGCGGCCCAAGAGGTGATCTTCTGTTCAAGGTCGTGATTGCGCCGCATGCCACTATCGAGAGGCGCGGTGACGACCTTCACACCGAGGTCCCGGTAGCAGTGTGGGATGCAATGCTGGGGGGCGAAGTCCGGTTGCAGACCTTGGGTGGATCGGGAACGTTTCGCTTGCCCGCCGAGACACAGAACGGACGCACCTTTCGCTTGACCGGGCAGGGGATGCCACGTATCGAGGGAGGCAAGGGAGACCTGTATGCCAAGGTCAAGGTCGTCCTGCCACAGGAACTTACACCCCGGGAGAAGGAACTGATCGAAGAACTCCGGCGAGGCCGCTCCGGACCGGACGGCAAGGTAGGCTGAGGAGGCGACGCGTCATGCCAATCCTTGATGATGAACCGTGTCTGACCATCGGCGTGGTCCACACGAAACTGGGCCTGCATCCGCAGACAATCCGGCACTGGGAGAAACTTGGCTTGGTGCGACCGCACAGAGTCCAGAATGGAACCCGGGTACGCATGTTCTCGGCAAAGGACCTTGAGCGGATCTCACTCATCAAGCGGTGGATGGATGAACTCGGCGTGAATCTCGCAGGGGTCGAGATCATGCTCCGCATGCACGAACAGATCGAGCAGCTTGCCGAGCAGTCTGCCCGCGAACGCCAGGCACTCGTTGATCAGTATGAGACCGAGATTCGTCGTCTCAAGGACATGTTGTTGCGCGTCCAGGCGGAGCGAAGGTAGGCCGCACGGTCCAGAGGGCGTACCCCTCCCACATTGAAATCCCATCGGCCAACACGGGCTAGCCAGTCGCATCGCCTCCGAGACATGCTTGGTTCGGAGGATTTGCACAAAATCCGCACGGTTTCACGTTGCCACCGGGATAGTGTGGGACCTGCAATCGAACGCCATACAATGGCGATTGACGGCACATGGCTGCCATGCCAGAACGCCCGTTCTGCGGACCGCGCCGAAGGCCGAAGATGAACACCCAGAGGTACACCCAGAAGGCGCGGGAGGCCCTCCTAGAGGCTGATCAGTACGCCCGCCTCCGGCAAGCGCCGGAGGTCGAGGTCGAGGATCTGCTGATGGCGATGCTTGACCAGAAGGAAGGCATTGTTCCCCGCTTGCTTGGGCGTCTCAATGTGAACCCGGTGACCGTCGCAGAGAGCCTGGACGAGGCGCTGTTCAATGCGCCACGGGTAACCGGGTCGGCGCAGATTGGCACGGGTCCGCGCCTCTACCGTGCTATTCAGAATGGGTACCTTGAGGCAAACCGACTTTCAGACCAGTTCGTCAGTACGGAACACTTTCTTTTGGCAATTCTCAGGGAGGACCGTTCCGGTATTGCGCCGACGGTGCTCGTGCGGTGCGGCGTCACTCTCGATCGGGTGCTTGAGGTACTGACATCGTTGCGTGGTGGCAGGCGTGTGATCGATGAAAGCCCCGAGACCAAGTACGAAGCCCTCCTCTTGTATGGAACCGATCTGACCGCTGAGGCTTCGCTCGGACGGCTTGACCCGGTGATCGGGCGGGATGAAGAGATTCGAAGGGTGATCCAGGTCCTCGCACGGCGAACCAAGAACAACCCGGTGCTGATAGGTGAACCGGGCGTGGGGAAGACAGCGATTGTCGAAGGGCTCGCGCAACGGATTGTTCGCGGAGATGTGCCGGAAACCCTGCGGAACCGGAAGGTCATCGCGATCGACCTTGGTCGTCTTGTGGCTGGGACCAAGTTTCGGGGCGAATTCGAGGAACGATTGAAGGCAGTTCTTTCAGACATTCAAGGATCGGCCGGTGAGGTCATCCCATTCATTGATGAATTACACATGATTGTAGGCGCCGGTGGTGCTGACGGGGCGATCGATGCCGCGAATCTCCTGAAGCCGCTGCTCGCGCGTGGTGCGCTGCATTGCATTGGCGCGACGACCCTGGACGAGTACCGCAAGCATGTTGAAAAGGATGCGGCGCTTGAGCGGCGGTTCCAACCGATCACGGTGCAGGAACCCACCGTTCCGGACACGGTGAGCGTCCTCCGTGGACTTCGGGAGCGGTTCGAGACGCACCATCGGATCCGAATCCGCGATGCGGCCCTCGTAGCGGCGGCGACGATGGCGCAACGGTACATTCCTGATCGATTTCTCCCTGACAAGGCCATAGACCTTGTTGATGAGGCTTCGTCCAGGCTCCGGATGGAAGCAGAATCGCTTCCGGCCGAACTTGATGCGCGCCGGCGTCGGATTCAGCAACTCGAGATCGAACGGGTCTCCCTCGTCAAGGAAGATGACCCGGATTCGCGCGCCAGGCTGGTCAGGATCGAGGACGAACTCTCCCAGATCCGCCTCGAGGCAGGCGCCCTTGACGAACAGTGGTCGGAAGAGCGGGATGCGGTTGCCCGCCGCGGGGAATTGCGCCAACGGATTGATGACGCGAGGCTGGCCCTTGAACGCGCCAAGCGAGACCAGAACTGGGAAGAGGCCGCCAAGTACGAGAACGGCGTGATTCCCGAGCGGGAAAAGGAACTTGCGCGAGTAGACGCGTCCCTGGCGGGGGGTGCTGGCACGCGCCTCTTCCGGGAAATCCTTGAGGCATCGGATATCGCCTCGGTCGTGGCCGCATGGACAGGGATTCCGGTGACCCGGTTGGTTCAAACGGAGATCGAGAAGCTGCTGACGCTTGAGGCGACGTTGCGCCGGCGAGTGGTTGGGCAGGAACGTGCGATTGGGGTGGTCGCCGATGCGGTGAGGCGAAGTCGTGCCGGTCTGGCCGATCCGCGCCGGCCGATGGGTTCTTTCCTTTTCCTTGGACCGACAGGTGTTGGCAAGACCCTGCTTGCCCGGGCGCTTGCAGAGGCGCTGTTTGACAATGAGGATGCGCTGACGCGGATTGACATGTCCGAGTACACGGAAAAGTCGGCGGTGTCGCGCCTTGTTGGCGCCCCACCCGGCTACATCGGGCATGACCAGGGCGGGCAACTCACCGAGTCATTGCGTCGGCGGCCGTATCAGGTGGTCCTATTTGATGAACTGGAGAAGGCGCACCCTGAGGTGATCAACGTCCTGCTTCAACTTATCGAGGACGGTCGCCTGACAGACAGTCAGGGCCGAACGGTCGACGCCCGGCAATCGTTGATCGTGTTGACCTCGAACATTGGTGCCGAGGCTGTCACCGCATCCGGAGTTGGCGACCAGGATGGTCCGGAATCGGAGTTTGCGGTGGATTGGGAGGCTGTCGAGAGCCTCGTCCGGAACCACCTTCGCGAATTCTTCCGGCCTGAGTTCATCAACCGAATTGACGATATTGTCGTCTTCCGCCCTCTGACCAGGGCGACGCTCCGTCGGATTGTGTCGCTTGAAATTGGCCGGGTGCAGGAACGGTTGGACCCGCGCCAGATCGTCCTCGAAGTCACTGGGGATGCGGTCGAATACCTTGCAGGAGCCGGAGATGACCGGGCCTATGGGGCAAGACCGCTCAGACGGGTCATTCAGCGCGAGGTGGAGAATGTCCTTGCGCGTCGCATCCTGGAAGGTCTGATCGTGGACGGAGATACCGTCGGCATCGATGCGTCTGCTGGGGAGCTGCGGGTAGGGCGTCGTTCGGGTGGGCGTGGGTCAGCAATGACTTCTGGAGGCACTTTCCGGGGTTAGGCACGACACGGTGGGCTGCCTCGGTGGCCGCAGATCGTCTCGCGCGTACCGGCGTGCCTGGTGTGAAGATCGCCCGGCCGGACGGTCCACCGTTACCCCTCAGGTACACTGGCCTCGGTTATCAGGAGAGGGTACTGGGCGCTTCATGGCAGGAACCGGCGCGATTTCCCTTTGGAATCACTATCGAGAACTGCTATGGGATGGTCGACGGTGGGTAATTGCCGCGGTCGCCCTGTTCATCGGCGGAACCGTTTCCGGGTATAGCGCTGCAATATCGCAACCCCAGATGGTGATTGAGGCGATGACGCCTCTGATCCAGGCTGTTGCGCAGGTCGGCGCACAGGTCGTCGCTGCGTCGGATCCTCTTACGCGCACGTGGGTCATCTTCCGGATGAATGCCGCTGCCGTTACCCAGTTTGTGGCCTTGGGGGTCGCGGGCGGGCTTGTGCCGGCGATAAATACGTTCGCGAATGGCGCAATGATCGGCGTCGTGGCGGCCATCGGTGGAAACCTGGCTGGTGGTCGGGTCAGTCCCGGTGTGATGGTGGCCGGTATCGCGCCTCACGCTGTCTTCGAATTGCCTGCCCTTTGGCTTGCTTCGGCGTGGGGAATGAAGCTTGGGGTGTCGTGGTTGTTGCCTGGTGCAAGCGGTCGCCGCATGCTCGAGTGGCGGGAGACGGCGTCGGAAGCGGCGTACGTACTTGTCCTCGCGGCTGGGCTGCTAGTGATCGCGGCGGCAATCGAAGGAAATCTCAGTCTCGCGCTGGTACAGTGGCTTCAAGAGTAACGGTATACTGGTGGTTCAGTTGCCAGATTAAGGTGCGTTATGCCGAAAGCCAGAAAGACCGATCGCAAGCGCTTCGAACGTCAGGAGAAGCGCCGTATTCGCAATCGTGCCGTCCGTTCGATCGTGAAGACCTACGTCACGAGGGCGCGTCAGTCGATTGTGGCCGCGACTCCTGTCGCTGAGACTGCCGAGGCAGTCCTTCACGCGGTGCGTCAACTCGACATCGCTGCCCGCAAGGGTGTGATCCACAAGAACAATGCGGCGCGCCGAAAGAGTCGGCTAATGCGCCGGCTAAACGCGCTTACCCCAGCCTGACACTACGCTTCGCAATGCTTGTGAGCAGATGGCCCCCCAGTGATGGTGGGCCATTGTCGTTTTACTGGCTTCCGATTTCTACCCGCGACGCTGAGCCTGCAACTGCATGGCCTGCACAGCTCGCGCTGAGAGTTCCACCACAAGGAGCTCGATCGCTAGGCGCGGTGCCTGCCTCCCGGTCTTGAGTGAGAGGTCGGCTTCAAGGGTCCGCCGATGCAAATAGATCAGCGCACGTTCACCAAGGCGTGATGCGCGCTCACGGACCATTTTCACCGCGAACGGTTGCATTCGCAGCTCGCGGGCAATCGTTGCATCCGGCTGGCCCCGCTGCTCAAGTTCCTGGACTGACAGGTGCTGTGTAATCGCTGATCGTAGCGACGAGATCACTTGTTCCGGGCGCATGTCTGATGCGTCGAGAAGCTGCGCAAGCCTCGTGGCCGCCTTTGATCTCTGACCGTCGAGGATTGCCTGGGAAAGTTCCCAAATCTTGGCGGTGGCAGTTGTTTGCGGGCTCAGAAGTTCCACGTCGCGCGCTTCCACGGCGCGTCCTGGCCCCGCGTACGTGACAAGTTTCCGAACCTCGTTGCTTGCAAGACGCATGTCGGTGCCGACGTAACTCGCAAGCAGTCTGGCAGCGTCGGCGGTGATTGCCCCGGATGACGGTGCCCCTGGGCCGGCGAATTCTTGCGCTCGGGTGCGTAACCACCGCTCGAGCCCGGCTCCCTCGGGGATCGGAAAGTTGCGCGTGACCATTCCTGGGCGGGTGAACGCGGTTCCCAGGGCAGTGGCCGAAGCCGGTGCCTCATCCTCGACAAAGAGCACCAGGGTTGCGCCCGGAATCTCTGGGAGGTAGTCGGCGAGTGCCTGTTCCGGGGTTTTGGCTGGAGCGGTAGGTGCAGACGCCCCACGTTTTCCTTTCGCTGGCCGGGCCACCACTTGCCCAGAAGAAGGTTCATCATCGGCCGTGCCGTTGGTTGATCGTCGGGCCGCTGCTCGTGCCTCCCTGGCGCCAAGCGAGGCGGCGACACCGCGGCATATGACGACACGGCACTCAGCGAGGAACGGCATTGCCTCACACGCAAAGCGAAAAGCTTCAGGCGTGTAGGACGTGGCGTCGAACCGGGACGTGTTGACGTCTGCGAAGTCGGACGGCAGGCGTACCCCGGCAACGAGTTCGCGCACTGCGTCCTCGCGGGAAACTTCGTCGGGCCCACAAAGGAGGTGTACCGTCATTGGCGTGGTGGGTGCGGATGCGTGTACCGTGCGCCGCGGGCGTGTCGGGAAACGCACACTCCCCGAAGGACAGGATACGTGACTGACCAGACTGTGGATTTGCTTGCCCGGCTTGTCTCGATCGACAGTGCGAACTCTTCGATGGGTGGTCCGGGAGAGGCCGACCTCGCGGCAGAAATCGCGTCTTTTGGTCATTCCCATGGGCTCGTCGTGGCGACCGACGAGGTTCTTCCTGACCGATCAAATGTGTCCCTGACGTTGCCCGGGACCACGGGGACGCACGCGGGTAGACGGCTCTTGTTCGATCTCCACCTCGACACGGTCCCGCATATTGGCATCCCAAATGCGACGGTACCCCGCATTGACGGAGATCGCATGTGGGGACGAGGCACGTGCGACACGAAGGGCGCGTTGGCCGCCGCACTCGTGGCAGTCGGGCGATTGGCGCGTGAGGTGGCGGAACGTGACGGCGAAGTGATGCTGCTGTTCACGGTTGATGAGGAATACCTCAAGCGCGGGGTTGCCCATGCAGTGGCGGGCGGATTGAACGCGACGGCCGCGATTGTTGGCGAACCAACGTCGTTGCGTCCGATCGTTGCGCACAAGGGGGCAGTACGCTTCCGGATCGTCACTCACGGTCGTGCCGCGCATACGTCAAAGCCCGAGAATGGTGATAACGCGATTCACCAGATGGTGGAAGTGATCGATTGGTTGCGGGAGCGTGGCGAACCGGCGCTATCCATGCGTGGCCATCCCAGGTTGACACCTCCGACATTCACCATCGGCACGATTTCCGGTGGGGTGGGCGTCAATATCGTGCCGGACCGGTGTGTGATTGACATCGACCGTCGGACGTTGCCGACCGAGGATCCGGCTGCGGTTCTAGCGGAAATTGACGGGTGGCTGGCCGACCTGATGCGGGCACGCCCGGGAGTGAAAGCCACCCGCGAAGACCCGTACATTTCGGAACGTGGTCTGGACGGCCCCGTGGATGGTTCACTTGTGGTTGCCGTGCAATCGGCCGTCGCCAAGGTGACCGGCGGTTCGGTTGATGCGACTCCGGACGGTGTGCCATACGGCACCGACGCGACGCACCTGTGGGGTCTCGCGGGGATCCCGACGGTGGTCATCGGCCCTGGAGACATCGCCCAGGCGCACACGATTGACGAATGGGTCGACCTGAATGACGTTCGGCAGTGCACCGAAGTCTATTACGAGGTGATGCGTTCATTCGTACAGGGTGAGTGGTCCTGACCATTCCTGAGAGGTTCCGGCATCACGCGACTGGCGGGGATGCCGGGACCGTCGCCAAGAGATGCGCGCTAGTGATGTCGGCATCGCTGGTCAGTTCGGCGAGTGCTCCAAGCACGACGTCACGCGCTTGCATGATGCGCGAACGGAGTGCCGGATCAAGGTCGGCAGGGAGTTCATCCTCATCGAGGATGTCAATGCGTCCTGACGGGGTCGCAAGGATGTCCACGGCCAAGTCGTGCCATTCGAGGGTAGATCCGTCGAACGAGGTCACGTCCCCGATGTTGAAGTACCACGCTGACGTTGTCCCGTCACGTTCTATCCAGTGATAGAGGTTGTATGGACGGTCGAACCAGAAGTACCCGACCGTGAGATTGCCGGCCTGAAGCGGTATCCCGTGAAGGTTGTAGTCCCGCGTCATTCGGTAGTAGACGACGATGCATTCTTCGGTTCGCAATGCGACATCGCATGCAAATGACTGCGTGTGTCCCGGTTTCGCAAGTGACGTCTTGATCTCGGTAATGCGGTCAGGTGTCGCCACAATTTGGTCCTGCGCAAAGCCGGATCATCCCTGACGCGGGATGATCCGGATGGGGGCGTCCCCGGTTGCCCCTACTTGAGGTTCAGTTTGGAAAGAACCGGTGGGTTCCAGACTGCGCGCGGACGGTGTCCGGTGAGGACTGCGACAACCTCATGGGACGGGCGTCTGCGACGCTCGGCACCGGCGAGGTCGCTCGCTGACGCGGTGTGCGGCGTGATGACCACATTGCTCATCTTGAGAAGCGGGTTATCCGATGGGGTCGGCTCCTCTTCGGTGACGTCCAGGCCGGCGCCGAGGATCATGCCGTGATTGAGGGCATCAATCAGCGCGGCCTCGTCAACGACCGGCCCTCGACAGGTGTTGATGAGCAGTGCCGAAGGCTTCATGAGACGGAACTGGGGCGCGCCGATCAGGTGGTGGGTCGCATCCATTAAGGGAACATGCAATGAAACGAAGTCGCTGTCCTGTAGGACCTGGCCGAGGGTTGCCTGCCTGACACCGGATTCGAGGAAGACTTCCTTTGGAGTGAACGGGTCATAGGCGATGACCTTGAGGTCGAACCCGTGTGCCCGCTTGGCGACGGCGCGCCCGATGTTCCCAAACCCAACCAGACCGAGGGTCTGGCCATATACGTGATGACTGATCGGCCCCATGGGGTGCTGGCGATTTGGGTCACTCCACCCGCCATCGACGACATAGTTGTGCAAGGGCACGATGTGGCGGACGCAGGCGAGAAGAAGTGCGTACGTGTGGTCGGCGACTTCATTCACGAACACATCGGGAACGTTGCAAACAACGATGCCCTTCTCAGTGGCGATGTCGATGCCGTGAATTGTGTCCATTCCGATCGAACTGCGGGCGATGACCCGGCACTTCGTGAGCGACGCCATGACCGCAGCACTCAGGCCCCATGATGGGATGATTGCGTCGGCGTCATGGACGGCGGCGATGACTTCCTCGTCTGTCCGCGCCTTTGACACGATCACGTCGCATCCGGCGCGCTCTAGGATGTCGCGTTCGCCAACCTCGCCAAACTGTCCCCACGGGGACAGAACAACCACCTTCGGCCGTGCCCCGTGCGCATAGGCTCCGCCGGCTACGCCACTGTGTGAGGATCCGCTGCTCATTCCTTCTCCTTGGTCGGACAGATCTTGGGGATCGGAAACCGGTCGCGTGGCCACCTCTTGTCATCACGGTGACAGTGCCCGGAGGCACGCGATCCACCTGTGCAACACCGTCCCGCGCTCGATGTGCCGCGGGTCAGTGTATCGCGGTAGTGGACGAGAGGCGCTCAAGTTCTGACTTGAGTTCCTGAAGGAACGCGCACGCTTCCTGCCCGTCAAGCACGCGGTGATCAAAGGTCAGGCAGAGGTTGGCCATCGGCCGGATTGCGATTGCGTCGTTTCCGACGACGACTGGACGGCGGGTAATTGCCTCAAGGGTGAGGATCGCCGATGTCCCCTCGGGAAGGATTGGCTGAGATGTCACCGAACCAAGCGCGCCAGTGTTGTTGATGGTCATGGTCGTTCCGGCGTAGGCCGATGAACCAAGCGTATTCTCACGTGCACCATCAACGATGCGGCGCATCTCGCCCACAAGGCCGCTAACCGAGAGCCTTCCGGCGTCCGGTACGCATGGTACGAGCAAGCCACCGCCGGGACGGGCAACGGCGACCCCCAAGTTGATTCGACGATGCACCGTAACCCGTCCCCCTCCGGCACCGCGCGCGTCGGGGCCGTCAGGCCCGTCATTCCACGTTGCATTCAGGAGGGGGTGGCGTGAGAGGACCCCGACCACGGTATGGGCGAAGAGGGCGAATACGGATACGTCGACACCGTGCCGACTACGAAACCCTTCACGTTGAGCCTGACGCCATGCGAGAAGGCCGGACACGTCCACTTCGACGAGCGTCCACGCTTGGGGAATGGTCCGAACTGAGCGCACGAGATGCGCGGCGATTGCCTGCCGTAGCGCAGATGGTGGCAGTACGTAATGATCGTCGGGTGCGTCCTGGGAGGGATTTGGCACGTGTGAAGAATGGGCGACGTCAACAATGCCGGGGACACGCCCGGCTTGGGCGGCGGGCGCGTCTGCCAGTGTGGTTGCTTGCGACCTTGAACTGATGAACGAAAGGATGTCGTCTTTCGTCACTCGCCCACCCGGACCCGTGGCGGGCACGTGGCGCAAGTCGATGCCGTTTTCCTGCGCAAGTCGGCGCACAAGGGGAGACGTCCGTGTGAGTGTATCGGCAGGTTCCTCAACAACCTGTTCCGATGAGGCCGGTGAACCGGAGGGTAACCCTGCGGACCCCGTAGAACTATGTCCGACTGACGGGACCACCGTGACTATCCTCGTACCCGTCGCCACGGTCACGCCTGGTGGAACGAGCAACGACCCAAGGCGCCCGGTGACCGGTGACGTTACCTCGGCACTCACCTTGTCGGTGACGACTTCGGCAATAGGTTCACCGGCGGCAACGGCGTCACCCGGGGACTTCAACCACTTGACCAGTGTGCCCTCGGTGGCTTGTTCACCCAAGGAGGGCATGGCCACGGAAATCGCAAGTGTGTGATCTCCGTCTGCGGATGCGGGTTTCGTCGTCATGCGGATACCGTCTGGGCTGTCGGCGTCGGGTCAGTCGTCAGCGTGAGACAGGCGATGCAGGGCCCCGCCGAGGGTCAACGCGAACGCATCTCCGTCGTCGTCAAAGGAAGGGGCGAGTGCAATGGACACAACCGTCGGGGTGTGCAGGCCTTCGGACATGCCATGCCAGGTGAGACCCTCGTCATCAGAACGGTAAATGCCGTCCGTGGTGGACGCGTAGACCGACCGGTTCCAAACTGTTCCCGGCGAAACGGTCAGAGAGAGGACACCGGAATTCGGCTTTCCGACACGTTCGGCAATCCACAACTGCCGTCCTCCCCACATTGGCCGTTGGACCAAGGTTCCCACCCCGACGAAGAACCCATTGCGTACCGTTTCGCGGTCTCCGCGGTAGTCATGCGGGAATGCGGTGGTCACCCATCGGGCGCTGGTGATCTGATCGATGACCGGATTCCATCGTGCCCCCCCATCGGTGCTTCGCCAGACGGTGATCGTCGACTGTGGCGTATCGGCCCGGAACTGCTGGCGCGCACCTGGTGCACGGTCACGGTCACGGCGGGTCGCGCCGGTCGTCGAGTACGTCGAGACCAGCAGGGTGTTGTCCTGGAGGAAGTTCGGGGAAATGCTTACGGCGACGATCTCGTCATCATCAGCCGGCGAGGCAACATCACCCCACGTATCTCCGCCGTCCTTGGAGACATACATTGAGCGCGCTGACCCAATGATGACGGCAACGCCGCCGACAATGTTTCGGGAGTACGCCACCATGCGTGGGTCTTCAAGACCCTCGGGTCCGGAAGTTTCCCAAGACGCGCCACGGTCGTTTGACCGGAACATCCCCTCAGCGAGAACCGCGAGGATGGTGCCGTCCGATGCGTAATCGGGTGAAATCGCCAGCGACAGGATCTGGGTGCCCGGGAGCCCGTTATTGGCCGGTTCCCATGTTTCGCCCTCGTCGGTTGACTTGACAATGCCGTCCTCGATGCCCGAGGCGAAGAGTGTGTGATCGTCGCCAAAGGCCGGCGAGATGAGCACGCCTGACATCGACCGTGCGATCAGGCCGGTTGAAGAGGGTTCCCACGCATTGCCGGAGTCAGTTGAGCGGAAGATGCCCGACTGGTGAAGACCGACAACCACGGCCTTTGCCGACTGATCGGTGCATATGGCCATGATGGCCTGATTGTTCAGTGCGCCACCATCGACCGCGGACCACGTGCGCCCGCCGTCGGTTGACCGGAAGAGGCCGTCTCCGGCGGAACCGGCGTAGACCGTCTTGTCGCTGGCGAAAGATGGGCTGATCCAGATTGCGTTGATTGACTGGTTGGTGAGACCGTCCGATGCGGCCTTCCACGAGACCCCGCGGTCGGTCGATCGGAAGATGCCGGCATCTTCGGTCGCCAGGAGCGCGATGCCGTCCTCTCCAAAAGCCGGCGAAAGCGAGATCGCCTGGACTGCTTCCGTTTCGAGGCCGCGGTCTACCACGCGCCATGCACGGCCCCCGTTCGTCGACCGGTGGAGGCCGGTGCTTGTCAGTGCGAACGCAATGTCATCAGTTTCAAATGACGGTGAGGTGGCAATAGCCAGAACACCTAGGTCTCCGAGACCGAAGTTCGAGCTTGAGAAGGTGCGCCCACCATTGGATGAGCGGAAAATGCCTCCGGTCGCCGTGCCTGCAAGGACGATAGTTTCGCCGGAACCTTCGGTTGAGAGGGTGATGGCGGTGACGGCGGTTGGGCCCTGCCAGAAATCAATCGGCTGCCAAGTCATGCCGCCGTTCGTGCTGCGCATCACGCCACTGCCAAGGGTTCCGGCGAAAAGGGTGTGGTCCCTGGCGAACTGGGGTGAGGCAACCAGGGTCTGAATGTACGGACTGGTCAGGCCGAAGTTGCGGGCTTCCCACGTAGCACCGTGATCTGTGGATAGGAAGCAGCCTGCCGTCGTTCCCGCGTAGAGATGTTCGCCCGCCGGTGTTGTCACGGCAATGAGGGCGAGGACTGTGCCACCCCAACCGCAGACTGGGCCGACCAGTTCCCACTTTGGAGACGCCGAGACCGACGGTGTCGGGTTCCCGCCGGTCACCCGGGAGAACGGGAAGGCGATGATCTTGTCCGAATCTGATGCACTCATTAGATCAATGCTCATTGATGTGTCTCAGGGAGCAGATTTGGGAACCCTGAGCAAGGATGGAAGGCAGTTCTTGCGCTAGTGTACGGGCGCTTCCAGATGACTGATTTGGTTGGTAGTGACCCGAACGACAAGCAGCCCAATCGGGTCGGATCAGGGGTTGACGGCAGGACTGGATTTGTCTGTCAAGATGAGGGCCTCGGTAGTGAGTGCCATGCAGCCGGCACTCACGGCGAACTCCAGCGCACCGCGTACAACCTTCAGCGGATCGAGGATTCCCGCCTCGGTCATGTCGGCAATCCTGTCGCCAACCGCATCATATCCGTGCCCCGGAGGTGACATTCGGAGGCGGGCCAGGATGGAGCGGTGGTCACGGGCCGAGTTCCGGATGATCCACTCCGTCGGTGCTTCCAAAGCACCAATGAGGACCTTGACGCCGATCGCCTCATCCCGGTTGAGGGTATCCGCAAATTCCCGCAGTCTGGGGACACATGCGAGATATGCGGCACCTCCGCCAGGCACAACCCCCTCTTCGGCAGCTGCGCGGGCGGCGACAATCGCCTCCTCGCCTCGCTGCTTGCGGGTTTCGCGCTCTCGCTCGCTCGGAGCACCCACTTTCAGGACGCCGACACCGCCGGACAGCTTGCCCATGCGTTCGCGCATCTTGTCACGTTCGAAGTCGCCCTCGGCAGTTGGAAGGAGGCGCTTGATCTCGGCTATCCGCTCGCGGACGGCGTTCGGGGCCCCCGACCCTCCAATGATGCTGAAGAAGTCCCGGTTGCACCAGACGCGTCGTGCCCGGCCAATGTTGACCGACGCGGCGCTCTCCATCTGGTCACCGGCGTCCTCGGCAATCAGGCGGCCGCCGGAAAGGATGGCGATGTCTTCCAGGATGCGCACCCGGCGGTCACCGGCCCCGGGTGCCTTGATGCCGATGCACCTGAGGACGTCACGTTCATGGTTTGTCGCGAGGAGGCCCAGGGCTGAACCGGAGATTTCGTTGGCGAACAGGACCAGACCGCCGAATGATTCGCCTGCCTGCTTTCGCGCGATGATGGTTTCAAGCAGGGGAAGAAGCTGTTCGGCGCGGTCGATGTTCAGATCGGTTGCAACGACAAGCGGGTTTTCGATGATCGCTTCCATACGGTCAAGGTCGGTGCAGAAGTGAGCCGAGACATACCCGCTATCCCACTGCAAACCCTCGATGTATTCGCGGTCGGTCTTCATTGTCGTGCTCTCCTCGACGAGGAGCACTCCGTCAGTGCCGATGATCTCGAGCATTTCCGCGACGTAGCGGCCAATTTCCCGATCGCCACCCGCCGCCGCGATTGACAGGGCCTCGATTTGCTCAGGCGATTCCATGGGGACGGCTTGGTCTTTCAGCGAAGCGATCGCCACCGCCAGACCCTTCTCGATGCCCCGCCGGATCATCATGACGTTGGTGCCGGCGGCGGCCTGTTTGTTGGCACCGTGAAGGAGCGCCTGAGCGATCGTTGCCGCCGTTGCCGCCCCATTGCCGACTTTTTCGCGTACCTGCCAAGCCATCTGTCGGATGAGCATTGCGCCCATGTTTTCGTATGGGTCAGGCAACTCGATGATCCGGCGGGCAATTGTGCCGGCATCCGTCAGCAACTCCGGGGTGCGGGTTGAGATCACAGGTGCCATGACCACGGCGCGTGCCATTGGTCCGAGGGTCACGCGCAACACGCTTGCCATGATGTCAACGCCTCGGGCGAGGGCGACACGTGCACGAGGCTTGAGCAGGACATCGCGGTAGAACTTCTCTGCCATCGACGAAAATGTTCTCCCCTTCGCGGTGCATCGGCGCAGGCACCTATTTGGAGTTCCCACAAGCCCCCGGGAACTGGCTACCGTGCCCCAACCCTAGATGTGACCGATTCTACGTGTTCTGGCACTTGTGGCAACCGGGTCGGAGTGTTCGGGGGAAAACCACGATGGACAGTGTGCATCCGAGTGCGATGCTTCTGCGTATACACAAAAAGCGGTTCCTGAGAGTGAGGAAATCCGTGGGTGGCAAGGCGCGAGGGGGTGCCGACGCCACGATGACCATGGTGACGGAAGCGGAATCACGCTCCTGCGCCAATTACCGGGATGTGGCAAAGAGGCCACAGAAGGGCAGTCAGACCATGTCCGCACGAACCACTACCACCAAGTCACCAAGGCGCGCAGTGACCAACCGAGCGATCCCGGCGACATCGGTCACTTTGGAAAGGCGCGCCCGTCCCGCGGTCCTTCCGCATGAACTCGAGGTGATTGACGCGCTGCGCTCACGCCTTGTCGCAGATCTCGAGCAATTGACCGCGGCAGCGACAGACAAGGATCCGACGGGTTCGGACTTTGACAGCATGGTGACGGCTGCCCAGTCGTCGATGCGGTTCGAAACCGACGACATCCTGCGTTCGCGCATCGAGCGTCGCCTTCTGGAAGTGCGGAAGGTTGAAGCCAGGCTCCGGGATGGTTCCTATGGTGTCTGTGACACGTGCGGAGAAGATATCGATCCGGAGAGGCTTGAGGCGATCCCGGATACCACTCACTGCATGCCGTGCCAGGTGGCATCGGAGCGCAAGGCGGGGGTTACCTCCGGGTGGCACCGGGCGGCGTAACGGCCGTTCTCCCTTCGTGCCGGCTTCCCGGTCAGGCAGTTGACCGGGAAGCCGTAGGACCACCGCCTGAAGGTTGTGGGACCGGAAAGCCGGGAGGGGGTGCTAGGCCGATAGACGTTCCGCATCACCACCGAACAGCGAGTTCATCAATGCACTGCCGATGACCGCACTGAGTACGCCGAACAATGCGAGGCCAGCGAACATTGTCAGGCCGGCAGTGATGCGACCTCCGACGGTCACTGGCTGGACATCGGCCGACATCTTTGGTTCGCCGTGGTCGCCGAGGACTGGACTGCCGTCATCGCCGATAATCGGTGCTTTGGCAACCATGTCGCCGTACCCGGTCGTGGTCATTGTCACGACGCCCCACCACATTCCCGCAGGAATGCTGGTGAAGGCTGACCCTGGGACGTCCTTTTCGGAGTAATACCCCAGAGTTCCGCTGATCGTGACCGCACACGTCACCGCAATCGCGTAGATCTGGAGGTCGACGACGAAGGAGTTCTTCTTGACACCGGTCTCAACCCGCGAGGCACGGTGCGCAAGTGCAATCTTGATCAGTTTGAGGACCCGCAACACGCGCAGGACCCGGAGCGCCCGGAGTGCCTTCAGACCAGTCACGTCGATCAATCCCATGTATGAAGGCAGGATTGAAAGAAGGTCGACAAGGCCGCCGAAACTCAACAGGTACTCCCGTTTCGAAGGCGCGGTCGCGATGTTGTAGAGATATTCGATCGTGAATATCCCGACGAAAACAAACTCTCCGTAGTAGAAGAAGCTCGGAGCGGACTCATATATTTCCGGCACGGTCTCAATGACGAGCATGACGACGGAGATGACCGCCGCAACCGCTATGGCCAGATCACGCAAGGGTACCGGCGGCGCGGCGACCCGCGAAACGGTGGCCGCAGATGCTGTGTCACTTTCGTCAGCTTCGGTTTCAGCGACAGCGTCCTCCGGTTCGCGGCCGAACAGTGTCGTGAGAACTGCACGGCCGATCACACTGGTGAGGATGCCGAACAGTGCAAGCCCGGAAAACATCGTCCCTACCGCGATCAGACGCCCGAGAAGCGTTGACGGGACCATGTCTCCGTACCCAGTGGTCGTGATGGTGACTATGCTCCACCACATTGCCTGGGGAATCGAGTTGAACGTGGTTGCCGTCGCCTCGGCGGTCTCGTCGACCTCCGCAAAGTACGCGAGGGTTGCCGAGATCGTCAGGACGGTAAAGAGCGCCATGAAATAGATAAGGGCATCATTGAACAGGGATGGCTTGCCTCGTGATGCCAAGTTTGCACTTGCCCGTGCCTGATCGGCCGCCAGCTTCATTAACTTGAGCATCCGCAGGACCCGGAGCACCCGCAAGGTGCGCACCACCCGGAGACCTGCATTCGGTAGAAATGCCAATAGCGCCGGGAGGATTGCCAACAGATCGACAATTCCCCAGAAACTGGTCGCGTACTTGAGGCGGTTTTCAGCGACCCAGAGGTGAAGCAGGTACTCGGCACTGAAGACCAGGACAAGAGTGGACTCTACGACATTGATCGTGAGCTGCGTGGCCGCATCGGGTTGCATCGATTCGGCGACGAGCGCCCCGATTGAGAGGCTGATCATCAGGAACGTCATGCGAGACGTAAACGCAAACGCAGGGGAGCCAGGCTGATGGAATGCCTGCCACACGAGGTCTCGGAACCCATGCGCGTTTGCATTGCTCGCCAATGTGCCTGATGATCGCGCCATGCCGTTTTATCCCTCAGTCAGTCATTCGGGCCTTCGCATCACGTTTCGGTGCGCGTTCGTGGTCCGGTGTGTCGTGGATGGTGTCTAAGGGTTCTTTGCTCCGAGCCCAAGCCGTGCCACTACCGAAGCAATGATTGCGTGTTCCTCGGCCCCGAGGGCGCCGAGTGGTGGCCGGACTGGTCCCGCGGGCAATCCGCAGAGTTCCATTGCCGCCTTGACGCTTGACACTTCAAAGCCTCGGCGACGTGCGCGAATTGCGTAGAACTCGGCGACCTTGTCGTCGAAGATCCGCCTCGTCGCGGCAAAGTCTCCGCGATGGGCGGTGTCATAAAGCTCCTGGCTGACCCAGGGCATGAAGTTGGCAACACTCGAGGTAAAGCCCTCGGCGCCGGCCGCGAAGTAGGTGTGCACCATGTCGTCGCCGACCCCACCAACCCATACCAACCGGTCGCCAAGACGTGCACGAATGCGCGCCCAGAGGCGCAGGTCAGCCGAACCGTCCTTGAAGGCAACGACATTTGGCGCGGAGTTAGCCAGCTTCTCGACCATCTCGGGGGTGAAGACTGCCCAGTCGCGCGCGTAAGGCAGCACCCCGATGTGGACCGACTGCGCAATACCCGCATAGAAGGCAAGCAGGCCATCCTCAGGTGACGGACCGTACGCCGGTGGGAGCATGAGAATCCCGCTTGCGCCCGCCTTTTCCGCGGTTGCGGCAAGTTGTTGCGATTCGCGTTGCTTCCCGCCCACTCCGCAGATGACCGCGGCGCGACCGGCGGCCGCTTCGATGACGGTGCGGTGAACGGCCTCGGTTTCCTCGGTTGTGAGGGAATACAGTTCACCGGTCCCACCGGCAGCGACCAAGGTCACGATGCCGTGCCGGATCATCCAGTCAACGTTGTGCCGGAGACCGTCGAGGTTCAGGTCAAGGTTGGAATGGAACGGCGTGATCGGAAAGGCGGTCACGCCTCTCAGATGGGTTCGCAAGGTGTCAAGGCTCGCCATGATCGCGCGGTTCTCACTTCCGGTTCGAGTATCAGATCAGGAATGCATGTGCAGTAGTCGACGCAACAAGTACGTTCACCGAGCACGTGAATTGCCCGTCATAGGATACAGACCCGGTGGGTCCCGGGGGCAAGAACAGTGGGGAGGTACCGTCTAGCCGCGCCGGCCGAAGATGTCACGAAGGCCGATGTGCGGAGCGATGCGTCCACGCAGACGTGCCTGCCAAACGATCAGGAACAGTACGAGAGGCAGAAGAAGATGAGGCGCCCAGGTGTTTTCGGTGACCTGAAGGACCTCCGCTGTGACTGCCACCGGTTGGCGCACGATACCTAGCAGGACAAGCCAGGCGAAAGCTGCGAGGCCCGCCCCGAGGTATCCGTTCACAAAGGAGGCAACACTGCCCAAAAGGGTCAGCGTGAAGGCAATCAGAATGATGTTCTCAGTTTCCATTGGCAGGTGTGACGATAGCGTCGTCCGCATCCCGCGTCAAGAAGCACGGTGATGGCAAATCATGTTGCGGTCACGCACTCAAGCGCCTCCAGGGTTGCCTGCGCGTCAAGCCATCGCTCCTCGGCTGCCCTCAACTGCTCACTGATGACGACATGGCGGGCGCCGAGTTCGACGAGCTTCACCCCGTCCCCGGAACGCGATGACGCGTCGATTTCCTGATCAAGGATCTGGAGGTCTGTCTCGAGTTTCGCAAGTTCACGACCAAGTTTCTCGGAGCGTTCGCGTGCGGCCCGAACTTCCCTGGGGTTAGCCGTTGGTCTGGCGGCCGGTGTTGGCCGGGATTGTGCTTGTGCGGGTTTTCTGGCCGGTTCGGGCACGCTGGACGTGTTTTCGAGGCCATTGCGGTCGTCCAGCTTGGCGGGGCGCTTCCCGACGTCGTGTCGCGCGGCGCGGACTTCTGACCACGTTCCGCGGTGGAGAGTGAGCTTTCCGTCCGCGACTTCCCAGATCTGGGACGAGAGGCCATCGATGAAGAAGCGGTCGTGGGACACGAAAATGATGGTCCCGTCGAACTGGTCAAGAACTCCTTCGAGTGCCTCTCGCGAATAGATATCGAGGTGGTTCGTCGGTTCGTCAAGGATCAGGACATTGGCGGTTGAGAGGGCGAGTTTTGCCAGCGCGAGTCGGCTTCGTTCACCACCCGAGAGTGCGCGGACGGCCTTGAAGACGTCATCGCCCGTGAAGAGGAAGCGTCCGAGATAGGTGCGTGCCTCGGTTTCACTCATGGCATGACCGTCGGTGACCTCGGTCATCACGGTGCCCTTGGGATCAAGTTGCTCGTGAGCCTGCGCGTAGTAGGCGATCTGCACTCCGTAGCCAATGTGCACTCGGCCGCGAACGGGAACGAGTTCTCCCATGATGACCCGAAGGAGGGTCGTCTTCCCGGCTCCGTTTGGGCCGACAATCGCCACACGTTCTCCCCGGGCTACCTCGATATCGGGTAGGTGGACCAACGGGGTCAAGGCACGCGACTGTGCATTTGATTCGTGAACGAACGGCATGCCCGGTGTCTGGCCGAGCAATCCGTTCCCAACGGGTGCTTCGGGGGCGATGCCAAGGTTCTCGAACGCGAGGACGGTGTCTCCCGCACGGAGGGTTGCCCGGATCGCAAGGTTCATCTGCCCCTGCGTACGTGGGGGGCCGACGCGACCAAGTCGGTCCAGTTGCTTTTGGCGACCGCGTGCCTGACGAGCCTTGACCCCGGCGCGATATCGCCGGATGAACGCCTCGGTGCGGGCGATGTGCGCCTGCTGGGTCGCGAAGTCGCGTTGCTTTCGCGCTTCGCGTTCGGCCCGCTGCCTGGCGAATTGGGTGTAGTTTCCGGTGTATGTCTCAAAGTTGCCGTCGGCGATTTCCCACGTCCGGGTTGCCACGGCGTCAAGGAAGTAGCGGTCGTGGGAAACGACCACGACGGCCGCGTTGACTCCGGTCAGGAAGCCCTCGAGCCATTCGGTTGCGTCAACGTCGAGATGGTTCGTGGGTTCGTCGAGGAGGAGGAGGTCGCTTCCACTCAGCAGCAGTCGGGCAAGGGCTGCCCGGGTTCGCTGACCGCCGCTGAACGTCGTCACCTCGCGTTCGAGGTGGGCTTCCGGGATACCAAGACCGGCAATCGTCTCATGGACCCGGTGTTGGTACGCATACCCGTCAGCGGCCTCGAAAGCCAAAGACACGTCGGAGTGTCGGGTAAGCAGTTCGTCAATCGTCACACCGGGCGGTGGTGATGCCAACGCGTCCTCAAGATTGCGGAGTTCGGCTTCCAGTTGGCGCACGTGGGCAAATGCCCCGTCCAGGTACGTTTGCAGGGTCATCCCTTCGGCAAACGTGACTTCCTGAGGCAGGTATCCGACACGGTCCCGAGGTGGCAACGAAAGGGCACCGCGGTCGACGGGTTCAACCCGGGCGAGCAACCGGAGGAGGGTCGATTTGCCCGCTCCGTTCACGCCCACAAGCGCAATGCGCTCACGGGTGTGAATCTCGAACCCGACGTCGGCGAAGATGTCCTGGGCCCCATAGGCACGCGCGAGATTTGAAGCGGATACGAGGGACATGTAGCGAGAGTGTACGGGGATATTCCGGATTGTCTCCCGGGCCCTACTGCGTGCGAGTTGGTTTGGGTGGGTTCAAAGGGGCGGAAAGTTCAGTGGGGTCGACTTGGCAACGCGGGCAAACGTGCGTGCCACGCGCGGAGACACGGAGACGGATGATGTCGGTGCCGCAGACGGGGCACGGCTTGCCGTTCCGTCGGAAGACGAGCAATTTCGCCTGGTTTGATCCACTCTCACCGAGTGCATCGCGGTAGTCGGAGAGAGTGGTTCCGCGGTTCTCGATCCCTTGGGCAAGTGCGTCGTGGATCGCTTGGCAAAGTTTTCCGATCTCGTCGGCCCCGAGACTTCCTGCGGACCTCAGTGGGTGGATGCACGCCCGGAACAGTGCCTCATCGACGTAGATGTTCCCGAGGCCGGCCACCGATTTCTGGTCAAGAAGGAGCGACTTGATTGGTGCGCGCCGACCGGAGAACCGGGCCGCTAGGCTGGCCGATGTCATGAAGTCTGGGTTTGGAACTTGCTCGAACC
>DDYL01000069.1:11569-17249 GCA_002347925.1 Chloroflexi bacterium UBA2235 | reverse complement strand
GTCCTTGAGGTGCAGGACGGCACGCAGGTGACGGTCGCGGTCGGCGCCTCCATCCATCATGGTGAAGCGACCGGTCATCCGGAGATGGACCCCCAACCATCGTGAATGGTCGAGAGCGATCAAGAGGTACTTGCCACGTCGGGAAATGCCGGTGCAAAGTGAACCTGCCAACGAGGCCTCGAAGTCGGATGCGCTGCCGTTTGCGACGCAACCTGGCCAGACTAGTTCGGCGCGAGCGAATGCAGATCCGACCAACATGGGGGCGAGCGTTCGGCAGATTGTCTCGACTTCAGGCAATTCAGGCATCAGGGTCGATCACGTCAAGGCGTGTAGTTTGCAAACTTGGTGGATCAGGCGGGTCCGCGTGCATTGTCCATGCAGGGACCTGCCGGGGCAACTGCACCGTGCAACCGGTGGCGACGTTCAGGAATCCAATGAGGTCGGACGTCGCACAGGTTGGCTCCACAAAGATTGCGGTTGTGGGAACGGGCGCGTGGGGCGTGGTCGTGGCGTCACAGATGGCATCTCAGGGGCGTGCTGTCACGCTCGTCGCGCGAACCCGTGAAGAGGCAGCGTTACTCAGTTCGGCGAGACAATCTCCCCGCGTTCCGGGAGTAGCCTTGCCTGACACCCTCCGTGTCTCTGCCAATCTCCAGAGCGTCATCTCTGAGGCGTCCATCGTCGTCATGGTGGTGCCAGCCCAGTCGATGCGTCTCAATTTCGGCTTGGTTTCCCCACACCTCGTGCCGGGAGCGGTGGTGGTCAGTGCGACCAAGGGATTGGAGATTGCGACGGGATTGCGTATGACCGAGGTCATTGCGTCATTCACCGGAACTGATCACCCGATCTGTGCCTTCTCCGGTCCCAACTTGGCAGCCGAGATCGCGGCAGGCAAACCGGCCTCATCCGTCGTGGCATGCGCGGATGACCACGTTGGCCAATTGGTGCAGGCAATCCTCACGACACCGAGTTGGCGGATCTACCGGCACCACGATGTGATTGGCGTGGAACTCGGTGGCGCACTCAAGAATGTGATCGCACTTGCGATAGGCATAGCGGAAGGTCTTGAGGCAGGCGAGAACGCGAAAGCCGCGCTGGTTACCCGGGGTCTCGCGGAGATGTCCCGACTGGGGCAGGCGCTAGGGGGAGAGGCGCTGACCTTTGCGGGCTTGGCTGGACTCGGCGACTTGGTCGCGACGTGTTCCAGCCCACTGAGCCGAAATCGCACCTTTGGCCTTCGCTTGGCACGTGGCGAGCGCCTGGCAGACCTGATCGAAACGTCCGGGTCGGTCGCGGAAGGTGTGCCGACGACGCGCGCTGCCCTTCACGTGGCGTCGCGAATGGGGGTTGAATTGCCGATCACCGCGCTGCTTGGTGAAGTTATTGACGGAACACTGGATCCTCGTGAGGCAGGTGCCCGGTTGCTTGGTCGCAGGGCCGGTCGGGAGCGTGTCGACGACTCCGCACGGGCCAGTCTTTCCCCAAGCGGGTGATCCAGTGCCATCGGGTCTGGACGATGGTCCATGGCCAGGCGTCCAAGACCATCGGCCGACAGGGATACTTACCGACAGCTTTATGGAACTGGTTACGCCCATCGACGACCGCCTCAAGGACTTGGCGCAGGCTTTCCACGCGCATGGTCATCGTCTCTTTGTGGTTGGCGGCCCTGTTCGGGACTGGATCATCGGGCGGCGGATCAAGGACGTTGACCTCACGACCGACGCGACGCCGGATCAGATCCGACGATTGGTCGGGGCGTCGCGTCCGTCGGCGGTCTACGACGTTGGCGCACGGTTTGGCACGATCGGCGTGGTCTACACGGTGCCTGACCCAACCGGTGGGACGACCGATGTGACCTGGGGTGTGGAAATAACAACCTTCAGGACCGAACAGTACCCGGATGGCACACGGAAGCCGACCGTCCAGTTTGGAACGTCACTCGACGAAGATCTTGCCCGACGCGACTTCACCATAAATGCGATCGCGGTCAATCTGCTCACGGGCGAACTCCATGATCCTTGCGGGGGCAGGGAAGACATCGCATCAAAGGTGGTGCGAGCGGTGGGTGACGCGGATGCCCGATTTACTGACGATCCGCTCAGGTTGCTGCGCGGCGTGCGGTTTGTCTGCGAACTCGGGTTCACCCTTGCGGAACCGACCCGTGATGCGATGGCCGCTGGCGCCAAGGGGCTGGAGCGGATCAGTCGGGAGCGCATCGCGGCCGAAATGGGGCGGATCCTGGTTTCAACCCGACCGGCAATGGGGTTGCGCCTTGCGACTGATCTTGGATTGATGGAGTACATCATCCCGGATGTCCTGCCGATGCGTGGAATGAGCCAACGGCCGGTCCACCACAAGGATGTGTTTGAACACACGATGGGCGTCGTTGAGAACATTCCCGCCGAAGCCGGTCTGCGTTGGGCGGCCCTTCTCCACGACATTGGCAAGCCACCCACAAAGTCCGTGAACCAGGGTGCGGTGCATTTCTTTGGCCACGAAGAGGTGGGTGCACGCATGGCGAACCGCATCATGCGGAGCCTCAACCTGGATTTGGCTCTGGTCGCACGGGTCACGAACCTCGTGCGAATGCATTTGAGGATCAATGCGTATGAACCTACCTGGACCGACTCCGCGGTCCGGCGGCTGATCCGCGAGGTTGGGGATGAACTTGACGATCTGATCGCGCTTTCCCGCGCAGATGTCACCAGCTATCGTGCCGAGAAGGTCCAGGCGGTCCACGACCGCGTCGACGACTTCGCACGTCGCTGCCGGGAACTCCAAGCTGCGCAGGATGTGGCACGTCTTCAAAGCCCGCTGGATGGAGATGCGTTGATGCAACTTTTCGGCCGTGGGCCTGGCGCATGGATAAGGCCGGTCAAGGACTATTTGCTAGGTCTGGTGATTGACGGCGAATTGGCCGAAGATGACCGTGAACGTGCGACGGAACTGGCTCGGGCGTTCCTTGCCACGGGAGGTTCAATGTGACGGGCACGTCAAGGGTCTTGAGCGCGAAACCTGGATTGGCGTCGAGGATGCTGTCCGGGGGTGCGATCGAGGCGGTGATGACCGATCCGGTCTTCCGGTCGATTTTCATCATTCTCATCATCCAGGGCGTGGCGTTTGGATCGCAGATGCCGTTCATGCCACTTTGGGCAACCGAACGCCTCGGAGTTGGTCCTGTTGAGGTAGGAACGATTTCCTTGGTGACATCACTGGCAACGACCGCGTTTGGTCTGGGCTACGGTGTGGTCACCGACCGGACCCGGAGGCGCGTGCCGTGGCTGGTCGTCGCGTTCGGAATTGCGATCCCTTTGCGCATCGCGATTGCCTGGACCGAAAGTTTTGTTGTCGGCACCTTGCTTTACGCGGCCATCAGCATTGCAATGTTCACCTTGTTCTTCGCAATCCTTGGCGACTGGTTGCGACATCGGAATGACGAACGCGGGGCCGAGATTTCCAACATCGTTCGTCTGGGTTTCACGATCGGGTGGTTGATCGGTTCATTTGGCGCTGGACGCGTGGTTGCCTTGTATGGCTTCGACGGGTTGTTTCTCACGACCGCCGTGCTGCAAGTTCTCTCGTTCGCGGTGCTCGTATTGGGTGTGCGCGATGCCCCGTTCGTGAACATTGCCCCGGTTGCGGAAGTTGGTGGGGTGGTGGCCAAATCGGTCTGGCGCGATCTCATGCAGGCACCGATGGCGTGGTACCTGCTCACCACGGTGTGTACCGGCGCCGCATCCGTGGCCCGGATGACCATGTTGCCGCTGTACCTCCGGAATGTCGTCAAGGTTGATACCGACTCGGTAGGCATCGTCTTCGGGATTGAGCCAGTCTATGAGATACCGATCTCGTTGTTGGCGGCGACCATCGTGCGTCGTTACGGGGTTGTGCCGGTCCTTTACATTGGAATCGCCGCGGGTGTCTTCTACTTCGGTGCGATCGCGTTTACATCGACCTTCGCACCATTCCTCGCCATTGAGATCCTCTACGCGATTGTTGTCACCGCAACGTTCGGTTTCGGAATCGTGCACGTCCAGAGCCTGCTTCCCAAGCGAGGAGGCACGGCCATTGCGGTGTACAACGCGGCGTCGACCGTCGGCCCGGTCGTGGCTGCACCAGCACTTGGATACGTAGCCGAGAACATCGGCTGGTCACCGGTCTTTGTCATCGCGTCGGTGCTCATGGCGGTTGCGTGCGGAACGTTCATGATGAGCGATCGCGCGGGTCGGCGGGCAGGTTTGCTACGATGACTACGGGATCGAATACCCGACGTTAGGCTAGCGCGTACCACGGGCTGAGCAGCTGGCATGACTGGAGACTTGGACAATGATTAACGGCGTCGTGATCAGCGAGACCATGCAGTTGGTCTGCGTGTTGCTTGTCCTCTTCTTCACGATCGGTGGGATCTACTTCATGCAGAAGTTCACGGGCGTCTAGTACATCGCGCACCTCGGACGGGAGGTCCATCCCTCCCTTTGAGCGTTGGTGAGCAAAGAAGAGCGTGGGAGAGGGTTCCCTCTCCCACGCTCTTTATTCCCGTGTGGCTGTTGGGACAGTTTCGGTGTAACGGTCGCTACTTCGCGAAGAGCGCCATGCTCGCGTCGTACGCAAGGTTCACGAATGGGGCCGGATACAGGCCCAACGCGAATGTCCCGGCTAGTGCAAGGGTGATCCCGATACCAAGTTCGATCGAGATCGGATCGATCGGAAAGCGCAGCTCCGGTTCCATGCCATCGGTAAGTCGTCGGCGCCACCAGGGGCCGAGGGATACCGGCGCCACATCGTCATGCGAGTCCGCACCATGGCTGCCATGCGACGATCCGTGGTTGTCCGGAGCGTGTCCGGATCCGTGAGCGACTGCGGCTCCGACGAGTACCGGTTCTTCGTGATGGACTGATGCTGCCTTGATTGCTGCCACAGCGGAAGCGTTCATGGCCGTCACGCCCGCCGGCGACTCCGAGTACATCACACGGATGACTTGCAGGTAGTAGTACAGGGAAATCGTGCTGTTCAGGACAGCGATCCCGACCAACCACAGGAGGTCTGCGCGGGCGACTGGTGCGAACAGGAAGAGCTTGGTCATGAAACCCGAAAAGATTGGCATGCCTGCTAGGCTGAACAGTGCAGACATGATGGCGAATGCTGCAAATGGTGACCGTCGTGACAAGCCTGCCAGGTCTGAGATGTTCTCTCTCCCATCGGCAACGACCTGGAACGCGATGATTCCACCGAACGCGGCCAGCGTGGTGAACAGGTAACCGATGAGCTGCAGGATCACACCCCGGGAGGCTTGTTCGGCGATATCACCGGCAGCGAAGAACGCAGCCACGCCGATCAGTGCGTAGCCAGCCTGGGCAATGCTCGAATACGCCATGAGACGCTTGATGTTCGTTTGCCGGAGGGCGACGACATTGCCAAGTGTCATTGTGAGGATCGCCAGGAAGGCGATCACGTCGGACACAGGGCCTCGCAACGGCCACAGGGCCATAACCACGAAACGCATGGTGAGGGCGAAACCTGCAGCTTTCGAGGCAACGGAAAGGAACGCGGTGATTGGTGTAGGTGCCCCCTCATAGACATCCGGTGAGTACATGTGGAATGGAACCGCAGCGACCTTGAACGCCAGGCCGGCGGTGATCATGATCAGCGCGATTTGCGCGACGGCGCTCGTGGCGACCGA
>DDYL01000069.1:315-11439 GCA_002347925.1 Chloroflexi bacterium UBA2235 | reverse complement strand
AATGCGTAAAACTCGCCAGGTTGTGTGAAGAACCGCTCGGCGTAATCGAATGACAGGAAGACGACGCCGATGCCGGCGGCCATGAAGATGATGTTGAACAGGTTCGAGTAGTCGTCGACGCGCAGAACTCCTGCGAAAGAGCTGCGGACGCCCCACAAAGATGCCTGGGCGCCGATGCCGACGGCGAGACCCATGATCGCGACCCAGCCGATGAATCGGTGCCCTCGGCCGTAGACCATGAGGTCAAGGGAGAGACAGACAAAGATCAGGCCGGTAACGATGAACTGTGGGGCGAGCAGGACGTAGTCAAGCGTCGCAGGATCAAAGTTGGGCATCGGAATACCTCTTGGTGCCGGCTCCTATCGAGATCAACGTACCCCTCCCACCCGCTCGATTACCGGTGCCGCGGAGGCGTTGATCATGTCGAGGAACGGTGTTGGATAGACGCCGACGATGATCAGGGTCAAGACGAGGAAGGCGCCAACAAACCACTCGTTTGGAAGCAGGTCATGCAGTGATGCCCAGCGCGGGCTCAGTGGGCCAAAGAATGCACGCGACACCAGCCGGAGCATGTAAGTGGCGGCGAGGGCCACAGTTGCAACACAAAGGATGCCTACGACCGGGTACGTCTGGAAGGCACCGAGGAAGATGAGCAGTTCGGGAATGAACCCCGACAATCCAGGCAGGCCAAGTGAGGCCAGACAGGCTATCGCAAAGAACCCGGTGTACCAGGGCATGTTTCGGGCCAGACCGCCGAAGATGCCTACTTCGCGGGTATGGGCTTGGTCGTACATGGCACCGATCATCGCGAAGAAGAGAGCAGTCATGAGGCCATGGCTGACCATTTGCAAGACCGCGCCGTTCAGTCCTACCAGTGACATCGTCGAGATGCCCACAATCACGTATCCCATGTGGCTTACCGACGAATGGGCAATGACGAACTTGAAGTCACGTTGCGCGATCGCCATGACGCCACCATAGACAGCGCCTATTGTCCCAAGGGTCACAAAGACCGGAGACCACACCATCGCACCTTCGGGCAGGAGCCAGACGCCAACACGGATGCAGCCGTAGGCACCGAGCTTCATCAGCACCCCGGCTGCCACCATCGAGACTGCGGTCGGCGCGGCGCCGTGACCATCGGGAGACCAGGTGTGAAGTGGCCACATTGCGGCGAGGAACCCAAAGCCGATAAAGATCACCGGGAAGAAG
Source organism: Chloroflexi bacterium UBA2235 (assembly GCA_002347925.1). Lineage (GTDB taxonomy): Bacteria > Chloroflexota > UBA11872 > UBA12225 > UBA12225 > UBA12225. The sequence goes on along the minus strand of DDYL01000069.1, from coordinate 10,227 downwards.
ACGGTCTGGAAGCCCGGTGTGAGGAGGGTGTGCGCCTGGGAAGCGAGATACTCCAAGTCGAATGACTTCGCTCCGGCTTGCACGTAGATGGCGATCATGCCGACCCAGATGAAGAGGCTTCCGGCCACGTGCATGAGAGTGAGCTTGAGCGCGGCGTAGTTCTTGCGGGTGCTTCCCCAGATCACGATCAGCGGGTACATCGGAAGGCCGGCGATGTCATAGGTGAGGAACAGGATGAACAGGTCCAGGGAAGCGAAGACCCCGAAGACCCCTGCCACGGACACCAGGAAGAGCGCGTAGAACTCCTTGGGGCGGTCGGCAATCTTGAATGAGACAACCGTGCCGGTCAAGAGAACCACGGCATTGAGAATGATGAGCGGGGCCGAGATCCCATCCACCCCAAGGCTGATCGTGATCCCGTAATCCGGAAGCCACTGGTAGGCCTCACGGAACTGGAAACCGGCCTGGTGCCAGTCGTACCCCACGAAGACCACAAGGGACAACACGAACGAGATGACGCTCGCAACGAGCGCGACCGCACGGGTGAGCCCCGGTCGCTCACTCGGGATAAGCATGATGATGAGCGCCGCAATGAACGGCGCGAGGGTCATCGTCGACAGGTAGCCCACAGAGCTTGTCCTTACAGGTGGCGAATGATGGTTTCAGGTTGTGTTGGTGACAGACAACGGGAAGGGGGCGCCTACCAGAGAGCGAACCGCATGTCCGGAATTCCGCCAGAGATGACCACACCGATGGCCATGATCCCGATGATGAAGCCGAACGCATAGTGATAGATGTAGCCGGAGGTCGTGAGGCGCAAACGTGCCCCAGCGCCCTGTAGGAACGGCCCGCACCAGTCCACAATCCGATCGTTGAGGATCTTTCGATCGACAGTTGCTGCCATGGCGGCGATTGCGAGCACTACGTGGTCGATGATCCATTGGTACATCTCATCGAAGTAGTACTTGTTGTAAAGGGTCTTGTAGACGGCCGGGAAACTTTCCGAGATCAGGCGCGGACCGGAGACGGGGGTGAGGTACATCAGTGTTGCCAGACCAATACCGAGCAACCCCGCGAGCGTTCCTGCCCCGGCGAGAACCAGATTGATGTGTTCCTCGATCATCGGACCGAAGCGAACAGTCTCCGCGAAGGCCTCGGAAAATCCAGGGATACCGATCCATCCGGCAGCAATCGCTGGCACGCAAATCAGTACCAACGGAAGCGCCATGGTCCAAGGGCTTTCGTGGGGCTCTGCATGGTGACCCGACGCGTGGTCAGTGGAATGGTTGTCATGGTGGTCCGGTGTGGCTGTCGCGACCTGCCACCTTGCCGGTCCGAAGAAGACCAGGTAGATGCATCTGAACATGTAGAAGGCGGTCAGGAACGCGGTGAAGAGTGCCACGATCAACGGCAACCAGGCATCGGCCTCGTAGGCACCGACGAGAATCGCATCCTTGCTCCAGAATCCTGCCAGTGGCGCAATCCCTGCCAGAGAGAGGGAGGCGAGAAGAAAGGTCCAGAATGTGACCGGCATCTGCTTGCGCAGTCCACCCATGTTGAAAATGTCGTTGGGGTTGCGCCCGGTCCCGTGCAGGACGGGCTCCATGGAGTGGATGACTGACCCGGCACCAAGGAAAAGGAGCGCCTTGAAGAAGGCGTGTGTGAACAGGTGGAAGAGGCCCGCGGTGTAGGCGCCAACGCCCAAGGCCATGATCATGTACCCGAGCTGACTGATCGTTGAGTAGGCGAGGATGCGCTTGATGTCGCGTTGAGTCAGCGCAATCGTCGCTGCGAAGATGGCGGTGATGGTTCCGACAGTGGTGATGATCCCCATCGTCGTAGGTGACGCATGGAAGATCGGATACGCACGGCCGACGAGATAGACACCCGCGGCCACCATGGTTGCTGAGTGCACGAGTGCGGAGACCGGCGTCGGTCCGGCCATTGCGTCAGGCAACCAGACATGGAGCGGGAACTGCCCGCTCTTGCCCATTGCACCGAGGAAGATCAGGATGCCGGCAATGGTGACGGTGGCCGGATCAATCGCGCCGGATTCGACGGCCGCGAAGGTCGCCTTCATGTCAAAGGTGCCGGTCTTGAGGAAGAGCAGTGCAAGGCCGATGAAGAAACCCACGTCCCCCACCCGGGTGGTGATGAAGGCCTTCTTGGCTGCCTCGGCGTTTGCCCGCTCCGAGTACCAGAACCCGATCAGCAGGAACGAACAGAGGCCGACAAGTTCCCAGCAGATGTACATCAGCAGGAAGTTGTAGGAGAGGACGACGCCGAGCATTGCCGCCGTGAAGAGCGCCTTGACGGAGAAGAACCACCAGTAGCGGTTGTCTCCCTTCATGTATCCCGTGGCGTAGAACTCGATCAGGAATGCCAGGAACGTGACAACGCCAAGCATCATGATTGATAGCCAGTCGACTACCAGCGTTGGCGCGAAGACATAAAGGTGTGGCGCGACGCCCACCGTGAACCACGGTGTGCCTTCGAAGATCAGATGTCGGCCACTGCTCGTCGCGGTCTCTTCAAGATGAGCTGATGCATCCGAGAAGACAGCGAGAAAGACCAGGAATGCGCCCCCGATGGCGGCGAGTGTTGTCAGGGCCGACAGGGCATGCTTTCTGGCGCCCATCTGTCGCCAGATCAGCACGTTGAGCGCAAAGGCACCGATCGGCAGCACGGGCGCGAGCCACGCGTAGTCCACGAGCTACCACCTCATCAAATCGATATCGTCTACATTGATGCTTGAACGCATCCGGTATACCCGCAGGACGATTGCAAGACCAAGTCCGAGTTCGGCAGCAGCGATGGTCACGACGAAGATCGCGAAGACCATGCCATTGATTTGCCCGGGATAGACCAGCGTGCCGAAAGCCACCAGGTTGATGGCGACGGCGTTGAGCATGAGTTCAATCGCCATCAGCACCAGAACGGCGTTTCTGCGAGCCATTACACCGTAGACGCCGAGGCAGAACAGGGCGCCGGTGAAAACCATGATGTGTTCGATGGGAACCATTCGTTTCGCCTCAGACGATTATCATGCCGAAGCACGGCGAGCGATTTTGCTGCCAGGTGAGGTGCTGCGCGCAATGGTCAGGGCGCCGAGGAGCGCCACGAGCAAGACCACCGATGCGACTTCGAAGGGAACGGCCCACGTCGAAAAGAGCGCGCGACCGAGGTCGACGAGGCTGATGTGACGAGCTGCCCCCGCTGCAGGCCATTTGTCGGCAAGTGACGCAACCAGCAGGAGTGCAAAGAGCGCGCCCGAAGTCACGGCCCCAAGCGCCCATCCGCGATGGTTGAGCTCCGGGCGCGTCTCAGGGGGCGTAAGCATCAGGGCAAAGAGCAGAAGGATGCTCACGGTCCCTCCGTAGACGAGGATCTGGATCAAGGCTAGGAAGTCCGCAAGCAGGAGGAGGTAAATCAGCCCAGTCATCACGAGCGACAAGATCAGGAGGAGCGCGGCGTAGACGACACTGCGCGCGACAACCACGCCAAGCGCTGCGACGAGGGTGACCCCGGCAACGACGTAGAAGGCGACCGCGCTCAATTCCATGGCTTCTCCAAATGACAAGATGCCGCACGCGTCAGCTCGCGCGTGCAAGCATTGATGCTACACCCGATACCCGATTCCGACGGTCCGGGCGAACCGATTTGTGACTAGCGATAGGTGGATGGGTCGAGGATTCCCGGGAGCGGACCGACCGGTTCCGGCTTGCCAGTTCGACGGGTCACACCCCGGCCGATCTCGATCAGCTGGTCCTTGTCGTAGATCAAGGTCATGCGGTCGTAGGTGCTCAGTTCGAAGTGCGGGGACATTTCGTTGGCATCGAATGGGCACACCTCCACGCAGATGCCACAGTAAGAGCATCGACCAAGGTCAATGAAATAATCCTTGATGATGTTCTTCTTATTGGTCTTTCCGGCTGTGTATTTGTCGCCGGTAAGGGTGATGCAGTCGTCGGGGCACGAACGCGCACAGATGTTGCATGCGACACAGACGACTTCGTCTACTGCATCGTCCCAGAGGAGGGAAGGTGCACCCATGAACCGCGCCTCGAGAGGCGGCTTCTCGTATGGATACAAGCGGGTTACTGGTTTGGTCAGGAATGACTTCAGTGTCTGCAAGAAGCCACCGAGAACGCCACGCATCGGTCAAATCCTTTGTGGGTCAGCGTGAGGAGGTCAGACGGGAAGGCCGAGACCCTGACTGGTCGGCACTGCTTCTGGTGCTGTTCGGATGAGCGCGACCGTCGACGGGCTTCGTCGCGCCTGATACGTCGCAAGCAGCACCGCCGCGAGCGCGAGGGTCAAGCCGATCCCGATCGCAAAGGGCACGAAGCCGAACACCTGAAGGATTGCTGTCAGGATGAAATTCACAAACCCGGCAGGCAGGAGGAACTTCCACGCGAAGTCCATGAGTTGGTCAATGCGGAGACGGGGAAGCACGAACCGGGCCCACTGAATGATGACGACGAGGACGATCATCTTCCCCATGAAGAAGAGGAGCCCAAACTGATCCGAGATCCACCCAAGGCCGAGGGCGTGTGATCCGGGAAACAGTTCCCAACCCCCCAGGAAGAGGGCCGTGGAAAGTGCAGAGTTGAGGCAAACAGCCGCGAACTCCGCGAGATAGAACATCCCCCATCGCATCCCGCTGTACTCGACGAACGGGCCACCCACAATTTCCGACTCAGCCACGGCAATGTCGAACGGGGCACGGCTCATTTCTGACATTGTGGCCAGGAAGAAGACGAGGAAGCCGATTGGCTGCAGGAACACATTCCATCCCTGCTTCATTTGCGATTCCACAATCGTGGTGAGGTTCAGGCTCTCCGCCATCATCGCCACCCCAAGCAGGGCAATCACCATCGGAAGTTCGTATGAGATTAGCTGGGCGACCACCCGGGCCGAGCCAAGCAGCGAGTACTTGTTCCCCGAAGACCAACCTGCCATGACCAGCCCGATCCCTTGCATGGCGGGGATTGCAACCATGTAGACCAGTCCAAGGTCGAAGGGGCGGATCACGAAATTGCCGAAGAGGACGAGCGGACCCCAAGGGATGACCAGGAAGGTCAGGAAGACGGGCACGAAGACGAGGTAGGGAGCCATTGGGAAGACGATTGGATCCGCTGCGACGGGAGTGAGGTCTTCCTTGGTGAGCAGTTTCAGGACGTCGGCAGGGCTTTGCAGTGACCCGTGCGGGCCGACGTGCAGCGGTCCGCGACGGAGCTGGACATGCCCCGCAACCTTGCGCTCCATCCAGATTTCGATCATGACGAAGTTGAGGACGAAGAGCAGCAGGACGACTAGCGCAATGAGATCGGCAAGGCTAAGGCCCCCGATCATCGGAGCGACGAGGAATGCCGGCATCCATGAAGGAACGGCCTGAAGCGTCAACTCCGACGCGGCATTGTTAGTCATGTGTCTGAACCTCTATGTCTGGACTGACTTGGTCGAACCGTGAGTGGCGGGGAGACGGGCTAGCGGTCAACTTCGCCGAGGACGATATCAATCGACCCGAGCGCGACCACGGCATCGGCGATGTAGGTTCCGATAACCATGTCGTTGAGCGACTGGAGGTTTACGAAACAGGGGGATCGATACTTCACGCGGTATGGCGCACTCGACTTGCCATCCGACACGAGGTAGACGCCGAAGTCGCCGCGCGAGTTTTCGATCCGGACATACGCCTCGCCTTTCGGGGGGCGCAATGCCTTGGGTGCATTGCCCATGGTCGGACCGCCGGGAAGATCCTTGAGGGCCTGGTCAATGATGCGGACAGACTGGCGCATCTCTTCCTGACGAATGAGGTACCGCTCATAACAGTCCCCAGTGGTCCCGACGGGCACGTCGAAAGCGAAGCGGTCGTAGATCGAGTACGGCTCGGACCGTCGCACGTCATACGGAAGGCCGGTCGCACGAAGTAGCGGGCCGGAGACTCCAAGGTCGAGCGCACGTGTCTGGTCGATGATGCCAAGCCCTCTGGTCCGCGAAAGGAAGATCTCGTTGGTGGTGATCAGGTTGTCGAAGTCATCAAAGGCGTAGAGAGCCCTATCAATGATGGTCTGAACCCGGCGGACGAAATCGTGTGGAACATCCTCCCGGAGCCCTCCGGCACGGTAGTAGTTGGGGAACATCCGCGCGCCACCGACCGCTTCGAACAGTTGCTGGATTTCTTCGCGCAGTGCGAACGCGTACATGAATGGCGTAGTGGCACCGGAGTCGGCACCGAATGCGCCATAGAACATGCAATGCGAGTTGATGCGGGTGATTTCACCGAGGATGACCCGGATGTACTCGGCGCGTTCCGGGACGCTGATACCGGCCAGTTTCTCCACCGCCATCACATACGCATGCTCATTGAGCAATGACGAGAGATAGTCCGTGCGGTCGAGCGTGATCATGGCCTTGCGGTAGCCCTCAAGATCACCGGACTCACCGAGTTTTTCGGCACCCCGGTGCAGGTACCCGATGTGCGACTGCACATTCTTGACCCGTTCGCCCTCGAGGGTCAGGACCATCCGAAACACACCGTGCGTGCTCGGATGCTGAGGCCCCATGTTGATTGTCATCTCGACAGTTTCGAGATTCCGCTCCTCAGCCACTGAGGGCGCAGGCTCACGAAGCATGTCGATTGAAGGTGCGATGGCCATGGCGAACTCCTACTCTTCCTCGGGAAAGCCATACTGTGCGGGCGGTTCCTTGGGGCGCAACTTGAAGCGCTTGAGAAGAACCGGTCCGGGAACGATGGTCCCTTGGTCATCGCGTTCCAAAAGAAGTGGTTCGGGGTATGGGTGCCCCTCAAACCGGATGTTGAACATCTCGGCGGTTTCTCGCTCGTGCCAGTCGGCACCCGCCCAGACAGTAGTAACCGTCCCGACGGCGTCGCCCTCGGCTGCCAAACGGGTCTTGAGAACGCACTTCTGTGCCAGCCGGGTGCTGAACAGGTGGTAGACAACCTCAATGCCGTCCGACTGGTAATCAACACCGCTCAGGCATCTCAGGTAATCGAACTTCAGGCCATCGGTCTCCTTCAACCTTCGTGCCGCTTCGGGAAGATTTTCAGGTGGAACGGTGACGGTAACTTCGTCGATGGCGGTACCGAAGACGGGCGCAAGCCCGGACGTCGCTGATTCAATGCGCGCACGGACGCCTTCCATTGGACGGAGGCCCTTGGCGTCGCGCACTGCTGGTCCGGCTCCCTTTGCAGGGGCGGCGGGTGCTGCAGGCTTGGCCGGAGCGGCGGGACGTGCGACTGCTGCGGGTGCCGCGACTGGCGCTGCCGGAGTTGGAGCCTGAACCTGTACCGGAGCTGGAACCTCAGATGCGGGCGAGGCTCCGCGCCCACGTGGCTCGATGATGCGACCGGGCGTCTGATCCTTGGCGCACGTATTCCCATTCTCTCGCCAGCAAGAGGCGTGGTGGGCTGAGAAACATGAGGGGCACAGGACAACCTGATCGGCAACCGCAAACACTCCGCTGCATTTGGGGCATGCGGTGCCCAACCACTTGGAATTCGCAAGGGTTGCGCGTAGGGATATTGCCGCCCCGGCGGCCCCGCCTTCGGTGCTCACGCGTGCTTCGCCTTCCTGAGTTCGTGCGTATCGTCACGATTTACCACGAGGCACGCCCGGGTCCATCGCTGCGGACCGGCGCCGCCTACGCGACCTCGACGCCCTCGCCGGCCAGGACGAGTTCGAGATCCGCTGTCGGACGACGACCTTCCTTTGCCTGTCGCATGATCTTTTCCTGAAGTTTCAGAATGCCGTGCATCAGTGCTTCGGGCCGAGGTGGGCATCCGCCGATGTAGACATCGACGGGAATGACTTGGTCGACACCTTGAACAACGGTGGGGTACCGGTAGTACGGCCCGCCGCAGGTGGCGCATCCACCCATTGAGATGACCCACTTGGGCTCGGGCATCTGCTCCCAGAGAATTCGGACCGCCGGGGCCATCTTGGTCGTGACTGTCCCGGAGACGATCATTAAGTCTGACTGCCTTGGTGTCGCCCCGACCTGGCCGATCAGTCCGAACCGGTCAAGGTCATGCTTGGCCATGAAGGTCGAGATCATCTCGATCGCGCAACAGGCGAGACCGAAGGTCATCGGCCACAGGCTGCTCTTGCGCGCCCACTGGAACAGTTGGTCGACGCTTGTTGTCACGATGCCTTGAGGCAGTCGTGCGTAAAGGTTTTCCGCTGGAAGCATCCCGGCCGCGCCGTCATTCAATGGCAGGTCAGGGGGTGTGGCATTCGCGTAAGCCGTTGCAAACGGCGTCGGTGCGCCCAGGTTTACTCCCACGTCAGGACTCCCTTGCGCCAGGCATAGACCAGGCCGAATAGCAGCATCGACATGAACAGCATCATCTCCCAGAACGCGAAGGGGCCGAGCCCCTTGTAAACCACCGTCCAAGGGAAGAGAAATACCGACTCGATCTCAAAGATCAGGAAGAGAATCGCGTAGAGATAGTAGCGCAGGTTCATCTGGCTCCATCCCTGTCCGATGGTCGGCATCCCGCACTCGTAGATGCTCTCCTTGCCCCGGGTGCGTACCCGCGGTGCGAGGAGATTGGCAATCAAGAGGGTCAGGGAAATGAACCCGATGCCCAGGAATGTGGCCGCGATGACCGGCGTATAGGTGATCGAATAACTGTCCACGCCCGGAGCACTCCTCGTAGCGAGTGACGTTGACCGACGAATGCGGCCGAACGCCCTTATGATCGCACGAAATCGACCGGGAACCCCATACCTCTTGGGTTCAAGAGGGTTGTGCAGGATCACGGTTGGAGCGGCATGGAAGGAACGGCGGGACGATGCGACGGATAGGTATTGGGATCATCGGGTGCGGAAACATCGCACGGTTTCACGCGATGGCATTGAAGTCACTCGAGGCCGAAGGAGAGTGCGAATTGGTCGCGTGTGCCGACCTTGACGGGGAGAAGGCTGCCACGCTGGCGAAGGATCATGGGATCCCGAACCACTACACCGATGCGCGTGCGGTCATCGACCACCCGGGTATCGAGGCGATAGCAGTGTGCACGAACCCGCCGTTCCACTTGCCCGCAACCCTCATGGCCACAGCCGTAGGGAAGCACACCATTGTCGAGAAGCCGATGACGATGGATTTGGCGGAGGCTGACCGCGCGATTGAGGCGACCCGCAAGGCAAATGTCCGGTTCGGAGTGATCTTCATGCGCCGGTTCTGGCCGGCGGCCCTGCGGGCACACGAAGCCATCAAGGCGGGCAAGATCGGGCGTCCCATCAGCGGCGACTTCATGTTCAAGTGGCACCGAGACGAGTCGTACTACCGCGATGCCCCGTGGCGTGGAACGTGGAAGGGCGAAAACGGTGCGGCGTTGGTGAACCAGGCGGTCCACGGGATTGACATGTACCTCTGGCTCATGTCGGCAGCCGGGCCGTGTACATCCGTCTACGGCAAATGGGCGAACCTGACTCATCCTTATATCGAATGTGAGGACACTGCGGTGGCGGCACTGCGCTGGGAGAACGGCGCGTTGGGGGTTGCGTCGGTTTCAATCTCGACGACGCCCACGCTTGGGTCCCGGATTTCGATCACCGGAGAGACTGGCGCAACGATTTCGGTGCTGGAGGACCCTGAAGGTCGGATGGGCGTCAACGATATCTGGACAATCCCGGGCGAGGAAGCTTCGGCAGCTTCGGAACTGGCACGGGCGCGGGAAGCCAAGGAGGAACATTTCTCTCCCTTCCCGATCTGCCACAAATGGCAGCTGCAGGATTTCCTGGCAGCGATCCGTGAAGGACGCGACCCACTGGTGACGGGCGAGGAAGGTCGCCGCTCGATCGAGTTCATCAACGCCATTAGGCAGTCGACCATCAGCGGTTCCGAAGTTCGCCTGCCGCTCTGATCCGTGGGCGTGGCGGG
>DDYL01000069.1:0-192 GCA_002347925.1 Chloroflexi bacterium UBA2235 | reverse complement strand
CTTGGACCGCATGGTCTCGAGTTTGTAGAAATTCGGGACGGTCATCATCACGTGGGCGCCGGCAAGGACATTGATCGGCCCGCTCGCATCATGGGGACTGACGGGGACGTAGTACGCCTCCGCCATGGTGCTGATCTTCTTCAGTTCCGAAATGCCTCCGGTCCAGGTGACGTCGGGCATGATGAAGTCCGC
>DDYL01000054.1:4338-4955 GCA_002347925.1 Chloroflexi bacterium UBA2235 | reverse complement strand
CGCGGGATGAGAAGTTGCCGGTGCAGGCGTGCCCCAACCCATGCCTTGAACCGGCCAAACGCAGTCGTATCCAACGGAAACGGGAACAGGACGAGCAGGATGGACCGATGCGCCACAGTCGGAAGGCACGACATGAAACTTGCATTGACGAACAGGTCGTACTCCGCCGTCAACTCGCGTAACTGATCGAACGGGAGCAACGGCGTCGTCCGGACCGTCACCCCGGCAAGATCAAGACCAAATCGTGCACTCAGGCGGTCAATCGAGACTGGCACGTGGGTGATGAGTTCCACCTCAAAACCCGCCTTCGCGAGGACCTGCGCCGCCATTCCCATGTGGCGTTCACCGCCACCCATCGTCGCGAGGAACTGGTTGTAGATGCCCACCCGTCGTCCCGACACTGAGCGAAGCGTTTTTACGCCAGGGGCGACGGGGAGGGGATGCGGACTACGTGCGACATCGTTCAGCCGTGGCATCAGTCCAGGTGCCCGGACCGCACCCATCCACTGAGTGATCACCCCATCAGGGACCCGCCGGGACGCTTTGATGGCACGTCGATCCCGCAGCACCCCGGGCAGGTCGCGCAACCAGGACCACACCACACGTGCCTGCATCCG
>DDYL01000054.1:708-4327 GCA_002347925.1 Chloroflexi bacterium UBA2235 | reverse complement strand
CGTATAAATCAGGCGGGGTTGGGGAGCGAAGCGAGGGGTGTGGCAGGGGACCGCGTTGGCGGTGACGGATGGCCCAGTAGGCAACGCGGGCGACATTCAAGCCCAGTTCAGCAACATACCGGCCAGCCTCGGTCACCGCGAGGCGCCACGGCGCCAGCTTCATCAGCATCAGGGGCCGGTTGCGCTCCACGTTGTAGGTGAAGAGCGGCGACCACTCACCACTGCTTGCCGCATGTTCGTGCTGGACCACGGCATCAGGCGCGAAGACCACGTTCCACCCATGCATCCGCAAGCGCCATGACAGGTCCAGGTCTTCGTAATACATGAAGTAGCGTTCGTCGAAGTAGCCAACCTCTTCAAGCGCCGCCTTCCGCAACATCACGGCGGCCCCGCAGAAGAAAAAGACCTCTTCCCGGACGTCATACCGACCGTCATCCGGTTCGTGCGACACCCGTCCGGCGTCCACAACGGTCCCACGGTCACGTCCACTGCCATCCGGCAGGAGCATCCCACCGGCGTTCTGGATCTGGCCTTGCCTTGGGCCGTCATCAGGAAAGAGCAGCTTTGCGGTCGCGGCCCCCGCGCGAGGTTCGGCGTCCATGGTCTCCACCAGGGCCCGCAACCAACCCGGGCGAACTCGAGTGTCAGAGTTCAGCAGCACCACAAACGGACCCGGTGCATCACGCATCGCCGGGTTGTTGCCTCGGCCGAACCCCCAGTTTCCGGGATTGCGCCGCACGCGGACCCACGGATGGTTCGCCTCCACCCACTCGGCCGATCCGTCAGTCGAGGCATTGTCAACGACGACCGTCTCCCATTGGCCGGCCGGATAGTCCGTCAGCGCAACCGCCTCAAGGCAGGGCGGAAGGAGGCGCAGCCCATTCCAGTTCAGGACAACCACCGTCACGAACGGCGTCACCGCACCGGTCTCGCCCGTGGTCGTCATTCGACCCAGACCTCACGCACCGCAACTCCAAGGATGCGTCGGTCAGTCCCGGCGGGGTCAAGCAGGACCGGCCTCTCCGCCTCAATGGTGACCGTGATCTCGCGCGGGGTGTCCACCGGTTCGATCGGGAACGTATACGGTTCGAGGAGCGCCGCGCCGAGGGTCAGTCGTCCGACCGGTCCGCCGTCCACCCGGATCGTCACGATCACCGGGTCGGCATCATCGGCACGCGCATGGGGTCTGCACAAGGTCACTCCCAGCGCCGTTGCCCACTCATCCTGCGTCAGGAACACAGTCCCGACCGGCAATCGCCGCCTACCACCCACCTTTCCCCCGTCGAGAGGGGGATTGGGGGCGTAGGCGGGATCGGCAGGCGAGGCACCGGCAGCAATGGAGCGACCCAACGACCCACCGTCTTCATCAATCCACCCGGTCCATCGGATCGCTGGCGGCCAATCTTCGGGTGCGTGCCATCCCGGCCCCAGGAATTCGTCCTCCCCTCCGCCAACCGTCAGGCGGGATGGTGCCGGCAGGAACCGCCCATGAAACCCACGTCCCATCCGCGGTTCGGGTGTCGGCAAGGATGGAGGCACGCTAAGCGCATTTTCATCGGGGGCGATGGGGTGGGGCAGTGACAGGCCAGTCCGGATACGCGCATCTTCCGGCCATTCCCAGGCAAGGCGTGGAGCAAGAAGTCCGGCAGTCAGAATCCTGGGCGTCTCGACGGCAACACGGGCCGCCCGCGTCAGGCGGTGATCGGGCGGGTCGCCATCTTCCGGTGACGCGCCATCCAACCAGAGCCCTGCCGAAACCGAGTAGAGGCCGGGTGCCAGTGGGAGGCCCTCCGTCGTCACGATGACTGCGCCATCGCCGACCGGGAGGTCATGTCTTGCCCCACTCGTTCCGGCCCCGAGAACGTACGTCCCACCGTCGCGATGCACCGCTACACCGAACGACACCCCGGAAACCGGTTCGCTGACCGAGTACCGCAGTCGCATCCGCCACGCATCGCCCGGCGCGCGGACCGTCCGTGCCCCTCGGAATGGCGTCTGCGTGCCCTCCCCTTTTTCGAGGAGGTCGACGCCGGTAAGCGCGATCGGTCCACGAGGCGTCGCGTACGGATCGGCAGGAGGCCCCTCCGGAACAACACCGGCGCCGTGCGTCGTTGTCGTTGCGAGGTACGCCCGCAGCACATCAAGGGCGGGTCCAGCCGCCTGCACCTTGCCCCGTTCAAGCCAGACCGCGTCGTCGCAGAAGCGGCGGACCGCTCCCGGGTCATGCGTGACGAACAGGATCGTGCGTCCCTGCGCCTTCGCCGTCGCAAGTGCCGCAAGGCATTTCTGACGGAAGGCAGCATCCCCGACGGCAAGCACCTCGTCGACGATGAGGATGTCCGGTTCAACCGAGAGGGCAACCGCAAACCCGAGACGCATGTACATGCCCGATGAGTAGTGCTTGACCGGTTGGTCGATGAACTGCTCGAGTTCCGAGAACGCGATGATCTCGTCAAGGCGCTTCGCCATGTCGGCATGCGAACGTCCCAGGAATGCGCCATTCAGGAACACGTTCTCGCGGCCGGACAGATCAGGATGGAACCCGGCAGCTAGTTCCAAAAGGCCGAAGACCTTGCCGTTGGCGATCATCCGGCCCGACGTCGGTTGCATCGTCCCGGCAAGCAGCTTGAGCAACGTGCTTTTCCCAGCACCATTGCGCCCGATGATCCCAAGGGTCCGTCCCGCCTCGACTGAGAACGAGACCCCGTCCAGGGCCCAGAACTCGTCACGTTGCCCAAACGCCTGTCCGCCCTGGAAGAGGGCCAAGGCAGCTTCCTGAAAGGTCCGGGCCCGCCCGCGCCGGATCACAAACCGTTTGCGGACGTCTTCACACCGCACTGCGACACGCGCCATGGTGCGGTCAGACCTCCTCGGCGAACGCTGGGGCAACCCGGCGGAACACCCACCATCCTGCACCAAGCAACGCGATGCCGATCAGGAAAGGTATCAGCGTGTGGCGGATGATCGGCGTCTCGTACAGCATCACGTAGCGGTAGTCGGTCACCAGCGTCGCCATCGGGTTCAGCGTGTAGACCAGCCGCCACACGTCAATGCCAAGGAATTGGTTCGGCAGCAGCTCGAGTTCGTAGAAGACTGGCGTCAGGAAGAACCACGCGGTCAAAGCCACCTCAAGGACCTGTTCCGTATCCCGGTAGAAGACGTTGAGCGCCGCCAACATCATGGAGATGCCCGTGACGATCATGACCTCGATCAGGATCACCAGCGGCAAGGCGAAGATCCACCCGTTCCACCGCGCCCCAAGCAGCAGTGCCAGTGGCAGGAACACGGCCAAACTCAGCAGGAAGTTGACGAGGTTCGCGATCACCACGGAGAGTGGCAGGATCTCCCTCGGGAAATAGACCTTGTCGATCAGGTGGGCATTGCCGGTCACGCTGCGGGTGGCGCCACTGATTGCCCCGGCAAGGAAGTTCCACGGCAACATCCCGGCGAGGACAAAGAGCGGATAGTTCCGTACCGACTGGGGCTTCACCACCTGGAAGACGATCGTGAACACAAGCATCATCAGAAGTGGGTTCAGCAGCGACCAGACGAATCCCAAGGCGGATCGTCGGTACCGCACCGCAAGGTCACGTGAAACGAGACTTCTCAGCAGGTCGCG
>DDYL01000054.1:0-599 GCA_002347925.1 Chloroflexi bacterium UBA2235 | reverse complement strand
GGGCGGGGGCACCAACGTCGGGATCCCACTCATTCGCCGAACCCCGTCGCCCCTGACCTACCTGCATTGCGCTTGGTCGTACTCGCCACTCGCATCTAACGGTACGGCAGATGTCCGGGTACCGCGAAACGCACCCCGGTCAGCTCAGTCCGACTGCATCGCGCGTGCCCGCGCAATCTCGTCCGGTTCGGCCGGCGCCACGCCCTCAACCTCTGCGTGGGCCGCCTCAGACTCAAAGGCAAGTTTCACGTGATAGGCGATATCGGGCGTGAACCACTCGTCGATCGTGCGCGCAAGTTCCCGCACGCGCATCGTCTCGAACTGGTTTTCCAGTTCCTCACGAGTGAAGACACCCTTCCCAATCAGCACCTCAGCCATGGCCCGCATCTGGACGTAGGCAACGATGGAGTGGCCCGCCACGCTCATCATCATGCGCGCAATCGGCGCGTCCACCTCGTCAGACATCCCGGTCACTCCTGTGTCAACGGCTACCAGACGCGCCTCCCGGCCAGCCCAATCGCTACCCTCACGAGTGTACGATCCGCTCGCCGTCCCCCGGCAATGATCGGGTGACGGATTTTCAGCGGTTGGGAACTCCG
>DDYL01000125.1:24312-25237 GCA_002347925.1 Chloroflexi bacterium UBA2235 | reverse complement strand
AACACCTGATTGAAGTGACGGTTGCCGACGGAATGGTCCAAGGATCAGATGCTCGGGACCTGGAACCATCCCGGATGTATGCCCTCGAACTTCACAACGGCACTTGGCGCCCAGCCCTCACGAGACTAGACGAGAAGACTGGAACCCTCCGGATCACCGCGAACGACTCAATGGTGATGCTGGTCTCATTCGCACCGGGCACCATACGGCCCGATGCCGACTATCCGCTTGACACGGACGCCAATGGTAAACCCACTGGCCAATTCTTCACCCAAACGAATGGGCGGGACCCTGGTGCCACCCCGCTCGGGTTCAGTGTCCGGGACACGTTCGACGGACCCGCCCTCTATAGCGAGTTCGAGCGGCTGGGCGGGGTAGACGAACTGGGGTATCCGATTGCGCAACAGGCAACATTCAAAGGCTTTGCTATCCAGATCACACAACGTGCGGTCCTGCAGTGGGTGCCGAACGCCGAAGGAACCGACGGTCAAGCCGTTCGCCTGAACGTGATGGACGAACTCGCCTCAAGCGGCTATGACGACTACCTGTACACACAACTCCAAGTGCCAAAAAGCTTCAACAATGAAGGTGACGACGGCCTTTCGTTCGAAGAAGTCCAGGAACGGCACCTCAAGTTCCTCGACAACAACCTCCTCACGAAACGCGCCTATCTGGAAACCCCAAACGCCATCTCAGAATACGGCCTCCCAACAGCTTTCGAGGAGTTCGAAGATGTGTACGTGGTCCGCACCCAACGCGCTGTAATCCAACTGTGGAAAGTCTCCCGACCGTGGGCGCAAGCGGGGGAGGTGACAATCATGGGCGCTGGCGAATTGCTCAAGGATGTTTCACTCGTCGCGGCAAGCGAAGGCAACACGCCACCGGTCCCAGTAACTATTTTCACCCCGACGCTTCCGCCACCGAC
>DDYL01000125.1:24015-24263 GCA_002347925.1 Chloroflexi bacterium UBA2235 | reverse complement strand
CCACGACCAGTTTTACCCCCAATCGGTATGCTAGCGTCGCTCGTCCAACGGTTGAAGGACGACCGAACGGAGCACCGACGAACAATGACCGAACCCGCGTCTCCAACCCTGACCCGCGAAGCGGCTTGGACGCTCCTGACCGAGTTCACTTCCTCACCCGTCCTGATCAGACACGCGCTCGCCGTCGAAGCGGCGATGATAGGCCAGGCCTCACGCCTCGGTGGAGACATGGGGTACTGGGGAACTGT
>DDYL01000125.1:20085-23925 GCA_002347925.1 Chloroflexi bacterium UBA2235 | reverse complement strand
GAATTGTCCGGGTTCATCACCGCATGCGCATTGGTTCGACCGTCGAAATCACTCTCCGAGCTCGAACCGGCGGGAGTACGGAAAAAGATGAAAGATAAGGCTTTCGCGCGGGCAGTCAGCCGCGAGGATATTGTAGACGGTGCGCATGAACTTGGTGTCGACCTCGATGACCACATCCGGGTTGTTGTCGAGTCACTGAAGCCTATCGCCAGCGAACTCGGACTGACTACCTAAACGAGCAGGCGGCGCGCGGTGAAGAGTTCGCGTGACACCAGCCGCTTGGGACGTCGCGCAATCTGCACCTTTTTCCGCATTTTGGCACCCAGCCTTGAGAAGTGCACTCGGTTCCGGCAGACACGAATTCCGGGCCGACATCGCACTTCGCCGTAGCATGGCAGGTTTTGGATTGCGCGACCGATTCAATCGTACGTAGTCGATGATTATTGTCAGCTGTTTGCCGGTCTTACGTAATCTACAGGAGGTGTTGCACTGACCATAATTCTGGCAACGCACTGCCAATTGTCATTTTCGCGTAATGAATGTGCGCGCAGCAGCACCATAAAGTAGGACCAAATGAAAATTACTGGACTGACCACGTACATCATGGAGAGCCCGGGCAGGGAGTACCTCTTCGTCAAGATACAGACCGATGAGGGTATTCATGGCTGGGGTGAAGGCACTCTGGAAATGAAACAGGGCACGGTCGCGGCAGCGCTGCACGACCTCGAGGGCTTCATCCGCGGTGAGGACCCCACAAGGATCGACTATCTTTGGCAGAGGATGTACCGCCACGGATTCTGGAGGGGCGGTGAGGGAATCCTTACAGCGATTTCAGCTATTGAGATGGCCCTTTGGGATATCACGGGCAAGGCATATGGCCAGCCAGTTTACAAACTGCTCGGCGGCGCCGTACGGGACTATATTCCCTGTTACACACACGTTGGAACCGCAGAAGGCGCCTTGAAGCTGATGGAAGACGGCTGGCGTGCGTTCAAGTCAGGCTTGCGCTTGCCTCCCGGGTCTGGACACGTGTTTGAGGAAGGCCCGGCAATCGCCTCGACGGTCGCGAACTACCAGGCAATGCGTGACGCGGTCGGCCCTGACGTCGCCCTCATGTGCGACGTGCACGGGAGACTGCGACCCTCCGCAGCAATCCGGCTCGGACGCGCGCTCGAACCGATTGGCATGGCGTTCCTCGAGGAAGCGGTGCCACCAGACAACATCCAGTCGCTCAGGCGAGTTCGCGAGGCCGGCCTCTCCATGGACATCGCCACCGGCGAACGCGCGTTCACGAAGTGGGGATACCGGGAACTCATCGAAGGACAGCTGGTCGATGTCATCCAGCCGGACCTATGCCACGATGGTGGCATCAAGGAAACGATGAAGATCGCGGCGATGGCTGAGACGTACAACATCATGGTCGCCCCGCACAATCCGAATGGACCGGTGGGCACGGCAGCAACGGTCCATTTTGCAGCGGTCACCCCGAACTTCTCGATCCTCGAGTACGCGCTCTCTCCAACACGGGACGCATGCCAGGCGGGAACGGAAGCGGACTACTTCAAGGCGCGCAACGGGCGGATTGAACTGCCGACCAAACCGGGGCTGGGGATAGAACTTGACGAGGACTACCTCCGTGGCCACCCGTACACCGGCGTCAAGTTGTGGCCGGGCATCTTCCATCCAGATGGAGGCGTTGCCGACGTCTAGGGGGTCTAGACCGCTCCGCCTTCACAGTCGTTCATTCAGCGGCCGACGGCGTTTTGCCCAAGGCCGTCTGACGACGCATCAATCCGGCGTGGTCGCACCCGCGCTGACCAGTCCCCATCTTGACTGAGGCCATCTCCATGACCAACGGATCAGAGAAGATCACTCGCGCGCTTTCGCGGAAATTGGTGGCTGCGACGACCGACGATGCGCTCGTGCAAGTCTCGGTCTTCGTTGCGATTGACCATGAGTCCCTCCCGCTCTCCTCATTTGCTGCCCGGGCCGCTGCAAAGAATGCGGTGATCATGAACGGGGTTCGTGAGGTGATGACTCATGTCCAGAAGTGGGAGGCCGCCCATGGACGCACAGTTGCCCTGGCAGTAATGGCGGACGAAGGTTCCGTGACCATGGGGGCCACCCGGTCGCTCATCGAATCGTTGGCAGCAATGGATTCCGTCGCTGTCATCGATGTTCCCGAAACGAAGCCGGCTCCCCGCACCCCCTCAACTCCGCTCAGACTTGGCGCCCGCCGCTGATGGCACGGCCCCGATTCCACGCCCTGCTGACCATCCCGGTCGCCTGGCATCTGCGTCACAGGTGGGGGTACCCGGGCGCGCTTGCACTCGCAATGATGGGCATCCTCATCGATGGCGATCATCTGGTCGACTGGGCCTGGATGCGGTTTACCGGGCAGCGTGACCGGTTTCTGGCCCCCTTGCACGCGTGGGAACTGCTCGGGTTATCGGCCGGACTTGCATGGTGGCTTCAGCGCAGACCCGCCACCACACCGATCGCCCTCGAATTGCCACGAATGGTCGCCGGACTTACCTTTGGTTGGTGGTTGCACCTGACGCAGGACATGGTGTTCAACCGTCCGGATCATGCCGGAGCGTACTCACTGGCATACCGGATGTGGCATGGCTTCGACCGCGACCGTACGGGCTGGGGGAACCACAAGACCTTCCACCAGTGGGGCCACTCACCATGGTGGACCTGGCTGTAGGACGCAGTCCGGGCAGACGGGCCTATACTGACCACCGACGACCGAATTTGCCCGGCGCATTGATGCCGGAGTTACCGGTCACGGACGCAGGAGAGGAACGCCATGGCCACAACCGCGCTTCGAACGGTTCACGCGAAGGTCATCTTCAAGGGACCGGCCATCCAGGTCAACGGTCTTGAGGCAGTTGCCGAAGGCCTCTGGGTCTCGGACCAGCAGAATGACCAGACCTACCTCATCGATTACTCCGGCAAGATCCTCACGAGCTTCCACTCACCCGCACGCAACGCGAGCGGAACGAGTTTCGGGTCTGGATCGGTGTGGGTCGCCTCGAATGTCAAGCCAAGCATGGTCTTCCGCCACAACCCGTACACCGGCCAGTGCCTGGCAGCGATCCACCTGCCCAACCCCGAGAAGGGTGGGGTGCACGGCATCCAGTGGCGACCCTTCGAACTCGGGGTAAAGCCACACCCGGCTCCCGAACCCGAACCCCAGATCTTCCCGACGGCGCATGGCGGGGCCCTGAATGCCGGACCGGGCGTGAGCGGGACCCTGTGGGTGACCCGACCGGGCACAAACGTGATCGACCACATCGATGCTGAGACCGCCGAGGTTCTGGGGCAGATCCCGTTCCCGGTCAGCCGATCACACGGCCTGTACTGGGAGAACGACACCTTGGTCGTGGTGGAGACGAACCACAACCACGTGTACCGACTTGATCCGGCGAACGGAAACGTCCTGGATGAATGGCAGATCACTGGCGTGCCCGAGGCACACGCGATGTCCCGCAGTGCCGATGGCAGGGTATGGATCGGCGATGCATCGACCAATGAAATCGCAGTGATCGAGTAGCCAGATGGCGCGGGAGAGGGGCATTGCCCCTCTCCTGCTTGGGCGGTGCGAACGCGGCACCGCCCGCGATCACGGATGCGCACCAATGAAAGAGGAACAAGCTTTATGGACCTGACAAAGCACGCTCCACGCAGTGTCTACGACACGCTCGGAGGCATGCGGTTCCTGCCCCGGGCGATTGACAAGATGCGCGCCGAGATTGCCGGCACGAGCGGCGAGTACAACGCACGGACCGGGTTCGGCACCCGGCTCTTTGACCTGCTCGGGGTTGACGCCGACGG
>DDYL01000125.1:19467-20064 GCA_002347925.1 Chloroflexi bacterium UBA2235 | reverse complement strand
TTCAATCACCAGGTTGAGTCATGGCCGGAGGGCAATCCAGAGGCCCAGGAACGCCATCGCACCATGCTCGAGAAGGCCGGGTTCGGCCACCGGACGGACATCGTGACGATGGCCGACCGGCTTGACCTCGACGACGGACGTGAAGTTCCCCATGGCGGCCACCTTGGCAAGGGTCTCGCCAAGCACTGACCTGCCTGATCGAGACAATTCTCGTCAAGTTATCTTGACAAGATAGTCAATGTTCTGTCAATAAAATCGGGATTCCAACGAGACGCCGAAGAGACACTGAGACTTCGCGACGTGGCCCGTCCGACCGGACGGACCACGTTTCCTGTGTTCGGCGTTCCAATCTCGAAGCACTGGATGCGGGGGCACGAGAAATCATCCGACCGACTGAAGACTTCCGCAGTTCTCCCGCTACCATCGATCAGAGGGATATGCGATGGACCTGCGGACAAGACGCCCGAGAAGCCCATACGAGACGGTCGGTGGCATCCGCTTCCTGCCCCGCACAATTGACAAGATGCGCGCGCACGTGTCCGGAACTGCCGGGGACTATCGTGTCCATGTCGGTGCAAGCCGGAGAATATTCCGGCT
>DDYL01000125.1:18254-19399 GCA_002347925.1 Chloroflexi bacterium UBA2235 | reverse complement strand
GCCTGTACATGCGGTTTGCGTGTTGGTTGCTCCGGAACGATTGCGACCCCTCGTAGAGGAACTGGCAAACCGGCGTCTCACTCCGAAGCGGGGATACCGGTGATGGTATCCATCAAGTGGGCATGAAATGCCGGAACGTCAATGGCGATGCTCGCTTGCATCTTCACTGCTCCGGGTGAACCCGCATCAACCGTCGTGATCACCTTGCGACCCGGCACATCAACGTCGAGCGCAATGTCCAGAACCTCGGTGCGAAGGTAGTCTTCGTTGATTGCCAAGGTCATGGCAACCGGGTCATACATGCTCGTCTCCGGTCGGTTCCGTCGGCGCAAATAGAGGGCCAGCTGATCGCCCGCCGACCGGCAGGCAGGGTCGCCGGCACGGAGGCGTTCGACATCATCGTGACCGAGAACGGCATCACGGGTGACATCGAACGTGCCCAGCCGGATCGGCGCTGCACTGCCAAGGACGATTGAGGCCGCTTCGGGGTCCATGTTCAGGTTGTGTTCTCCGACGATAGACCCTTCACCAAGCCGCCCCCCCATGATCACGAGGGAGGCAACCCGCCCGGCGATGTCGGGTGCCTGCCTCAAGACCTGCGCGATGTTCGTAAGCGGGCCGATGGCGGCGAGGACCGGCGGAACGGTCACGTTTCGGACAAGTTCAATGATCAGCTCGGACGCCGGACGCGGGTCGATGCGCGCCCCGAGGTCGTCCCACTCACTGGAACCCAGACCGGGCATCACTTCGTCGGCCGATGCCATCGAGTTGCCCCGGTCCCCTGGGTTGACGGGACCGGCAAGGCTATCGGACGACCCGATTGCCACCGGAATGTCCGGCCGGCCGGCAAGGTCGAGGACGTGCCGTGCGAGGCGGGCGCGTGCTTCGACCTGGCCATAGACAACCGTCACGGCCAGGAGGTCGTATGCGGGGTCGCGCACGGCGAGAAGCAATGCAAAGACGTCGTCGACGTCATCTCCGATGTCGGTATCGAGTATCAGCGGCACGGGGCGGTTTGGGGTCGTCATCGACGCGAAGGTATCCGCCCGACACTGGCAGTTGCAACCGGCGTGAACGGCCCTCGATGGGACTGTCGGGCGGGTCTGGTTGGCACTCAACTGGAGTTGATGAACCGCAAAAGTCCC
>DDYL01000125.1:16902-18215 GCA_002347925.1 Chloroflexi bacterium UBA2235 | reverse complement strand
CCGTGCAGGACAAGGCAGGGGACAGGCGTGGAACAGCGTCGAGTGGTCATCACGGGTCTCGGATCGGTCAACCCTCTCGCACTTTCGTGGCCCGAGACATGGAAGAAGCTGATCGCGGGTGAATCGGGAATTGCCCGGATTGCACGCTACGATCCTGAGGCACTGAACCTGGAGACCCACATCGCCGGGGAGGTCAGGGGCTTTGATCCGGCCAACTGGATGGACGCCAAGGCAGCGCGTCGCATGGATCCATTCACGCTATTCGCGGTTGCATCGGCGGTCGAGGCGGTCCAGATGGCGGGCTTGCCGATCAACGATGCCACGCGCGACCGGATTGCGGTCATCTATGCGACGGGCGTTGGTGGCCTTCAGACGGTGGTCGAAAGCGAGACGACGCGGGTCCAGCGCGGGCCACGGCGGGTCAGTCCGTTCTGCGTGCCGATGCTGATGCCGAATGCGGCGGCGGGTCATATCTCACTCACGCTTGGAGTCCGCGGTGCCGGCATGGCAATCGGGTCGGCGTGCGCATCATCAAACGATGCAATCGGGATGGCCGTGGCCGCTATCCGGTTGGGGTGGGCGGACGTCGTGATCACTGGTGGATCCGAAGCCGCCCTGCAACCTGTGGCCATGGCAGGCTTCAACCAGGCCGGCGCATTGGCAACAAAGTTCAATGACACCCCGACCAAGGCAAGCCGCCCGTTTGACCTGAACCGCGATGGCTTCGTGTTCAGCGAGATGGGGACGACGCTTATCCTGGAAAGCGAGGCGTTCGCGCAGGCCCGCGGCGCGCGCATCCTGGCGGAGTTGGCCGGATACGGTGCGTCGATGGATGCGTTCCATTTGACTGCGCCACCGGCAGATGGAAACGGTGCCGTACGGGCAATGCTCGCAGCAATCGCCGATGCTGGCCTCGTGCCCGACGATATCGACTACATTTCCGCGCACGGCACGAGTACTGGCCCGAATGACCGGACCGAGACCCTTGCGATCAAGACAGTCCTTGGTGATCGCGCATACCAGGTTCCGATCACCGGGCTGAAAAGCATGACCGGACATTCGGCGGGCGGATGCGGCGCGATTGAGGCTGCTGCCGGGATTGGTAGCTTGCTTGACGATATCTTGCCGCCAACGATCAACTATGACACGCCCGACCCGGACTGCGATCTGGACTACGTGCCGAATGTGGCACGCCGCGCGAGGGTCTCGACGATTCTCTCGAACGGGTTCGGCTTCGGCGGACACAATTCGTGCATCGTGATCCGGCGCTACGCCTAGCAACGCAGTCTTCCGCGACCGACCCGCGGGGCCCG
>DDYL01000125.1:10059-16791 GCA_002347925.1 Chloroflexi bacterium UBA2235 | reverse complement strand
GATGGATGACCAGCACGTTGTGTCTGCCGGGACGCGTCGGTTCAGTTTCGAGTGGTTCTCTAGCCTGCCCAGTTACCGATCCGCCAATCGCGCGCAACTCGAGGATTTCCTGCGGGACGTGCGCCTGCCGACCCCGTGGGTGGGGATCGACATTGCGTGCGGGGTAGGGCTGATGAGTGACCTGTGCCAGGAGGTTGCAAGCCGGATTGGCGCGAGCGTGCTGGGTACCGTCATGATCGATCGCGACCTGAATGCGCTCGAGATAGCACGCGAACACCTCGCCCGCTATCCAATCGCGCTGTTGCAAAGCCTCGGGCAGTCACTCCCGCTGCCAGACGACCTCGGCAGTTATGTCGTGATCGGGAACGGCATCCACAATTTCGGGGCTGACGAGAAACCGGCCCTGTTCAAGGAGGCGTTCCGGGTCATCCGCCATGGTGCGGGGCTCTTCTTCAATAGCGCGTTCTACGACGGCTCGGTTGTCCAGGGCACCGAACGGTTCTATCTGGAAACCGTCAGGCGTGCGGTCCGGATTGCCAGAAACCTCACGAGCTCCGAGACATCCCAAGCGGTGAACGAAGTCTCCGTCAAACCCGAGGCTATCCGGCAGATTGATGCTTCCACGTATGCCTCGCTCGCGCGCGAGGTGGGTTTCGATGACGTCCGTGCGCACGAGATGGTTGTGCCGATGGATCAGGAACTTTGGGAAGCGATTGCCGATTATTCGGACTATTCCCAAGGTGCGTTGCATCACAAGTTCCCCGCTGATGTCGCGTGTGAAGCGATGAAGCAGGCGACGCGGGAGGTGTTCCGGGACCCTGACTTCTCCCGGAAGGTTGATGGTGCAGTGACGGTCGACGGCAAGGTGGCCGTCCCCAGACGGTGGTTATGGGTGACCGCGCGGAAACCGTAAAGTAGCGACCATGTTGGCGCCACCGGTACTGGCGTGCGCGCGCCGGTTCCGGCAAGGCAATCCGGAGGGATCATGGGCCGCTACTTTGAGGAGTTCAACACTGGGGACGTGATCGAAAGCCCGTCTCGGGTGGTCACGACCGAAGACATCGATGCGTTCGTGCGCCTCACGGGGGACAACAACCGGCTTCACACCGACGACGCGTTTGCCCGGTCGCAGGGGTTCCCTCGCCGGATCGCGCACGGGGCACTCGTGCTGTCAGTCGCGACCGGTCTGGCTTGGCAAACGGGAATCCTGGAGGACACGACTCGCGCGTTCCGGGGCATCACCGATTGGAAGTTCACCTTGCCAGTCCATCCGGGTGATGCAATCCGCATCCGTGGAACGATTACCGAGCTCAAAGCCTACCCCCGCATGAAGTCCGGGGCTGTCGCCATCGGGCTCACGGTCATGAACGACGCAGGCCAGACCGTATGCACCGGGTCACTCAGCATGCTGATGGCCATGCGCCCAGCAGTCTGAAAGCGCGTGCGTCTTTGGCATTTGTCAGACGTTTCCCCAGGAGACCGGAGAGATGACAGGGGATAGCCGAACCGCACCGGCCCGCCCGGCGAACGAACGTTGGGACGGCGGGGTTGTCAATGGTGGCTGGAAACCCCGGCCTGGCGCCTGGTCCATTGGTGAACTCCAGTGGATTGCGCGGATGTCTGACAAGGCAAGGGCCAATGCGCAGGGCACGAGTGATGGGTACATCTATCCATGCCCAGTCGACCGCCGCTGTCTCGGCGCCTTGGAACTGGATGCGAAGACCTTCCAGACACTCGCGGTTGGTTCGCATGACGATGACGACCTCGTGCGTGCGGTGACGAACGCAAGTCCGGCGCTCCGCGAAGGACGGTATGCGTTCGAACCGTCGATATTCCGCACGTTGGCGACGTGGATGCGGTCACTGTGGAACCCACGGCGGAGTGCCTGAATACGTCACGGACGCCCGAACACATCACGTTTCAGGACAACTGCGCGGTACACTCGGATGCGAACCATCGGACCAGCCGATGCTTCGGATCCAGCATTCACTCAAAGGAAGATCACAATGACCACGACACAAGCTCACCCCGAAGCAGCTGCGAACGAACGTTGGGACGGCGGCGTCGTTGACAACGAATGGAAGCCACGCCCACGGGGATGGATGGTCGGTGACCTCGAATGGGTCGCGCGGATGTCCGACAAGGCGCGGGCGCAGGCGAACGGGACCATCGGCGAGTACATCTACCCTTGCCCAGCGGACAAGCGTTGCCTCGAGGCATTGGAGCTAGACCCGGAAGCCTTCAAGGCGATCGCAGTCGCGGCCCATGGTGACGACGATCTCCTGCACGCGGTCAAGTCGGCTAGCCCGGCAATCCGTGAGGGGCGTCACGAGTTCAGCATCGCCCGCAAGTAGGGTGGCAATGCGGGTGCGACCAGAAACAGACTTCAGATGAAGATCCGGGGCATCGACTTCGTGGTCGTGAACGTGGCCGATGCCGATGCCTCGTTGCGTTTCTACCGGGAAGTAGTCGGCATTGACGCACCGCTCACCGAAGAGACCCCGAACTGGGTTGAGTTTGACACCGCTCCGGTCGCACTCGCTCTCCGTAGGGATGCGGGCGGCGCAGGCGTGAATGCAGCCATCGCGCTTGCGGTGCCTGATGTCGCCGAGGCGGTGGCTGAACTCAGGGCCAAGGGACACCCGGTCATCATCGAGCCAACGGAATCGGACACGTGCCACTCCGCCCTCGTGGCAGACCCGGACGGGAATCTGCTGATCATCCATCGACGCAAGGACGGAACCGCCGGATAGGCGGATACGGACCGAGGGAATGAAGGTACGCACCTACCGCGAGACCGATGAGAATGCCGTGCTTGATCTCTGGGAACGGGCCGGCATTGCCCGCCCATGGCTTGATTTGCGCGCTGAGATCCATGAGAAACGCAAGCGGGACCCAATGCTTTTCCTGGTTGCGGGTGAAGACCGTCCGAAAGGCACGACCGGTCCCGGCATCATCCTCGGATCAGTGATGGGTGCGTACGATGGACGTCGCGGATGGGTCTACCATCTGGCAGTGGAACCGGATCACCAAGGCCGGGGCATCGGGCGGGCACTCATGTCCGAACTCGAGAACCGGATGGTGGCGCAAGGTGTGCGCAAAGTGAACCTTCAGGTGCGCGCTGACAACGTTGAAGTCGCGGCCTTCTACGAGAAACTCGGGTACGCGGATGAACACCTGACGAGTTTCGGGAAGTGGCTGAAACCGCCCGACCGGGGCTGACCATGCTGGCTGGGGAAGATTGAAGGTACCGCCGGCGGTTTCATGTCCGGTTTAGGAAGCGTTGCCGGACCCTGTGGGACACTCGCAGCATGGACGGTGACGTGAGCGTGTTGATACCCACACTTTCCACCCTTGCAATGTTCATTGGTGCGTCACTTGTGCTGTTGCTCACTCCGGGACCGGCAGTGGTGTACATCGTGGCGCGGGGCGTCAGCCAAGGTTGGCGGGCGGGCGTGACATCTGCGCTGGCGGTTGGTGGGGGCAATTTCGTGCACGCCCTCGCGGCCACAGCGGGGCTCTCAGCCCTGCTGGTTGCATCGGCGGAGGCATTCACCATCGTCAAATGGGCCGGTGCCGCGTATCTGGCCTGGATCGGTGTCCGGACACTCCTCGGGAGTGATACGAAGTCCGAGGAAGCGCCACCCCCCATCCAACCACTTTCCAGGATTGCCCGTCAGGGGTTCGTGGTTGCTGTACTGAATCCAAAGACGGCGATCTTTTTCCTTGCATTCGTCCCCCAATTCGTCAATCCGTCACACGGACCGGTAGCGTGGCAATTCCTTATCTTGGGAACCCTTTTCGCCATACTGGGAATCGTGACGGACAGTGCGTATGGCGTCCTGGCCGGTGCCTTGCAGGGGTTGGTCACCCAACGACGCGCCGCCCAACGCCCCGCACGATTGGCAACCGGAACCCTGTACCTGGGTCTCGGCGTCTCAGCCGCCTTGGCCGAACCTCCGCGATAGGCGGCGTGTCCCTGTTACGCTTCGGCCATGCAGTCGTATGCCGGGAGCGTGAATGCCCCCGAATTCCCATCAGGATTGACGTGGGTCAATACCGACCGGCCCCTCCGGATGGCCGACCTGCAGGGCCGCATTGTCCTCCTGGACTTCTGGACCTTCTGTTGAATCAACTGCCTACACGTGCTTCCGCAGTTGCGGGAGATTGAGGAACGGTACCCCGACCGGGTGGTCGTGATTGGCGTCCATTCGGCGAAGTTCCCGCAGGAGAAGTCTAACGAGGCCGTCGCACAAGCGGTGCGTCGCCACGGAATCAGGCATCCGGTTGTCAACGATGCCGATTTCGCCGTCTGGCAGGCGTTCACCTGCAGGGCCTGGCCGACATTGATGTTCATTGATCCGCGCGGGAAGGTGATCGGCCGCCACGAAGGCGAGTTCGAAGCGGGACAACTCATGCCGGTTCTTGACCGAATGCTTGCCGAGTTTGACGACAAGGGATGGCTTGCACCGGCCGTTCCGGACTTTGGCCCAGTCGGTGCAGCGGCGCAAGCCTCGATCGGAACCGACCTTGCATTCCCCGGGGGCATCCTGGTTGACGACCGGGGGCGGGGGCACATCACCATCGCCGACAGCAACCATCACCGCCTGGTGGTGGTAGGGCTGTCGACACTCGGTGGCCCGCTGCACCACATGGTCGGCACGGGCGAACCGGGCCTGCGGGACGGTCCGCCTGAAGTGGCGCAATTCAACTGGCCACAAGGGTTGGCCATCGATCCGCGCACCGGGGTTGTCTACATCGCCGACACCGAGAACCATGCAATCCGGCGCATGTCCCCAGACGGGGGAACGATAACCACGATTGCGGGGACAGGTCGTCAGGCGCGTACCCGGGGTACAGGTGGGCCGGCACACGGTGTGGATCTCTCAAGTCCGTGGGACGTGGTCTTCCTCGCAGACCCAGCCGCACCACCCATTACCGACCGAGGCGCCCATGACGACCCGCACGATGACCGGGGCCTCCTGTTCATCGCCATGGCGGGAACGCACCAGATATGGGTGATGGACCTCGCCTCCGGCCGGGTGATCCCATTCGCCGGTTCAGGAAGCGAGGCCCTCGCCGACGGGCCGGTGCGCGAGGCCGCGTTCGCGCAGCCGTCGGGCCTTGCCATCGACGGGACCGGGGAACGACTGTGGGTAGCGGACAGCGAGACAAGCGCAATCCGCCAGATCAACCTGGGAACCGGTCAGGTGTCAACCCTTGTCGGGCAGGGACTGTTCGACTTCGGAGACATCGACGGCAACGCGGAAAGTGCCCGTCTCCAGCATCCGTTAGGGGTGACCTGGTGGCGTGACGATCCTGACGGCGAGTCGCTTCTGATCGCGGACACCTACAACCACCGGATCAAGAGACTGGATCTCACGCACGGCACCGTGCGGACGTTCATCGGTGGCGGACCTCCCGAGGGTCATCTGGACGGCAGTGGCGCCGAGGCAAGGTTCTCGGAACCGGGAGATCTGGCAATCGCACGCGGGCGCCTCTTCATCGCCGACACGAACAATCACGTCGTTCGTTCCGTCGACCTGACAGTACCGGCGCCGGAACGGATCGTCGAGACGATAGAAATCGACCTCGCGACCCACGCCCACTGACGCCGGGCCCGACTGCTATGAAGCGGTCGCGGAAAGATCAATCTCGAGACGAATCTCATCCTTGACGGACAGGACGGCGGCGGCGCGCGGAATTGTCATGCCGAAGTCGCCGAACGTGACGGTGGCCGTGGCCTTGCCGGTGATCGTCGCGCCATCTCGCTTGGCCGTGACCTTCCAGGTGACTTCCTTCTGGACGCCATGGATGGTTGTGATGCCCGTCATGGTGAACGAGGCTTCGCCGGAGGCCGGCAGGGGCGATGGCATGCCTTCGGCCTTCGACGGCGCAAACGACGCGTTCGGGAACTTCTCGACCTCAAGGGTATTGCGCTTGAAGTAGTTATCCCTGCTTCCCGAATCAGTCTTGAGTGTGTTCAGATCCACCAAGATGAGTGATTTGTCGGGGGAAAGGGTGCCGTCCGGTGCAAACACCAACTGACCGGAGACGGCCTTGGTGGTGCCGACCGCATCGTTTGGCAGGTCCCTCCCGGCGAGTTGCTCATTGACGCGGAACGTTGCCGAGGACTTTTCGGACTGGATCTTGAACGATAGCCCGTCGGTGGCCGGTGCGGGCACCGAGGTGGGAACTACGGAAGGCGCCGCCGTCGGGGCCGGGGCCTCGACCGTCGGGGTTGCCTGCGTCGTCGCAACGGCGGCCGGAGTTGCCGGGGCAACGGTGGCAACCTGGGTGAGCACCGGAACCTGGGTCGGCATCGGGACAGTCGTGGAAGTAGGGGGGGCCGCGGTCGCGGTGACGGTCATGCGCGGACCGGCGCCAGGGGATGCCGTCGGGACGGCATAGGGGTCACGCGTGGTGACAACGGTGGCAATGCTTGCAACCGTGGCACCTCCAACCGGCTTGGCGGCGGTGGGGGCGGCGGCCGACGGAGAGGGGTCGGATCCACCGCACGCCACGAGGGTCATCAGTGGCAAGGCAAGAAGAAAAGCAAAAGCGGAGTGGCGACGCCGAGTGGTGAGGTCCATTGTCTGTCTTCCCTTGTGCGTCGATCCGTCAGGCCGGTCAACACACGCACGCCCTCGCCAGATGACATCGGGATCGTTCGATTGACGCTACCACAGCAAGCGCGCAAAACGGCCAAACTCGACCGTCAACGAGATTGCC
>DDYL01000125.1:4709-10040 GCA_002347925.1 Chloroflexi bacterium UBA2235 | reverse complement strand
CTTAGAACAAAGGACGCAGAATCAGGATCCTGGAAGGGGATGAGCATCATTGATGTGATGATCATGAAGAGAGCCGCGGCGATCCCGGTGCGCCCGGTCTGCGGATCCATTGGCGGTCCCGATCGGTGGCGGACCCACCGGCACTCCGGCGGGATCCAGATGATGACGGCAAAGTGTACGCGACCGTCCGGCACTCCGGTGACACCGAAGTGGACCCTAGCGGCAGGTACATCCCACGGTGAGGCAGAGCGATGCGAGGGTCCGTTCACCGGCGAAGAGGACAAGGTGCCGCAACGCCAGATCGACACGCACTGGCGTGCCTGGTGCAAGCCACCCTTGGTAGCGGGTACGAAGGACGAGGTTGCCGTGAGGCGCCGAACGGGGGCGGACGTCATACTCGACATCAGGTCCCCGGGGACGACCCTCACCAACGACGCTCTCTCCCTGAGGATCTGGGTCAATCAGGACTTCCTCCGGGCGAACAAGCATGACGGCGTCCCCTGCCTGTACCCACGCAGCCGGATCTGACACCGGGACCGACGGGACCGGCCACCCGCCGGTGAGTTCCACACGACCGGAATGGACGGCGACTGGCATGAACAGGCCATCGCCACCGAAACCGGCGACAAACCGGTTAGCCGGCCGGTTGTAAAGCGTCTCGGGCGGGCCGACCTGTTCCACCTGTCCGCGACGCATGACCGCGACGCGCGACGCACACGCGAATGCCTCTGACTGGTCATGCGTCACAAGAAGAACTGCGACCCCTTCCGCTGCAAGAATGTCTAGCAAATCTCGGCGAACTTGAACACGCAGGCTCGCGTCCAGCGTATTGAATGGTTCGTCAAGCAAGATTGCACGGGGCCGGGGTGCGAGGGCGCGGGCAAGGGCGACACGCTGCTGCTGGCCTCCGGAAAGCTGGTGAGGGTAGCGGTCACCGAGTTCGGCAAGGCCCACGGTCGCGAGCAGGCGGGTGACGCGTGAATCGCGTTCGGGCCGCGGCAGGCCTTCGATGCCGAAGGCAACGTTCTCGGCAGCGTTCAGATGGGGAAACAGGGCGTAGTCCTGGAAGACCATCCCGATCCGACGATGTTCCGGAGGGATCCAACTCGGACTACCCTGATTGAGTGGACGCACCGACGTGGCCACACACGCTCCGTTGATCCAGACTTCGCCGGCATCGGGCCGGTCGAACCCGGCGATCAGGCGAAGGGTCGTGGACTTGCCGCACCCACTTGGCCCAAGCAAGGCAAGAACCTCGCCCGCGTGCAGATCGAAACTGACCCCGGCGACGGCTGACACGATCGAACCGGGATAGCGTCGCGCGAGACCGCGAACGGAAACAATCACGTCGTCGCGCACCGGCGCCTCGCCGGGTGACGCCTCATCAACCGTTTCACCGGGCCACACTGGGATCACGGCCGGAAGTCCCGTCCCGTCACGTGTAATGCCTCACGAAGCAGCCCCATTGCCTTCGGACCCATCCCGTGAAGGGATGCTACTTCCGACTCGGACCAAAGGGTCAAGGCATGGAGACCCGTAAACCCGGCGTTGGCAAGAGCACGCAAGGCCGGACGGGAGATGCCGGCGGGAAAGGCCTCACGGATGCTTGCCGCTAGGCGGTCGGCATCCTTCCTCGCATCGGGATCGGTCACAAGTTCGCAGGCATGTGTCGTTGGCGTGCGACGGCGTGGCACCTGTTCCGATCCCTCCCCGAGAGAAGGTACCACCGTTGACCGGCATGGCCGGACCCTACTGATGGGCGCGCCGGTCGGCAAGCCGGGTGGACGCTTCGGAGCGCCCACCAAGCCAGAGGGAGACCGACCATACCGTGCCGAGAAGCATCAGAAGCAGCAGGGCAACTGCGGCAGCGCGGGGATCCGGGCCGACATCCATCGTATGGACCCAGATCCGCACCGCCAACGTGTCGTACCCGGGAGGGCGCAGCAGCAGGGTCGCGGCGAGTTCCCGGGCCACGAGTGCGAAGGTGAGGGCCCAGGAGGCAAGCAAGGCCGGCCCGGCCAGTGGCAGGACCACACGCCGGAACGCACCCCACGTGGAAGTGCCAAGGCCGCGGGACGCACGCACCAGAACCGCCGGCACGGCATCGATGGCCGCGGTGCAGGCCTGGAATGCCGGGGCGGCGAAGAGGATCACCGACGCCATGATGATCGGGATGGCGGTATCACTTGCCCACGGCGCCACGCGCAGCACGAATGTGACGATTGCCAGGGCAAGGATGGTCCCGGGAAGGGCATAACCGGCCTGCATCGCCCACGTCGCCGGTTCGATGAGGGTGGTGCGCCCGCGCGCAAGCGCCAGGGCAAGCCCTAGGCAAACCGCCACCGTGGCACCGGATGCGCCGATCACGAGGGTGTGACCGAGATGGGGCACCAACGACCACCAGAAGGTTGGCAATCCGGCGACGCCAAGGGTTGATGCCAACCAGGCGAGTACCCCGATAGGCAGGGCGAACCCAAGGGAGACGATCACGAACGCACCGAGGGCAGCCGGCCACCGCCACTGGCCCAACGACACCGGTGTCGACCCCGCGCGCCCCCGGGTATCGGCGAGGACCGCATCACCGACACGGGATCCATCGCCTCCGCGGGTTGACCCGGCACCAGATCGTTGGATGCGTCGCTGGACGACGAGCAGGCCCCAAAGGACGGCAACCAAGGCCAGGGCCAACATTGCGGTTGCCGGGGGCGCGTACCCGGTGAGCAAGTACGTGTAGAGGGCGGTCGTGACCGTGCGCGCCCGCAGCAGGGAGACCACACCGAAGTCGACGCACGCGTACAGGAAGACCAGCAGCGCACCTGCGAGCAACGGCGCCCTGAGGAGGGGGAAGGTCACCCGGCGGAACGTTGCCAGTGGCGAGAGCCCGAGACTGCGCGCCGCGTCCTCGATGGACGGGTTGGTGCGTGAGAGGGCACTGTGGACGAGGATGAAGACCGTTGGGACGCCAGCAACCCCGAGGACAAACGCCGCGCCAGTCGTGCCAAAGATGAACCCGGGCCACCCAATCTGGAAGGTCGACATCCCGAGAACCGTCGCGACACCGCGGTGGATGACACCTCCGGGGGCGAGCAGGACCACATAGGCGAGGGCGAGCACGTACGGCGGCACCGCAAGCGCAAGCGGGGCCACGAACCGGACAACGCGACGCCCGGGGAGGTCGGTGCGGGCAACGAACCACGCCAACGGGACCCCAAAGACCATCGCGCAGATGGTCGCACCGAGCGCGAGAATGGCAGATTGCCCGAAAAGCCCTGGCACGTCGAGGCGAGCAAGCAACCCGAGGAGTGCGGCGGGCGGGACCTCGACGACGGTCATCGCGAGGGTGATTAGCGGAACGCCGACGAGCACCACAGGCACCAACCCGGCGACATGCAGTCCAGAGCCCACGAACGGGAACCCTCCGGCCACCGGTACAGGTCGCACCCCGGCCGATGCCGACGTAGCGCTTGCTCGCATCACCGGCTACACGTTCCCCTCTACCGGCCGGTCATGCGTGTGCCGAGGATACGGGCGCAACCTCGGCGCGGGCCGGGGCATGAGCAGGTGCGGGGGTACGGTCGCCACCATCGGGCGCACCGGTTGCAGGACCCGGTTGTGACGGATTGACCATGGTGTGAGGGCGGATCACCTCGGCGCGGACTGATCGCCGGAAGGTCACCAGAAGCAGGACCAGGACGCTTACGAACACCCCATTGGCCAGAAGGGCAGTGGGAGCGCCAAAGATCTCGCCGGTATAGCCGACGGCAAGGTTCACGAACGGTTGCGTCCCGAAGGTGATGGTCGTGCCAATGGCAGCGAGACGTGCCCGCATCGTGGGCGGGGCCATCATCTGTTGCAACCCACTCGCCATCGAGAGGACGATGGGGCCGGTCGCGCCCGACAGGAAGGTCGCGACACACGCCGCGAGGACGACCGGGTCTGGCAGGCCGAGCGCCGCACCGGAGGCCTCAATGGACGCCATCACGGGAGGCAAGGAGATCACCCACAGGAGGGCAAGCATCGCGCCGAACCAGATAAGGAGACCGGCACTGAGGAGTCCAGTGCGACGGACGTTCTGCACCAGGGGCAGGACGAGGAACGAGGTTGCAAGATTTCCGGCGCCCCATGCGCCCACGATGGTGCCGAGGGCGCGTGCGTCACGATGAAGGACGTCGCCGACGTAGACCGGATACAGGGTCATCGTGGAAGCCGCCCCGAACATGTAGAGCAGCGGGTAGATATAGAAGTTGACCAGGTTCGCGTTGCCGAGGATGTGGCGAACCGCGTCCATGGTGGTTCCCCCACCGGCACCGGACCTAGCACCACGTTGCCCGGATGCCCCCTCATTGGTAAAGCGCACCCGCAGGAGGGCCAGGACCACCGCGAGGAAGCTGGCGGCATTGACCCAGAACGCGGTCGCACTCCCGTAGAAGCCGACGAGCAGTCCGGCAACGGAGGGGCCGACCATTCGCGAGACCTGGAAGCCCATCATGTTGAGCGAGACCGCCTGCCGGATCAGCGTGGGACCAGTGAGGTCGGCGGCGAATGCCTGCAGGGCCGGACCATCAAGGGCCGTGACGATACCCGTCACCACGGCAAGGACATAGAGGTGCCAGAGCTGGATCAGGCCGGTCTGGACAAGGATTGCCAGGGTGGCAGCCAGACCGGCGAGGATGAGTTGCGTCCCGTACAGGAGCTTGCGGCGATCGATCCGGTCGGCAAGGGTGCCGGCGTACGGACTGAGGAAGAGCAATGGCAGGGACCCGAGCATCGCCACGGTTCCAAGGGCAGCCGAAGAGTGGGTCAGTTCATAGACGACCCATGACTGGGCGGTCATCTGGATGAGCGATCCCATCGTCGAAACGGTCTGTCCGGCGAGGAACATCCGGTAATTGGGTACACGCAATGGCGCATACATGTGGCCAAACCGGCCGGGGGAACTCATGCGATCGGGTCACCTTCAGGGGGATAGGATGGCGAACACCCGCCCCCGGAATTCTACGACGTTGGCATCACCTGCCAGTTGCCATTTGGTGACAATCAGGTAAACAAGGGGGTGTAGAGTTCGATGGCACGGTCGCGCGCGGCCAGCAACTTGTCAATATCGAAGGCCGCTGGCCGGCGGATCTTGTCGATGGTGCGGACACCATCGGCGCCGTGGTCGCCCAGGGGAATGCCGGGACGCAGCGGGAACTCGCCCTCCTGCGTCATCATCGGCGCGGCCCCCTCGGGCGAGAGGACAAAGTCGATGAACGCCCGCGCAACGTTCGGGTGCGGGGCAGACTTGAGGGCGGCGACCGTGAGGGGGATCACCAAGGTCCCGATGCCCCCCGT
>DDYL01000125.1:336-4700 GCA_002347925.1 Chloroflexi bacterium UBA2235 | reverse complement strand
TAGTAATAGTGGTTGACGAACCCGGCAGCGAATTCGCCCTGCGCGACGGCATCGGCGACATTCGAGCCACCGTTGAGGACCTTCATGCCGTTGGTCTTGAAAAGGGTGGTCAGGAATGCTGTCGTCGCCTCCTCGCCCTTCAGGAGGATCAGGGAGGCTAGCCAGACCGGGGTCCCGTCGGTGAGGCGGGTGATGGCGATGCGTCCCTTCCATTTGGGGTCGGCAAGGTCAAAGACGGACGCCGGGTAGTCCGCAGGCTTGACGAGGGTCGTGTTGACCATGATGTTGCGGCTGCGCCCAATGACCCCGGTCCATGCACCGTCGGGGGCCTTGAACTCGGCGGGCACGCCATCGGTCAAGCTCGACTGGAATGGCGCAAGCAGGCCCTTCTGGCGCAGCAGCTCGGCGTCCACGTAGTCGGTGGTGTAATAGATATCGGCCTTGGAGGCGCCGCCCTCCTGCCCGATCAGGAGGCGCAGTTCGGCACTGCCACCGCTCTTGACCGACACCTTCACCCCGGTCTTCTTCTGGAACGCCTCGACGGTGGGCTCCATCAGGGATTCCTTGCGGGAGGAATAGATCACGAGTTCCTTCTCGAGGATTGCAGCGGATGGCACCGGGGTCGCGGCACTGGGGGCTGCCGTCGGTGGCCTGACTGATGACGCCGGGGTCGATGGCGCTGGTGCCGAAGTGGGCGAAGCGGCCGGAGCCTCCGTTCCGCCACAGGCCGCGATGATGAACGGCAAACCGCCAACCAGGCCGCCAAGGAAGGCTCGCCGGGATGCCGGGGTGGGTCGGCCGGTGGGACGCGACGGCATGAACGCGTTCATCAGATGCAGGGTCTCCTGAAAGAAATCGTAACCGTCACGGCGCCACCTACCAACGGCGTGAAACAGTACCAAACCCTGAGGGTTAGGTACACCTAACCCTCAGGGCCATTGTCAGGGCTGAACCGTTCCGGCATGGAGATGCGCCACCAGGCCAGCCATCGCCTGGTGACTGCGCCGGGACGGAAGGATCCACCGTATGCCGCCATCGAATACCGGACGGGTACAGATCGAGAGGCACGTCAGGCACGAGGTGTCGCGGGTCTGGCAAGCACTGACCGACCCGACTGTCCACGTGGAGTGGTGGGCGGCTGGGAACATCAGCCCGGTCGTTGGTCACCGCTTCGACCTTGACATGGGGGCATGGGGCACGCAGGCGTGCGAAGTGATCGAAGCGGACCCGGGACACCGGCTTGCGTACCGGTTCGCGGTCGGTGTCCTGGATACCACGGTAGCGTGGGATCTCCGGGCAGATGACACGGGCACCTCGGTGACCCTGACGCATGATGGCTTCGACCTGGATACGGCGCTCGGCCGGCAGGGCTACGAAGGCATGGGGCGAGGCTGGCCGGGTGTCCTCGCCCGGATGGATGCCGTCCTCTCGAAATAGGCCCGGATGCCTCCTCCGATCCATTCCCGGGTCCGGACCGTTCGGAAAAGCGAAGAAAATCGGCTTCGAGGACGATACGGATGGCACGGCGAATCCTTGTAGGCACCGACCGAGGTGCCTTCATCTACGAACGTGATCACACGGGCGAATGGCAACTCGGCAACCAATTGCTCGCGGGATGGCGCGTCGACAGCATCACGACATTGCCGGGTGGGCGCATCCTGGCCGGTACCGGGCACTACGTCTACGGCACGACGGTCCGGCGATCTGACGACGGAGGCGAGACGTGGACGCAGGTGGATCACTCGCCGTCGTTCGAGTCGGGCCCGTTGCCGGTCCTGCCCGACGGCACGGTCCGCAAACTTGATGCCATCTGGACGATCACGCCCGGCGGACCGGCACAACCAGGGGTGACCTACGCCGGCACCGACCTCGCGGCAATCTTCCGGAGCGACGATGGCGGCGAATCCTGGCATGAACTGGTCGGATTGCAGCACCACCCGTCACGCGGGCACTGGGCGCCGGGCGCCGGTGGCATGTGCCTGCACACCATCCTGCCTCACCCGACCGATCCCGCACGCATGTGGGTGGGGATGTCCGCGGTCGGCGTCTTCGAGACAACCGACGGCGGCGCCACCTGGCAGACACGCCACGACGGACTCAAGGAAGTGGAGACCGGCCAGCCGGAATCGGAAGTCGCCCGCTGCGTGCACGGTGTCATGGCGCACCCGGACGACCCCGAACGCCTCTTCCTGCAGTTCCATTTCGGCGTGTTCCGCAGTGACAACGGCGGACAGGCCTGGAAGCCAATCGGCACCGGCCTGCCGTCGGACTTCGGGTTCCCGATCGTCGTCACGCGGTCCGGTGCGGTCATGGTCGTTCCCTTGGCGGCGGATGTGCAACGGGTCTTCGTGGACGGTCGCCTGCGTATCTTCCGGTCGACGGACGGCGGGACATCGTGGAATGCGATCACTGCCGGACTGCCGCAGGAGCACTACTACGGGGGAGTCTTGCGCGGATCAATGCGAACCGACCTGGAGACAGGCGAGGTGGTGTTCGGGACCAACCATGGCGAGGTGTTCCACTCCGCCGACGAGGGTCTGACGTGGACGCGCCTGCCGGGCAAGCTGACCCGGATCATGTACGTGTCGCTGGCGTGACCACTCGACAAGCGAAGCGAATACTGGTCCGGCTGGGAGGCGGGGAATGGCACGCGTGACGCTGGTGGTTCCATCGCTGCTGCGCGAACTCCTCGGGATGCCCGACGGGACGGCGGCATCCTTCGAGGCGGAAAGCCTTTCGGAGGCGATGCCGGCCCTCCGCCGTGCCTTCCCGAAACTGGCACCGCACGTGTGGGACGAGACTGGTGCGTTGCGCAAGCACGTGCAGGTCTATGTGGGCGAATGGAACGTGCGCTGGCCGGACGTACCGGACGACGCCTGGCACGACGGCGCCTGCGTGCGCGTGGCAATGGCGGTCTCGGGCGGATAGGTTGGCCGTTCCGGTGTCCGATTGATCCCTAGACACGGGACCGTCCGGCGTGCGACGCTGCCACCGCGGGTGCGGTGCGCCACGCCAGAGGTCACAGGGGGACTGCCATGGAACACGTGCGGTTGGGGACATCGGGCCTGAAGGTGTCACCGATGGCGCTCGGACTGGGTCTGCGGGGACAGGCAGACAGTGCCGAGGCCGAGCGGCTGATCCGCCGGGCGCATGACGGCGGGATCACTTTCTTCGACTGCGCCAACGTCTACGGTCTCCAGGACGACCGTCGCAACGCCGGTAGGTCGGAAGAGATCCTCGGCCGGGCGCTCAAGCCGGTGCGCGATGACGTGGTGATCGCTTCCAAGGTGGTCAGTGCCGTCGGGCCGGGGCCGAATGACCGGGGCGGATCGCGGTACCACATCATGCGTGAGGCCGAACGGTCGCTGCGGCGCCTCGACACGGACCGCATCGACGTCTACCTGCTGCACGCCTACGACACAGAAACCCCACTTGAGGAACAGTTCCGCGCCCTGGACGACCTCATCCGCGACGGCAAGGTGCGCTACGCCGGCGTGTGCAACTACCAGTCGTGGCAGGTGGACCGCGCATTGTGGACGCAGTCGCGGATCAATGCCTCGCCCCTGGTGGTGGTGCAGAACCCGTACAGCCTGCTGGACCGGTCACTGGAACGGGAGATGTTCCCGCTGGTGCGCGACGCCGGATTGGGACTGATGGCGTATTCGCCACTGGCCGTTGGCCTGCTGAGTGGCGCGTACCGGCGGGGCGAACCGGCCCCGGCGGGATCGCTGTGGGCAACGCGTCCGCCGGAACGGCTGTCCACGACACTTCACGGGCGGGTCGGGGACACCATCGAGGTGGTCCGGACGGTGGCCGCGAGGCACGGCGTGACAATGGCGCAGGTGGCACTGCAATGGGTGCTGTCCCGACCGGAGGTGACCGTCGCAATCTCCGGGGCGGACTCCGATGCCCAGATGGCCGAGAACCTTGGCGCGCTGACCCTGCGCCTGACCGACGAGGACCTGGCCGAACTGGAAGCGGTGTCGGCATTGGAGAACCGTTCCGTCACGTAGGCCCGCCGCGCACGCAACGCACTCTCGAGGCGTGTTGCAATCAGGGGCGATGGGTGAGGAGGTGTTTGCTACCGTCTGGGCATGACCGTGGACTATTCCGGGCAGGACCTGCGCGGACGAAACCTTGCCAATGCCGACCTGACCGGGGCGAACATGCGGGGAGCGAACCTCGAGCGGGCCACCCTGGCCGGGGCAAACCTGACCAATGCCGACCTGACCGGGGCCGACCTCAGCGGGTGTGACCTGACCGGGGCGAACCTGACCGGGGCCGACCTGCGCCGCGCGAACCTGTACGGCGTGGTGGGCTTGCCAGACGGCTACCGTCCCGGCCCACCAGTCCGCGCCTGACAA
>DDYL01000125.1:0-244 GCA_002347925.1 Chloroflexi bacterium UBA2235 | reverse complement strand
CGCACCACGGCATCCGGTCCGGCGTGCGCCCGGAGATACCCGACGACGGCCCGGGCGGCGACCCGGGTGGCCTCCTCGACGGGATAGCCGAACGACCCCGTTGAGAGGGATGGCAGGGTGACGCGGGCGAGGCCATCGCGGGCCGCCACCTCCAGGGAGACGGTGTACGCCGAAGCCAGCAGCCGGGCGGCCTCGTCCGCGGTGACGGCGTAGTACCGTGGCCCGACCGCGTGGATGACCCGCC
>DDYL01000024.1:3997-5653 GCA_002347925.1 Chloroflexi bacterium UBA2235 | reverse complement strand
ACGGACCTCCGCTTCACGTGGCCCAAGTGCGATATCGTCCGGACATGTCAGAAGACGCGACCGGTAACTCCCCAGTTCACGTTCCGGACTCGCGCATCAACGCCCGGATTGACCGGCGTCTCGATGGGTTCAGTGACTACCTCATCAATGTCCGCATTGATGAAATGCTGAATGCGCGGATCCAAGGCCATGCTGCTGAACGCCTTGAAGCCATCGGTGTCTCATTGTCAGAAGACCGCATCGACTCATTGATTGACACGCGTCTTGGCAATCGCCTGGATGAACGCATCGACTGGCGGGTTGATTCCCGCATCGATGCGCTGGGAGAATCGCTGGCCGACGACCAACCGGATCCGTTGGTGGACGCACGCATCGACGCGCGTGTCTACCAATGGTTCGACGAACGCATCGACACGATCATCAGCGCCCGGATTGCCGCGCGGATGGGTCCGTCACAACGCGCCTAACCTGGTTTTCCACCCGCTACTGTGGGTGCTACCAGTTCGTGAAGCTGCCATCGTCGCGGTGAAGGATCGGCCGAACCGGACCCGACGGCTTGTACGGCAATCGGCGCGCGGCCTCGCGGTCAAAGACAACGCCCAAACCCGGCGCGGTTGGGGGCAACAGGTAGCCATCTTCCCATGTCATTTGTCCGGGAACTGCGTTTGACATGGACTTTCCAGGAAGCTGCGGCTGTTCCATGACACCCACATTGCTGGTTGCAAGGTTCAGGTGCAGGCAGGCCGCGGATGAGATCGGTCCCAGAGGGTTATGCGTTGCCAACTTGATGTAGTGCGTTTCGCACCATCCTGCGATTTTGCGAGCCTCGCTTATCCCGCCGGCGATGCACAGATCGATGCGCGCATAGTCGATAAGGTCCTCGTCAATGAATTGGCGGAACTCCCACTTGGACGCGAATTGTTCACCGGCGGCGAGTGGAACACGGGTCTGTTGGCGCAAGTGGCGGAAGGAATTCGGACCCTCGCTACGGATCGGATCCTCGATGAAGAATGGGCGGTACTTTTCAACCTGACTGCAGAACTGGATCGCATCTGCCGGATCCAGGCGAGTGTGGATGTCGAAGCAGATCTCAACCTTGTCCCCAAGGGCATCCCGAACAGCCTCGAACATCCTGAGGGATCCCCGCATGGCCTCGGCGGGTTCGAATCGTCCGTCGGGATCATGGTTGGGACTGAACCTCACGAACTTCCATCCCTGTTCATGTGCCGCCACGCATCGTTCCACCAGTTCCTCGGGGGTGCGGCCACCAAGATGCGGGTAGCAGACCACTTTGTCGCGGACCCGGCCGCCGAGGAGTTGGTAGACCGGAACGCCAAGTGCCTTGCCCATGATGTCCCACAGTGCGATGTCTATCGCCGCGAGCGCACTGCCCGCAATCCGGTCATGCGGGAAGAAGAACCCACGGGAAAGCCTCTGCCAGTGGTGTTCGATCCGCATCGGATCCTCACCGATAAGCAGGGGCTTGTAGTCCTCGACCACGGCGGCGATTGCGCCGGCGCGACGTGTGAGTCCCGCCTCCCCGACACCCCAGATACCTTCATCCGTGTCGACGACCACGAAGACGCAGTTGCGTCCATCCTCAACGGGCAGGCATTCGATGTTGGTGATCTTCACGCAAGCAATCCCTTCCGGTGG
>DDYL01000024.1:0-3952 GCA_002347925.1 Chloroflexi bacterium UBA2235 | reverse complement strand
GTCCGTGGAAGGTTGATGTCGGTACCGGCAATATTGACGATCAAGTCACCGGAATCGTCATACCGGCAAGTGAACGCTGCGGGGCGGGGCGTGGCCTCGAACGCCTCGAGAAGCGCGCTTCCTATTTGGAAAAGCGGTCCCATGTACTCACCGAAGTGTTCGGCGATGATGGTGTCTGATGCGTACTTCTTCCAGGTCTTGCCCTCGGATATTGTCGAACCTGAAAGCCCGC
The DNA here is from genome assembly GCA_002347925.1 of Chloroflexi bacterium UBA2235. Lineage (GTDB taxonomy): Bacteria > Chloroflexota > UBA11872 > UBA12225 > UBA12225 > UBA12225. The sequence continues at coordinate 3,720 of DDYL01000024.1, read as the reverse complement.
CAGTTCCGACCGGGTCCAAACTAATGCGAAGTCCGTAGTTGTATCGCTTCAGATCGGCACGGTCGAGCATGTAGGCACATGCCATCGCCTGCTGGCCGTAGTTGCGCGGTGCGCCTCCGCCGAGGGTCACTATCCCAGCACGCCCGCCAGCATCTTCAAGCGCAGCGTTGAGGGCAACCATGTCAAGGATTTCCCTCACGGGGTCGATGATGATCTTTCGGCCGGTCCGCTTACGGTAGTGCGCGAGGTCACTGGTGATGTCGCCATCACCCGGGCTTGGGCAGAAGATCGGGATGCCAAGTCGTGCCGCGGTAGTAAGCATCCCGTCAGCACCCATGTGCTTGGAGGTCTGGAGCCATGTCCCGAACCGGTAGAAATATTCACTTGACGTGTACGTCCGGTCATCGCGAAGGGTCTCGGCGAAGTCGTGGACCACTTCGTCGTTGGTGTTCAGTTCCTGCTCGTCGCCGTATACATTCCAGTAACGGTTGATGTCCAGACGCTGCAATTCATTGTCGTTGGCGGATTCTTCCCCGTGATAGTGGCGCAGGCCGCGAACTTCAGTCAGATCGTGCGTGAGCTGCGCGGGGGTTGTGACCAGGACATCGAAGGCACGCATGCGCATCATGGCGCACAGCGTCTCACCAAGCCCGAACGGCACATACGCACCGGCGATCGCGAGCCACGCCGCTTGGTTGGTCCGGGATAGCATGTGCTCCCAGTTCAAGTAGACCTCGGACAGGGTTCGCAACGGGCCGCCGGCACCATGAGCCACCACGAATAGTTCACGAGCGCTCATCCCTGCAGTTGGCAGCAGGCGAGTAACGGGCTTGCGGAAGTATGGCGCGCGCGTCTCCGTGTAAGCCTGATCGGAGAGGTCGCCCGCAAGGCGGGGGGAGGGGGTTTCAGACGTCATGGGTGCGAGTGTAGCGATTGACGACTAACCCGCAGGAACTTCCACGAGCCTTACCTCCGGGAACAAGGCCCGGTGACCCAAGACAGCGGTCCAACGTCGCAGTTCCTCAAGACCACGGGTTGTTGGGAGAGAGAGACGTGTCAGGGTGCCGCGACCTCAGAGCGCAAGGATTGGCGCTTGGTCAAGGTCGGCAAGCCAGGCATTGGCTACGGCATCACTTGGCATGCGCCAGTCCCCACGAGGCGAAAGTGCAATTGACAGCACCTTCGGGCCATCGGGCGTGGCGTCCCGTTTCCATTGCGCCCCGAAAAACCGCCTGATGAACACTCGCAACCACTTTCGGATCGTTTCGGGCGGATAGGTCCCCGAGAACGCAATCTGCGCGAGCGCAAAGATCCTTGAAGGGCGCGCGCCGTCGCCGACAAAGGCATTCAGGAAGAAGTCGTGGAGGGCAAATGGCCCGATTGTCTCTTCGGTCAGTTGCACGATCCTCCCATCGGCGCCAGTCGGCACGAGTTCGGGAGTGATCGGGGCCTCCAGCACCCGGTCAAGGGCTTGCCTGAGTGCCTCCGGGTCGCCGGCCGACCAAGTCGCCACCCGCTCATCGGCGACCCACCGGATCACTGCCGAGACCAACGTTTTCGGAACGCCACAGTTGACGTCATACAGACCCGTCTGGTCACCGGCGTATGTGCTCCAACCCAGTGCCTTCTCGCTCAGGTCCCCGGTGCCAACCTCGATGGCGCGTTCACGATTGGCTCTCGTAAGGACGCGCAACTTGCGAACCCTCGCCTGCACGTTCTCCAATTCCACGTCGGCAAGGTCTGCGTTCGCCCCGAGGAACACCACGAATTCGTCCGCCTGGGGATCGGATCCTTGAAGATCAGTACCTTCCCGTTTTCCTATCCATGCAGCATATGCCAGAATTGCCGGGTGTCCTTGCGCTTGCAGGATATGGAAGCATTCCGGTCCGATCGGCTCCTCAGCAAACGACGCCCCAAGCGCAAGCGCGAGATCGTGTCCGGCAGTCCGCGTTTGCACAGAGGTTCCCCATCCGGGCATCGAGACGCAGGTCAGATTTGTCCTCGGCAAACCCATTTGATCGAGGGCGTTCGCACAGGCAAGCGCTGCGAGGGTGGAGTCCCGTCCGCCAGACAAGGCAAGAACCAGACGTTCATTTCCGAAGTGGCGCATGCGGGTCATAAGCGCATTGGTCTGGATTTCAAAGACTTCCCAACACCGCGTCGCTCGGGTCACAGGGTCCGCCGGGACGAACGGGTATGGGTCCACCGCTCGCTTCAGTGGCAAGGCCACGCCGTCCACGGGCATCGCAAAGTGAACGTGACGGAATGAACCATCCCTCCCGGCGTGTCCCTGTCCGGAAGGTTCAACCTGCCCAGACACATCAATCGCGCTATCGCCAAAGGTGCCGGTGCGCGCGCGGTCACGGCGCAAGGCATCGAGGTCAATGTCGGAAACCAGCAGTTGAGGAGTACGCGCAAACCGAACCGATTCGGCCAAGGCCTTTCCGTTCTCGTAGATGAGCGCGTGCGCGTCGAACGCGAGGTCAGATGACGACTCACCGGGGCCGGCTGCCGTGTAGACATACCCGCACTTGTTCGGCGCGCTCTGCTTCCAGCAGACGTGCCGCCTCGCTTCGCCCTTCCCAAGGGAAAATGGACTGCCCGACATGTTCCCGATTACAAGTGCGCCAGCCGACGCCTGTCGTGATGCCGGTGAGATGGCAACCCATGCGTCCTCGCACACCTCGACCCCGATCAGGACCGGCGATACCGATGGCACACCTGGGCCGGTCGAAGCAGGCGTGACACCTTCGAAAAGCAAGTCGGTACCAAACGGTGCAGACTGCCCGCCGATGTCCACCATTCCGCCCGGATAAACGAATCGTCCAGCGCGAAACTGCCGCTGCTCATAGAACTCACCGTAATTCGGCAGGTAAGACTTCGGCACGACACCGAGAATGCGCCCACGATGGATCGCGACGGCGCAGTTGTAGACACCGGGGTGGCGCCAGACGGGGGCACCGACAAAGGCGACCGGACTGAGGTCGACCGAGGCGACACAGAGCCATGCGAGCGCCTCATCGACCGACTGACCGAGGCGCAGGTCGAGGTGCAAGTCGCCGGCGGAGTATGAAGCCAGACCGAGTTCCGGGAACCAGACTGCGTGGACGCCGGCGTCGTGCGCCTGCCGCCACAAATGGAGGGTGGCGTCGCGGTTTCCAGTCACGTCGGCAACGCGCACAGGTGGAATCGCTGCGCCTACCCGAAGGTACCCCGAAAGATGCGTTGCGTGCGCATGCGGGATGCCTCTGGCGCCTTGACTGCCGGCATCTAGACCGGGATCCGAACGAGCCGACATCGTCAACCGATCCCCAGTTCGGCCTCAACACGATCCAAGGCTTCGACAACCGGTACATCAAGAGGGATGCCGTCGCGGTTGCGCGCTTCCTCCAACCCGAATTCAATCTCCCCGGCAACGTAGACGCGCTCGACGCCGTCGATGCGCGTCGCCGCGTGCAGTTGGTCGATCAACTCGTCGATGCGCACGAGGAATGCATCGAGGGGCATGAAGCGCGTGACGTCCAGAGTGAGAAAGAACTGTGCGCTTCCAGGCGCCCCAAGTCCGGCCCCGAACCGTCCGCCGGAGAGCACGCCAGCCAGGATGTCGAGCATCACAGCCAGTCCGTAACCCTTTGGACCTCCCATCGGTTCCAGCGACCCGGCACGTCCGAGGGTCGGGTCGGTCGTCGGTTGCCCCTCAGCGTCCCGAGCCCACCCGAT
>DDYL01000116.1:8665-9830 GCA_002347925.1 Chloroflexi bacterium UBA2235 | reverse complement strand
ACACCGCAATGATGAATGCGGACCGACCCCGGCTGATCGTTGTGGGGGGAGCGCGTCCGGCATCGCTGTCAGCCTGACCAAACATGCTGATCAACGCAGCTACGCTTGCGAGAAGGAGGGGGAGTCCGATGTACGTTGTCAAGGTCCCGGCCACAAACTCGGCATTCGCCCACCATAGGGTGAAAGGGAAATTCATGACCTCGGTGAACGTCAGGCTGTACCGCCCGAAGTTGCCATTGGCGAGGTTATCGACAATCGGGCTGAGGTAGAGGATGGAGTAGGCGCCGGCACCAATGAAGCCGGCTTGAGCGAGTTGCCACCACTGCTTTCGGGATGTGGGGTTCCACGCAATTGCCACAGCGGGGACTAGCCCTACAAAGAACAGTGCTGAAAGCTTCGTGAGGACTGAGATGGCGATTGCGAATCCAACGAGGATCATCCGCATCCAGCCGGGACGTTCGGACCAATGGATGGTGGTGAGCAGAACCAGTAGCGATGCCGTGGTAACGAGTGTGTCGTAGAGCGCCATTCGGTCATGAACTACGGCAACTGGTGCGATGACATAGAGTGCCCCGGCGATCGGACCGGCGAGCCTAGAAGTCCGCTGACCCCACGGTTCCCCAAGTCGCGAGGCAACCAACCACATGAGCGCCACATTGACCGCCCCGCACGCAATTGATGTCATGCGGCCCGCAATCAGCCGGTCGGGGATGACGCTCAGGAAGGGAATCATGAGCCAGGCAAGGAGCGGTTGCTTGCCGTCTTCAAGGGAAGCCAACCAGTCCGAAAGGTCTCGGGCGTGCCACGCTCGGACCCCCCAGTCGATATAGGTCCCCTCGTCGCTGACCATTGGAAGTGATCCAAGGTTCGCCAGCCGAATACCGAGATACGTCGCACCGAGAAGAATCGCGACCACGACTGGCAAACGTCCAACGAGTTCGCGGCGTGTGCCAGCGCTGGTGCTTGCCAGACTTTGATCAGCCCGCCGATCAAGGGTCGTCACTTGCGTGACCTGCCGGGGAAACATGGAAACATGCTTGGTTCTGGGGCGGGAGTCATCGCAAGAGTCAGTCTCGGAGCCAGTAGCGCACGAGCGTGAACCACGCGTGGAAGGCGTCCGGCCACCGGATCTTCTTCCCCTCATTCCCGCCCCGCCCGTGATAAC
>DDYL01000116.1:6847-8566 GCA_002347925.1 Chloroflexi bacterium UBA2235 | reverse complement strand
TCGGTGATGGATCGGAGGAAGAGGATTGACGCTGTCCAGGAAAGGATCTTGTTTGCAACCCAGTTGGTCGGGTGCATGCCAGTCGGTCGGCCAAGCGGTCCGAGGGCTAGGAACCGCGATCCGTAGACGACGCGAGTCTGTCCGGCGAGGATCGGGGCGATCAGGGCGGCGTAGTCATCGGGGTTGTACTCGAGGTCCGCGTCCTGGATGAGCACGATATCACCAGTGACCCGTTCAAGGCCAGTGCGAATCGCCGCGCCTTTGCCTCGGTTCCTTGCATGTCGAAGAACATGCACATCGGCGAAGGTTGACTGTCCAGCTTCCCCGATCAGGAAATCGACGCCCCCGTCGTTGGAGCAGTCGTCTACCACAATGATTTCGAGTGAGACACCGAGGCCGTTCCAGGAAAGTGACTGCGCGCGAACCCGCTCAAGCAGTTCCGGCAGGGTGTTGCGTTCGTTGTAGACCGGCACGATCACCGACAACAGGTGCGATGCACTCCGATTGTGACTCGTACCGGAAGCGGCCTCGCCGGTTGACCTAGGGTCGTCGAGGTCGCCATTGGTGGTGGTCACAACAAACTCCAACGGATGGCGCGTGCCACAAGTGCTTGCAAGACGGTCGCGCCGCTCCCGTATGTGCCCGGGCGTTACGCCGGCCGAGCGACTGGTGAAGTCACGAACGCTGCTGGGTTGGTGGCGCCAACCCGGCGGATCCGTGGTCACCGCTACGGAAGAGGGACTGCAGGTGCTTCACGAGAATGGCCCCTAGCCAGATGGCCGTCAGGCTGGACCAGTAGTCGAGAAATCTCGACGTTCCGCGGCGCGCGGCCCACCAGAGGTCGAAGCCGTACGCACGTTCTGGCGCCTCTGGGACAAGTTCCGGGAACGCCATGGCCCATGGAAATCGGTATCGGTACGGATTATCGGCCGGCTTGTGAGACGGGCCGAATACCTCGTAAAGCGACGCTTGGAGCAACCATTGGTGTCCCCGGAGTGGGGAGAACGGGGGAACGGTACGTGCATCACGCACGTCGACGCCTCGGCCGAGTTGATTCCCTACGACGCTGTAATACGCGCCGTAGTCAATTGCCACACCGAGGACGTTGACGTAAAGGCCAAATCCTCCGACGGTCACCGCCACCAACCCGGTGACGGTCTTGACGCTCCAGTGCCACTTCGGCCAGGCGAGAAGCGGCGCAATCCATCCAAGCATCAGGAAGGGAATGGTGACGTAGAGGTATCTTGGGCCCCAACTCCAATCCCCGTGCCACGCCCACCATCGCGAGAAATACCAGAGTTCGATGCCGAACACTGAGAGAGAGACCAGTGCAATGATCGGCCTTCGACGTACCAACCAGAGGTGAAGGAGGCAGCCGATTGCCGCCGGAAGTGCGAACCATACGAGCCCCTTTCCGGAACTCCATAGGAGATAGCCGATTCCGTCGTAGATCGGGGTAATGAAACCGGTCGACGGCTCATCGCCGTACCCGAACTCGAATGGATTTCCGAAGCGATACCAATTCAGCAGGGCCTGAGCTAGTCCGGCGCCTGCAACGGGCAATCCGACAGAAAAAAGTAGTGCGCTGGCTCTGGTCAGTCCACGTCTTGTGATCCTAGATTGACCTGCAAGCGTCAGGTGCCACGCGGTGACGAACACGGGAATTGCAACAGCCGGCGCGAGAATGAGGGATGCGGCCTTGGTCATGAAGGCCACACC
>DDYL01000116.1:4741-6783 GCA_002347925.1 Chloroflexi bacterium UBA2235 | reverse complement strand
AGCAGGGCGGTTGCCTGAAGAGGCTCTGCGAAGTCGGCCCGCGAATAGGGCCACAGTAAGGTCGTCGTTGCAGTTGCGAGGGCGATCCCGGTTGAACCGCGCGAACCTATTCCGCTTGACCTGACGGCCATCCAGAGAATGCCGCTTCCAATTGAAGTAACAAGGACATTGGTCAGGCCGACGAGAAACCGCGCCGGAAGGTCCGGTGGTGTCTGGATCGGTGCAAGGAACGCGATCACGCGTCCGGCCACGACAAACGGTGCCTGGACGACTGACTGCCCCAGACCATATTTGCTGAAGTAGCGCCCGCCCCGGCCAACCGCTGCTTCCGGCCGCTGATCAATGGAGAGTTGTCCGCGCTCCACGACGGCGCGTGTGGTCTGGAACATTGTCTCCCCATCCCCACTGACTACCCGACCGGCCATCGTCAGTGCGTAGAGACCGAAGACCCACAGGACAAGGCGGACGACGGCCCGTCGGTCCGCTGCGGAGAGGATGGTCACACGGTGTCTCCGGTGACGGAGAGCGGAGCGACCGAGTCGCGACCGCCAATCCGTCGCCAGTTCGCGAAGCACGTGCCCGTGATCAGGGCGAATAACGTGCTGAGAGTGATTGCGATACCCACCATGATGGACGTTGGTGCAAACCAGAACCGGATCACATGCGTGCCTTNNTTGCCCGTCAATCGTGGCGTGCCATCCGGGATAGTCGGTTTCGGTCATCACCAACAAGGCGGCACGGTCCGAGGAAACGTCCACGATGATTTCGTTCGCAAGGTAACGGGTGACCCTGGCGGTTCCAATCGGTGTCGGATCTGGGGCGCCACGTTCTGGGATGCCCTGAATTGCCTGCCGGACGCTTGCCGTGTTTGACAGATCCGCGGTTGCAAGCAGGGTGATCGCCCGTTCATCATCTGGTTCGACAATGACATTCCCGACGAGGAGCGCGCGTGATGCCGGTGGAAGGGTATTGTCGTGCCACCAAGCGGCACCGGGTGCGTCATCGTTCGTTCGCCAGTTGTCGCCCGGTGAGCCGTTTCTTCCGTCTGAGATCACGGCACCAATCCCAAGGGACGCGTATCTGGACGCGTTAGCCTTCCCGGCCGCCTGGGCACCGAGTGTGAGGTGTGCAACAGACGGGTCCGCGCCTTGAGGAAGCAGGAGCGCCTTGAACCTCGCGTAAGTCCGCAGCGGCAGGAGGCCTCCGTCGTAGCCGTCGATGGTCGCTAATCCGTAGACGGCGCCGAGGTTCGGCTTGAGGGCATCCTGCATCGCGCGGTATCGAACCGTTTCACCATCTGTTGAGCCAGCCCACCGTGCGAGCCTGGTCGCATCGAGGTGCTGTTCAACGGTGAGGCTCACCAGCCTTCCTGGAGAGGCATCGGGGGCACGGGATGCGAGCGTGCGTAAGGCGTGAGCGGTGACGGGTGGAGGGTTCATGTAGAGGCCCGGTTCGCCCCCAAGCGCGTACTCCATGCGGTGTCCGGCAAGGAGTAACTCTGCACCGATCAATCCGACAATCGCGCATCTGCCGAGCAAGTGGATGGAGCCGTGTGCCTGCGCCAGGAAAGCGACCAGAGCAATGGTCGTTCCGCCAAACCAGAACCACGTGAGCGCCACCCGGCCCGGTGGTAGCCATTGGACGCCACCGGCAAGATAGGTCCGCAAGACCACGAGGCCGATCACAAGGGCCGCGAACGCGGTAGCCGATGCGATTCGGGCTGACCGTTCCGTGGTGTCCGCGAATGGATGGCGGGTCGTAGTGCGGTTCACCCGTAGGGCATCGAGACCATGAGACGCCAGACCAGCGACCGCGAACGTCCAGATCAGCAACCATCGTCCAGGTGCGCGAAAACTGGAGAACATCGGCACGAAGCGATGTAGGGCGTCAAATACGGGCGTGTAGACGCCGACGCCAAGGATCAGCGCACCGAGCGCAATAACCCCAAGGGCGAAGATCTGCCTTCTGGCGCGTGCTGCCGCGAATGCCGCAAAGGCGAGAGGCAGGGCGACAATGCCGGTGTATCCGGTCACTTCCTGGGC
>DDYL01000116.1:0-4699 GCA_002347925.1 Chloroflexi bacterium UBA2235 | reverse complement strand
CGGTACCCATATTGGGTGAGTTCCAAGGTTGGCACTAACTGCGCCGCAGCGAGAAGCATTCCAAGCGAGGTGATTGCGCCGACCGCCAGGAGGTGACTCCCCCGGACCGGAGACCGCGCGGGTGGCGCCGCGGTGAAGATTGCCGCTTCAGCTCCGACGGTCAGGAGAGCGTAATACGTCTCCTGGGTGTGTCCGGCGGTGAACAGGAGGGCAGTCACCATGGCACCGCCCGAAACCCAAAGGGACGCGTCGCCAAATCGGTTCCAACCCGGAGGCAAGGCTTCGGCGGTGGCGGGGCGAAGCAGACGACCGACCTGTCTCGCAGCGCCGTGAACCATCAGGAACAACCAAGGCAGCCATGTCGCGGCGTGAACCTGGTTCAGGTGTCCCATGTGAGCACCAAGGAACCCGCTCCCGCAGAAAATCAGCGACCCGACAAGTGCGCCAACGTGACCCAATCCCCACCCCCGCCTCGCNNACGAGGAAGATGATGTCCGGCGGGTAGAGGACCGCCATCTGGATATTCGCGAGGAAGGGCGCACCAAAGAATGTGTCGGGGTTCCAGAGAGGAAGTTCTCCGCGAGAAAGGGCGGTTCGCAGGAAGGATTTTGCGGGAAAGAAGTAGACGAAGAGGTCGTAGGACATCATCGCCTGACCACCGAGAGGCACCCGCAATAAAGCGGCGGTGAAAACCCCAATGATGCTGATAGCCACGGTAGACGGTGCGAAGCGTCGCCAACCGGGGGAGGTACCGGGTTCACTGGCGTCCACCGGATTCTCAAGTGACTTGAGGTCCGCCGAACGAACTGGTGGGTTGGACACGCGGGTCACGGGTGGCGCCGCTCTGGGAACGCGTCGCAAACGAGCGAATACTTACCCCGAGTCCGGCTGTTCATGAAGAGGCGGAGGGGTGGTCGCATGGCTCCTCGGTCGAGAAGTTCACCGTGGTCACGGTCAGGTTTAACCTGTTGTCTGGAGTTGCGGCCGGCGATGCCCGTGCGGACGCGCCTATCGGTCACCGTTTCAACGCACGGACCAGTCGTAAGGATTACCTCCAAGCGCGTTCGACCTAATCCGGCGTCCCGGACCCGGCAATCTGACTGCCCCACCACTTTCCGATGTGTTTAAGCGCAGCCGAGAGGCGGTCGCGGTTTCCGGGTCCGTAAATCCACGAACTGGCACCGGATGGATGAGGGAGCGGAATACAGGCGATCCCATCGACAACCAGGGTCGTGCCAATGAGATCAGAGAGAACCTTTCGACCCGTCATGACGCGGATTGCCATCTGGCCTATCGGGATGATGAGTGATGGTCGCAACAGTTTTCGTTCGTCTTCAAGCCAGGGACGACACAGGGTGGATTCGACCCGTGTTGGTAAGCGGTCGCCTCTCCCCGTGGCTGATGGACCCGGATAGCACCGGGTTACCGCCGAAATCAAGGCCGATGACCGTAAGTCCGCCTCGTCGATCCCGGCGCTGGCAAACCAATTGAACAGCGTCCGACCTGCAGCGCCGATGAACGGCTGGGTACCCGATGCCTCGGTTCGGCCCGGGGCCTGACCAACGATCAGTATCCGCGCCTTGCAGGAAAGCAGTGCCGGGATGTCTTGGGCGCGAACCGGTGATACCGGTACTCCGGCGACAGGGAATCCGGCAGTGTGACATCGGCGACATTCGCTCAGCTGCCGGACATGGCGGTGTAATAAATCAATAGTCATAAAATGTGATGGGCATCCACGATCACGAAGGTGCTATGTGGGCGCACGTGCATTAGAAACACCGACGCGGTGGTCCTGGGGGACCACCGCGTCGGAGCGAGTGAGGAGAAGGAAGGAGAGAGAATCAATCCATGCGGAGGACGGGGTGCTGGTCGGCAATGGTGTGTGCTGCCGCACTCCCGGGACTGGCGAAGTCTGCCTCGCAGACTGGGCAGTGATATTGGGAACCGTTCCACCAAACTGGCTGCTGGCGCAAGACAGCCAACTTCACGTCAGTCACCGACATCAGGCCGAGCGCGCGAGCCCGGAATGATAGTCGAGGCGTAGTGTCCGCGTCGGCAACTCGACCGATGCGTTCCATCCGGTGCTCCTGGCCACATCGGCCACGCGCGGCAACAGCCACACATCTGAGGACCGGACAAAATAAAGCGGACCGAAGGAATAGCCTCCGGCCCGGGCCGCTACTCCTCTTTCAGGTGCCGACGGGGTTAGCTGACGGGTTCGGGCTGAAAGAGCTGCCCTACCTTCCAACGAACAGGAAGGATTCACCCCAGTTGTGGGTCCCCCGCTCCCGGGAACTGATCCCAGGATTAGGCCGTTATTCGGTTACTCCGCTACCGGATTTCGCCGGTGACTAACAGTCTATAAGGGTCGGTGCCGGATGTCAACCGTACCCCATCAGGGGATATCATCGGGCTGCGAACGGGGTGCAACCTGGGCGAGCACGAAAGGACATCGAGATGGATGGCCAAGGAAACCGGGCACCGACGGTTGGATCCGACGAGGCACCGAGGCAGGTCTATGTCCTGCACCCGGACGACAATATCGCCGTCGCTCTTGTTGACTTGGTGCCCGGTCAGGTCGTCACGGTCTCCGATGGAGTTGGTGTGGGTTTGGTCTTGACCGTGACCGGGAACGTTGTTTTCGGGCACAAGATTGCGACGAGGCCCATCGCGGTTGGCGATACCGTGCGCAAGTACGGCGAAGATATCGGACTTGCCACCGTGAAAATCAATCCCGGTGATCATGTCCACACCCACAACATTGAGTCGCAGCGCGGGCGCGGTGACTTGCATCGCCCCTCTGCAACCTAGGTCAGTGGGCGGGCACGCCGACAAGCACCCCAGCTGCGTTGAACACCATTGGCATCGGGTCACTGATGATTTCGAGGGCGGGATTCGCGTGGACGTCGGCTAGGAGCGCTTCGGAGACCATCAATTCCTCGAGCCGAAGCGTGCTATGGGCGTGCACCAGTCGTACTGCGTCTGGTGACGCAGACCCTCCAGACGTGCGGATAGCGATGCTGATCGCCTCGCGGTCATTTGGCATGGTCATCGGCACCCGCGCGATGTCGGGTGCGTTCGCCGTCAGGCAATTCATGTACATCGAGGCGTAGTCAATCCGGGACACGAGGTGGTTTGTGGTGACATCGGCCCAGCCGATGCCAATGGCGTTGCCTCGGGACTCTTCGGTCACGTCGCGGACCACGATCCGTCGGTAATCCGGACTGCGCTCGCCCCCCAGTCGTCGCCACATGCCGATTACGTTAGGGTCCATTCCGCTGCCCGAAAGGTCCTTGCCAATCCAGTCGAGGATCAGAACATCGGCATGATCAAACGGGATGCGCGGAAGAACTGCATTGCTTGCCACGAGGAGTTCGCGGTCGGCGTCGTGAAACGCTTGCGGTTCCACGACGTCGATCCGCATGAGTTGGTCTGAGGCGTTCTCGACGACGGCGATGCCGAGGACGACCTTGCCGCTGGCAATCCCGACCTTCGCGGCCTCGGGTATCGTGCGGGCGAGGCCGGCACGATGCATGGTTTCCGCGCCCCGCTGCTTACCGAGCCCCACGGCTAGCATCTTGCAGAGACCGCTCTCGATTGGCGCCTTGAACGCGGTGTGAGCCTTGACCCGTCCGAGCACAACGACGCCGTCGCTCTCCCACGTGATCCGGTCCATGTAAACGGGCACTCCGAGGTCGGTTGAACCGAGTTCGACCACGTCCATGGATGCATGGATTGGTGCCCCGACGCTCTCTTCTGAAATGCCGTAGCCGTGCAGGACTTCGGTCTGGCCTGCGGCGGTCGCACCACCATGGCTACCCATCGATGGAACGATGAACGGGTGCGCGCCGAGTGCCTTCAGCGCCTCCACCGTCCCGCGGACCAGGGCCGGCAGTTCGCTTATGCCCCGGCTTCCGACTGTGATTGCGATGCGTGCACCGGGCGCGACTCGCGTCGCAATTGCGGACGCAGCGACGGCGGCGCGCACATGCGCCTGCGCATCGGTGATGCGGGTGGCATCAAACTTCTGCCTAATCCTCGCTACGCGAGGGAGGTTTACACCGGTCGTGAAGCCGGTCACGGATGGCCAGGCCATTGCATGCCCACGGACTAGTTCGCTCGCCATCGGTTTCCTCCACGCTTGTTGCCTTGCCTTGTCGCGGGTTTCCCCGACCAATCATGCAAGGTGTTTCATGAGCAAGGCGGACTGTATCGCGGCGCTAGGTCCGGCAGTCGGACAAACACGACCGCCTCCGGCCGACTGGCTGCGGAGGCGGACTGGTTTTCGGGCGGATGTTGGTTGCCGGCAAATCCGGGTTGCCGGGGAGTTGGTCTAGCGTGAATGCGAAGTGGGCGAGTGACCAATGGTTGCGATCAGGCTGCCGAGTGCGTGCTCCACTGGCGCGTGGACTCCGGCCTGTGACGATGCTATAGATGTCTGGACTGCGTCGATGGCACGTTCCAGCCACCGATGCGTTGAGCTGTGCTTGTCTTCAGATAGCCCAACGTTGTCCAGCTGCTCACGCGCGGCGTTCAGAAGCACAAGACTGATGTCCCACTCCTCGACCCGCGCGTGACTGGCGGAGGCCTTGGTCAGGCGGGCAATCCGGGCGATCTGTCCGGCGATCACAAGCGCCTGAGTCGCAATGTCTCCGGCGGCGGTGTCGATACGTTCGACCACCTCGGCGGTGGACATTGG
>DDYL01000088.1:3927-4559 GCA_002347925.1 Chloroflexi bacterium UBA2235 | reverse complement strand
GAGCGAAGCGCATACCAGTCAGGGGGTAATGGGGTGGGGCTGGCCTAAAAGCGTATTCAGTCACGGGTGACTGGGAGGGGTGAGCAAGATGGCCGTCGAAATGGTTGTGGAAAGCATTCGCCAGAACCTTCTCGCCCCGCACCGTATCGTCGTCCTCAAGGAAACTGGACGCGAGCGCTACCTGCCCATCGTGATCGGTGTTGCCGAGGCCGACGCCATCTCCATGCGCCTCCAGAACCTTGAGGTGCCTCGTCCCCTTACCCATGACCTGCTGGCAAGCGTGATCACTGCCCTCGGCGGTCGGGTTACCAAGATCATCGTGACCGACCTGACCGGCGAGACTTTCTTCGCGCGGATCGTCCTCGATGTTGCCGGACGCCATGTCGAGGTGGACTCGCGGCCCTCTGACGCGATCGCCCTTGCCGTCCGGGTTGGCGTCCCGATCTTTGTCGACGAGGCTGTCCTCCAGCGGGGGGCGGTAGTTCCCGAAGGTCAGGAGCGCTCGGTCGATGGTCAGGAAATGGAGAAGACTGGCGAACGGATTGCCGACGAGCAGCTCGCGGTCTTCAAGGACATCATCGACAAGTTGAACCTCGACGATCTGGGCAAGGGTCGCCACTGACCTTCGTTGT
>DDYL01000088.1:2625-3886 GCA_002347925.1 Chloroflexi bacterium UBA2235 | reverse complement strand
GAAGCGTATGTACATCAGGTGGGGTGGAGGGATGCCCGCGTGTGGATCTGCCACACCTACTCTCGCGGCTCCGCCGCCCCTTGCATGGCCGGGGCAAGCCTTCGGTCGTTCGCGAGCAGTGCGCGCAGTGCGGGCGGGGCCACGAGTGTGGTCACCAAGGTCATCACGATGAGCGCCGAAAAGGTGGTGTCGTCCAGGATTCCCTGGACATGGCCGATGCCGGCTACCACCAGTCCAACCTCCCCGCGGGGGACCATGCCGATGCCGATGATGGCCATCGTCCGCACCGTCCCAACTGAGGTGCGCATGTCAATCGCCCCGACCGCTCCGCCAACGAACTTTCCCACGATCGCCAGGACCGTGAGTGCCCCGGCTAGCAGCGCGGTCGACCCGTTTGACAGGACCATCGGGTCCATCTGGGCGCCGGTTGCCACGAAGAAGATCGGGACGAACAACTGCGAGAGGGGCAGCACTTGGGCTTCGAGCTGGTAGCGTTCGCGTGCTTCGGCAAGGATCATCCCGGCAAGGAATGCCCCGACCACCGCAGCCAGACCAAGTGCGCTTGACAGGACCGCAAGCGCGAGCGCAATGCCGATCGCAAAGGTGAACGGTGCCCCGGGCGACTTGAGTGCATCGAGGTGAACGCTGTACCGGCCGATCACCCGGCGCCCGACCCCCACCACGAAGGCGATGAATGCGGCTGTCTGGGCAAGGACGACGCCAATCCGAATGAGCGCGTCCGGGGACATCGAGAGGTCTCCGCCCGACCCGGCCATCGCTCCCACGACCGTCAGCACGACCATCCCGAGCACATCGTCGATCACCGCTGCCCCGAGGATCACCCGGGCTTCTGGCAGTGCGATCGCACCGATGTCGCGCAGCACCCGTGCCGTCACGCCGACGGACGTCGCCACCAGAACGGTTGCGGTGAACACCGAGACCAGTGCGCTCTCTTGCACCATCGCCATGAAGGAAAATCCAAGACCGAACGGCACGGCAATCCCGGCAATTGCCACAAGGACCGCGCGTGGTCCGGTTTGGGTCAGGTCCGAAAGTCGCGTCTCGAGACCGACATGGAACAGCAGGATGACGACGCCGAGTTCCGCGACCGTGTGGATCACGAGGTCGAATGCGTGCCCCGCGGCCTGTGCGTCGCTCCCGAACGCGTGTGTGAACGCCGCATTCGGAACCCCGATCCAACCGAGCATATGCGGCCCGAGCACCACCCCGGCAAGGATCTCCCCGATGACTGCCGGTTGCC
>DDYL01000088.1:0-2607 GCA_002347925.1 Chloroflexi bacterium UBA2235 | reverse complement strand
CCCACTGGGTTCATCAGGCGTTTCCTCTCAACCGCGACGGCTCATCCACGCCTCGGCCCAGCCCGATGTGGATACGCTCCGCTTGTGATGGATCGGGACGTCGCAGGTACTCGGTCACAAGAGTGGATTGCACACCGGTCAGTTCGAGGTCCCGAACGTCACGCGCACGCGCCCCCGGAAGGTAAGTTCGCCGGACTGGACGGGCGTAGGGGGCCCTGCTGATGCTGCCAACGCGCGTGGTGCGACCATGTCCGAGGTCTCAGGACGGACGACCCCGGCGCCGTCATCGGACGCCATTGCAACGCCAGTCACCTTGATCCCAAGCCCGGAGGCGATTGCGTCTGCCTTGCCTCGCGCATCCGATGCGGCCTGTTCAAGGGCCTGTCGGGTGACGTCGCGTTCATTCCGCACCCCGAAGAGAAGTCTTCCTGCGCTGTTGGCACCGGCATTGACAGCGGCGTCGTAGATTTCGCCGGCTCGGGTGATGTCATCGATCGTTACCGACACCTGGTTGATCGCCTCGTAGGATGAGATTGCCGGCGGGCGATTGTCATTCGGGGGCCGGGGTGCGAAGATCGGGTTGAGCGAAAGTCCTGATGTCCGGATCCCGCCAACCGGCACCCCGGCACGCTTGAGTGCGTCTACGACCGCGGTTGCCTGCGTCGCGTTCAAGTCGGTCGCTTCGCGCGCCGTTCGGGCTTCCGTCCGGATGCCCATCGTCAGGTAGGCGACGTCTGGTTGCACTGTGACACTGCTTTCCCCGGTCACCGTTATTCCCGATGCCGTGGCGGTCTGGGGCGCGATGGGTGCAGCCGAGGCTACTCCCAGCCACGTTGAGCCTTGAAGTGAAGGCGCGTTGCTGCTGCCCACGAGGTGCAGTGACGCGTATGCCACAGCCGCCGTGACCGCGACGGTGACGGAAAATCCTCCCAGTCCGCGTGTGATCGGGTGCCACCAACTTGTCATCCCGGCGGTTCTGTATCGACCGAAGCTTTGAGCGTAGGCGGGCATCGAACGGGAGCCTTGCAGAAAAGTGTTTCGAATGTCTGCCATGGTGCGCTTCCTCCCGGTGGTGGCCAGTTCACGACTTGTGTTGCGTGATCTATAGACGGTACCGGTCCCATACCCCACCCCATCGCCCCCTGATTTATATACGCTTCGCCCTGAACCAACCACACCATCTGGTTCATCTGCGCTTCGCTTGTCCGGTTTGCCACATGGCCGGAAGTCGTTTTGGCGGGGAGTTCGGGTACCCTCTAGGCCGGGAAGTGCTACCAACGCGTCGCCTTGCGCGTTCTCCCAACCCTTCGAGTGGGTGATCGAAATGGCGGCTCAGACGGTGTTCCCGATGGAGCAAACCCTCGTTCACTCGTGGCCTGAAGGCGACCATCGGGAAGTTTGGGAACCAGGCTGGTTGGCGAGATGACGGGAAGTGTGGCTCCACGGCCTCGGCCCGCCCGGCGTATCGGTCCGTACGAGATTCTCGAAACGGTCGGACGCGGTGGCAGCGCCGTGGTCTACCGTGCCCGCGACACCCGCGCCCGAGATGCGATCGCCCGTGGCGGGGGTGTCGCGCCTCCCGGCAATGACGTCGCGCTGAAACTGATCGCCGGCGCATTCGCGGGTTCAACCGAGTTCCGTGCCCGGTTTCGCCAAGAGGTCGAACTCATCCGGCGGTTGCGTCACCCGCACATCCTTGCGGTCTACGACAGTGGCGAATCGGATGGGTCGGAAGACGGGCCGTTGGGTCCGGACGGGTCGAATACGGGCGAACATGCGCCCATAGATGCGAGCCTTGCGGGAGGCTACTCGTACCTGGTCACCGAGTACTGCGGTGGTGGCAGCCTCGACGTTGCGATGCGTGCGCCCCGGAAGTTGCGCAACCGGTGCCGGCTTGCCGCTGCCATCGCGACCCAGATCGGTAGCGCCCTTGACGAGGCCCACGCGTCATCAGTCTTGCACCGGGATATCAAGCCATCCAACATCCTGCTTGCCTCGGACGGCCGGTACGTCCTTGGAGACTTCGGTCTGGCACGCGTCTTCGATACGGGCACAAGCCTGCACCTGACTGTCACCGGGTACGTGACCGGGACACCCTCGTACATGGCGCCGGAACAGGCGAGTGGCGGGGCGGCTGATGGCCGTACCGATCTCTATGGGCTCGGTGTCGTCCTGTTCGAGATCATTGTCGGATCCGTACCGTTCCGGGGCGAACAGGCGATGACGATCATGCATGCTCAAGTGCACCAGCCGGTGCCTCGGGCGGATGTGGTTGACCCGGCGGTCCCGGCACCAGTGGCCGACGTCCTCTATCGTGCCCTCGCAAAAACGCGCGAAGGTCGCTACCCGTCCGGTCGGGCACTCGCGACGGCGCTTGTCAGGGCCATCGTTGACTCTGGCATTTCGGTACCGGAGAAGGTGGTCAATCCCGCAGGTGTTGCCACCGGACCGCAAGACGGATCGGCAAGCGCCGGGGACGATCATTCCTCCCGTCGCCCGCTTCCACGCGGATGGTGGCTATCTCGGTGGATGCGTGGCTCAACCGTTGCGCTTCGCGGGACGCTTGCCCGGTGGTCAATGCCGGTCCGGTTAGTTGCGTCCACCGCG
>DDYL01000078.1 GCA_002347925.1 Chloroflexi bacterium UBA2235 | reverse complement strand
AGGGGCCCCGGGAGCGCCGGCGCCCTCGCCGGCATGGACTTGGCTGCCTCGCGGTACTCCCGTCATGACGCGAGCCATGTGGAGCCCCGTGGTGCTCAAGCGAAGTCTGTGGTCAACGAGTATCCCTGCCCTGATATGGGGATTGGAGGGGGTGGCGACGCGTATCCGGACTAGGTGGGGTGGAGAGATAGTGGCCGGAGGCCTCCGTATACTGGTTTCCCGTGCCACCACCGTCGTCGCGTCGCAAGCCTCCACCCCGGAACAACCAGTCCGGGGGAAGCCGGGGCGTGCTTTCCATCGCGCAGAAGATGCGTGATCCGCGGTGGTTCTCCGGCCCGCCGGCCATCGAGGCGGAGTTCAACCGCGCCACCGAGTTGCGGGCTGCCCGCGACTTCGCCGGAGCCGAAGCGATCTACCGGCGTCTGGTTGCATTGACATCAATTCCAGACGGTGCCCGTGCGCGTTACTTCTGCGACCTTGCCCAGTTGCTCGATGACACCAAACGGTCAGAAGAGGCCGAGGAAATCATCACCAAGGCGATCAAGCTCGATCCCGGGCACGGTGGCGCACTTGCCTTCCTGGGGATGCTGCAGGCGAAGACCAACCGCATCGATCTCGCGCTTCCCAACCTCGAGAAGGCCGACAAACTCGCGCCCAATGTGCCGTGGATCATGGATCTGCTGGCCGCGGTGCTCGCGATGTTCGGACGCCTGCGCGAGATGATCGACCTGTGCGAGCGGATCCTCAAGATCGATCCGAACTTCGCCGGCACCCTCGGGCGTCTGTCTTCCGGCTATTACCTGGAAGGCTATCCCGTGCGAGCCTATGAGGTAGGTAAGCATCTGGTGGACCTGACGCCGGATGATGCCGAGGGGTACGGCAAGATCGCGGCGGCGCTCGTGATGCAGGGGCGCATCGACATGGCCCTGGAGGCGTTCGGTGCGTCCGTTGCGCGGGATGCGGTCGGGAACCAGAGCACCCGCTGCAACTACGTCTTCACGATGCACTACAGCGACCAGTTGACGCCGGAAACGATCTTCCAGGCCCACAAGTCGTTCGGGCAGGACTTCGCGATGGCGAAGGTGGGGGACCTGTCCCGCTACGGGCCATATCTCAACGACCCTGACCCGGACCGCAGGTTGCGGATCGGCTACCTTTCACCGGACTTCCGGGTCCACTCGGTTTCGGCGTTCATCGAACCGATCCTGACCTACCACAACCGCAATGTCGTCGAGGTGTTCACCTACCACGTGAGCACGCGGGTGGACGGGATGACCACCCGGTTCCAGACCCTTGCGGACACGATGCGCCTGTGCGGGGCGAAGTCCGATGAGGAGATTGCCGAGCAGATCCGGGCGGACCGCATCGACATCCTGGTCGACCTTGCCGGGCACACTGGCGAGAACCGCCTGCTGGTGATGGCGCGCAAGCCCGCACCGATCCAGGTGACCTACCTCGGGTACCCGGGAACAACGGGTCTTCCGACCGTGGATTACCGGTTCACCGACAACTGGTGCGATCCCGAAGGGCAGACCGACCAGTGGCACACCGAGGAGCTGATCCGGTTGCCCACCGGGTTCTTGGCGTTCCAGCCGAGCAGTGCGCCCGCGCTGACCCCTCCCCCGTCCGTTGCCAACGGGTATGTGACCTTCGGGTGCTTCAACAACCTGCCAAAGGTGACCCCAACGACGATGCGCCTGTGGGCAGCCGTCCTGAAGGCGGTCCCGACGGCGCGCCTCGTTGTCAAGAACCGCTCATTTCTTGAAGAGGCGACCCGCAACGCGGTGCGCGCCACGCTCATCGAGACCGGTGTTGACCCCGATCGGCTCGACTTGCTCGAGTGGATCGACGGTCGGCGCGACCATCTTGTGGCGTACCACCAGATCGACATCGCGCTTGACACGTATCCATACACGGGTACGACAACAACCTGTGAGGCGATGTGGATGGGCGTCCCGGTGGTGACCCTTGCGGGTGAGTGGCACACAAGCCGGGTCGGTGTCAGCCTGCTTTCGCAGGTGGGAACGCCCGAGTACATTGCGTCGGACGCGGATGAGTACGTGCGAATTGCCGCTGACCTTGCGTCCGACGTGGATCGTCTGACGCACCTCCGGACGGCATTGCGCGTGATGATGCTCGGGTCACCGCTCTTCGATTACGCCGGTCTGGCCAGGAACTTCGAGGCGGCGTACCGGGCGATGTGGCACCACTGGCTTGGCGTTGAGGAACCCGACGGCGACCCATCGCCAGATGTTTGATCGCTCCCGAACCGCCCCACCGCATCGCACCTTTATCTAGGTGCTCGTCCCTCGCACAGCCGTCGCCGTTGTTAGACTCCACCCGCCCCTCACCCTTCCTGATTTGCACGCCTGGCTTGGGATTTGGGATGAGATCCGGCCGTCCGATGGGCGGTAGACACGTGTGCCGTGCGATGGTTGCGGCGGAATGGCAGGTTGCGGGTGGGTGATTCCGGGATCATGAACTGCTACGAGGTCCTTGGACTGATGCGTGGCGCGTCAGTTGAGGACATCAAGGCGGCCTTCCGTCTCCGGTCCCACATGTTCCACCCCGACAAGTACGAGAACTATGCCGAGCCGTTGCGCACGCAACTGATGGCGGAGGCGGGCAAGGAGTTCAAGAAACTCACCGCCGCCTACGAGATCCTGCGCGACCCGGCACGCCGGACAGCGCACGACCGGGAACTCTCGGCACGAGACCGGCAGGCCGGCGTTGCGTCGGTCCGCGCGGCTCCGGCACGTGCATCGACCCGGCGGGCGGCGAGCCCCGCGACCACGGCGGACGGCGAGGAAGCCCCCCGCCGTACCCGGCGTGCCTCGGCACCCGAGCCACCTTCGGCACCACCCGAACGCGATCCGCAGATCCTTGTGCGTCCCGATCGCCTCGATTTCGGCATCCTGACCGCTGGTTCCACCGGGCGTCTGGCCCTGAAGGTCCAGAATGTTGGCGGACGCACCCTCTTCGGCGAGGTCTCCTCGAACCGCGCGTGGGTCACCGTGAACCAACGGTCGTTCATCAGCAGTTCGGTAGTGGTGTTCGTGACTGCGGACACCTCGGGCCTGCGCGCGGGTCAGGCGTATTCGGCGCAGATCGTCGTCAAGACCCTGAATGGCGGTGACGAGGTCGTACCCGTGACGCTTCGGGTCGCCGCGACGGCCGAGCCGCAACTTGCGGGTGCGCCGTCAATCATCGACTTCGGCGAGACCGAAACTGGCACCCGCAAGGTGCGCACGGTCTCCCTGACCAACAGTGGATCCGGCACGCTGATCGGCACCGTAGCGACGCGGACCCCGTGGCTCGCGCTCTCCGAGCAGCAGTTCCGGGCGAACACGTTCTCGTTCGAGGTGATTGCCACGACGGCTAACCTGGCCCCCGGTGAGCATTCCGGTCAGTTCCAGGTCTTTTCGAATGGTGGCCCGGCGACGGTGACCGTGGTCATCCAGGTGCCCGCGCGGGATCCAGGGACCGGCCTGGCGTCACGGACGGCGGTCAGCCCGGCGCCCCCGCCCCCGGAAGACCCGGAGCCGGCCTCTCCGTCGCTTGAGACGCCAGGACCGGCCTTGCAACGGGAATTGCTTGCCCGGATCTTGCGGATCGAACCGGAGAGCGACTGGGAACGGGACTTGCTCATGGCACTGACGCGCATGATCCAGGCCGGGCGTCCCCTCGCTCCAGGTGAACTCGCCAAGATCTACGAACTGGAAGCACGCGGGGCGGATGCCTGATCCGTCCCCGCGCGCTGGGAATCAGTAGGGCATTGTCCGCTTGGAGTGGGTCCGGCCGAGCGTCGCCGTCTCCTCGCGTCCTCCGGCAATGACCAGGATGCCTTCATCTATGCGTTCGGCGATGTTCGTCACCGAGGCCGCCTCAAGATAGGCAATGCCACGCTTCTTGCACGCATTGAAGATCCGATCGCGAGCCGCCTGCATCTCCGGTGGGAACGGATCGCGAGGCATCTGGAGGTAGCCGAGTGAGAGGGACAGGTCGCCAGGTCCCATCTCCGCAAACCCGATACCGGGAACGTCCAGGATTTCCTCGCAATTGGCGACGCCTTCCGGGCTTTCGAGCTTGACGCCGAGGAGGAGTTCACCCTTCGGGTTGAGCGGCCAGACGTCACATCGTGAGAGGTACTCGTCGCCGTTCACGCCCCAGATGGGTGTTGCCGACGGTTCGGATCCCTTGCCCCGGAGACCGACCCGCAGGTATGGCTGGCCCTTTGCGTCCGGGCGCTCCACGTAGATTGACGGTGCGCCGTTGAGGCGGGCGAGCGGGGTTGGCAGCATCGGGTCGACGCCCTCCAGATGGTGCGGGTAGCGACACGCCTCCACGAAGGCGCGTACGGCACCGGCGGTCTCGGCCTGGCATAGCAGGATGCCGTGCACGCCGCGCGCGAGGATCTGGCGGAACTGCCAGGACGAGAAGCGCACGTTCGCCTCATCGGTCCCGTTCACCACGGCCTCGACGATGACCGTCGGGGTCCGGTGTCCCGACTTGGTGGGACCTCCGTCGACGAGGCCCTGCATGTAGGCGGCAAGGCCCGTCATGTCGAAGGCGCCGTGCTCCATGCCCACGTTGATGTAGTCGGCCCAGGTGTGGGCATCGTGCTTGCCCTGTTCGTAGGTCAGGACATGCCCGGTGTGGCCACCGGTGTAGTAGATCGGTTGCCCGGCCTCGAGGAGCTCGATTGCCCGGTTTATGCGTGTTGCCACGGTTACCCCTTCCGACGCCAACCGGCTGGCTTGGCGTCGGGTTCAGCGTACGACGCAACAGGGCCTCCGTGCCGTCCGAATGGCGCGGTTCGTCAGGACGCGCGTTCTGTCGACTGACGCTCGGTGCGCTTGTAGACTTTCGCGTACCAGAGGAACCGTGACAGATGGAAATGCGTGACGTCCCATCCCTTCGTGATCGTCTGGCTGATGCCCTTTCCGGGCACACGGCCGACTACCTTGAAATCCGTGTTGAAGAGACCGATGCAACGACCCTGACCTACCGTGGCCGGAGCCTTGAGGAGGCCGGGCGTACCTCGAACCTTGGCGGGTGCGTCCGTGCGTGCGTCAAGGGCGGGTGGGGCTTCGTCTCGTTCAACTCCCTGGAAGGCTTGCGCGCCAAGGTTGACCTCGCGGTCCGCCAGGCCCGCCTGGTCGGCCGTGAGACCACCACCCTCGCCCCGGTCGAGCCCCATGTCGACTTCATCATCCCGACGCTTGTCCGTGACCCGCTGACGGTGTCGCTGGAAGACAAGAAGCGCCTCATGGACGAGTACGTCGAGGCGGCCTGGGCGCAGTCGTCCCGCATCCAGACCACCAATGCCGGGTATGGCGATGCGCGTCGCAAGGTGACCTTCATCAACAGCGAGGGGTCCTACCTGGAGCAGTCGCGTTGCCGGGTCTCGGCGCGCGTGGTGGTGCTCGCCCGTGATGGTGGGAATGTGCAGCAGTCTCGTGCGGTCTTCAGCAGTACCTCCGACTACGACGCGATTGTCGGACGGCACGCCGAAGTCGGCGCCGCGGCGTCACGCGCCGTCGCCTTGCTCGATGCCGCGCCTGCGCCCGGTGGCGAGTTCACGGTGATCTGCGACCCGGCCCTCGCCGGGGTCTTCGCGCATGAGGCCTTCGGGCATCTCTCCGAGGGCGACAACGTCTACGAGAACGAACGCCTGCGCGACATCATGGTGCTCGGCAAGCGCTTCGGGCGTCCGCTCCTCAACATTGCCGACGGCGGCGTGGTCGGTGGGCAACCCGGCACGTTCCGTTATGACGACGAAGGCACACCGACCCAGCGCACGGACCTGATCCGCGAGGGTGTCCTGGTCGGTCGCCTCCATTCCCGCGAAACGGCCGGCAAGATGGGCGAGGCCGCGACCGGGAATGCCCGCGCGCAGTCCTACCGCCACGCGCCACTGGTCCGGATGACCAATACCTTCATCGGGGCGGGCGACAGCTCGTTTGACGAGATGGTCGCCGCGACCCCGCTCGGCATCTTCTGCCGGGACTGGTACGGCGGGCAGACCACGCACGAGCAATTCTCATTCGGGTGTGCCGAGGCCTGGATGATCCGCGACGGCAAGCTGGCCGAACCCCTCCGTGGCACGACCCTCTCCGGCAACCTGTTCACGACCCTTGAGAACATTGACATGATCGGCAACGACCTTGTGTGGGCCGAAGGTGGCGGGACCTGTGGCAAGGGCGGGCAGTCGGCACCGGTCGGCCAGGGCAGTCCGTACATCCGGATCCAGAACGCCCTTTTGGGAGGGAAATGATGGCGAACCCCACGACGCACCTCGCCGACCTCTCGCTGCATGACCTCGCCATACAATTGCTTGACCGTGCAAGCGGACGTGTGGAATTGGCGGAGGTCTACGCCTACGACACAACCAGCACCCCGGTGGACTTCGAGGCCAACCGTTTGAAGTCGCTCGAGACCAAGGACACCCGGGGGATTGCCTTGCGGGTCGTCAAGGACGGACGCGTTGGCTTGGCGACAACGACCCGATTGCGTGCGGGATCCGATCTTGACCAGGTCGTTGCCGACGCGGTCGCCCTTTCCGTCTTCGGAGCCGAAGCGAAGTTCGACCTGCCGGGTCACATCGTTCCTACCCCGGTGACGATCTATGACCAGGCGACGTCCGACTTGACTGTCGAGACGATGGTCGGGCTCGGTCAGGAGATGATTGACCACGTCCGTGCCTATGATGCCGACATACTCTGTGAGGCCGGTGTACGCCGTGCGATCGAGAGTGTCGTTCTCGTGAACTCGCGGGGCGGCGAGGGTGCGTATCGCAAGAGCAGTTACGCACTGGTCATTGGCGGGCAACTGATCCGTGACACGGACTTCCTTTCCATCTGGGAGTACGACACGCAGTGCGGGGTCACGATCGATGCGAAGGCCCTCGCCGAGGCGGCGGTGCGCAAGTTCGAGATGGCCAAGCCGATTGCCCAGGTACGCACGGCCCGGATGCCGGTGATCTTCACGCCCCGCGGGGTGGCAAGCGTCCTGCTATCCCGTTTCGGGGTCAGCCTTTCCGGGAAATCGGTCCTGCAGGGCAGTTCGGCCCTTTCCGAAAAGCGGGGCGAGACGGTCTTCGACGCCCGGCTTTCCCTTGCGGACGATGCAACCATTTCGGGGGTATCCGGTGCGGCGCCATTCGACGACGAAGGCACGACGACCCGACGCCTGGAACTGATCCGGCACGGGGTCGTGGACGCTTTCTATTACGACCGGCAGACCGCCGGGCTTGCCGGGACCGAGACCACCGGGCACGGCTACCGGGGTGCGGAGACCCTTCCGTCCCCGTCCACGAGTGTCGTGTGCATTGCGCCGGGAGAGACCCCCCTCTCCGGCATGATCGATGGCATCGAGGAAGGTCTCCTGATCGAAAGCATGACAGGCACCTTTGCCGGGAACATCTTTTCGGGCGACTTCTCGGGGAACGTCCACATCGGGTTCAAGATCGAACACGGCAGGATCGTCGGGCGGGTCAAGGACACGATGGTTGCCGGCAATATCTTTGCCGACATGAAGGACCTCGGTGGCCTCTCTGACACGGCCGATTGGGTTGGTGGAAGCGTGCGGTCACCACATATCCTGTTCCGTGAGCTGGGCGTCTCCGCGAAGGTCTGATGCCTGTCAGCGAGGCGAGGCCGGATCCGGTCTCGCCTCGGTTGCGCGACTCTTCGTCCGTGATCCCGTTATGTACATCGCGCGAACCGTCGCGTTGGGTGCGGGTGTGCGCGATGCGTGCCCGTCAATGGATCGGACATGACGCACACGGACGAGGTACCGGCTTTGGTCGGACTGTTTGGGACCGATGGCCGGTAGAACCGAGACGCCTGCACCGATGCCCCGCCCACGTAGCGGGCGCAGTGGGTCGCGTCCTGCATTCCCCGAACCCTTCGGAGGTGCGCCCGAGGCAGCCAGCCGGCGCAACATCGGCAATGATCCGTCGTACCTCCGTCCATCTCGCCTGCCTCCACGACCGCCACGCACCCGCCGTCTGGAGGTCATCCTTACTGGCGGGGGCCTCTTCCTCCTTCTGACGGTGGTGTGGTCCTGGTGGGCACAGGGTGGGTCATCCCGGTTGGCCCCGGCGACACCTGTTCCGACGCCACCCCCTGCGGTAACGGTCGCGGCGATGGGCCCTCCCGCTGTTCCGACGGCGACGCCGAAGCCTCCGATCGAGTTCTCGTTCGCCAGGTTCGAGTCCGATCCTGCCATCGTCACGGGCGCGCCGTCCGCGGGCGTGCCGAACATCTCCGGTGAGGCCGGGATCATCGTGGACGTCACGCAACGTGAGGTCCTGTACGCGAAGCAACCCCACAAGCAGATGCTCATTGCCAGTACCACCAAGATCATGACCGCGATGGTCGCGCTTGACCACGCGCCGATAGATCGCGTCTTCGTGGTGCCACCCGAAGCCACTCGCATCGACCCCGATAACACCGTGATGGGCCTCGCTACCGGCGAACAACTGTCCCTTGAAGAACTGCTATACGGCCTGATGCTTAACTCGGGAAACGATGCTGCCGAGGCGATTGCGTATGGCGTTGGTGGGGGCGGTGCCGCGGGCCGGGCGCGGTTCATCGGTTGGATGAACGAGAAGGCCGCGACCCTTCAGTTGCGGAACACCCGGTTCGCCAATCCTTCCGGGCTTGATGACCCCGCACACTACTCGTCACCGTACGACCTCGCCGTGATGGGCACTGCGTTGCTGGGTTACCCGGATCTGCGCACCATTGTCCGCACCCCCCGCAAGATCATCGAGTCAAGCAAGGTGCCCGGACGTGTCCACGGTTGGTTCGGGCCGGTGAACCTGAATAGCCTTCTTACGAGTTACCGGGGAGCCATCGGCCTCAAACCCGGATATACCGAAGATGCGGGCTACACCCTCGTGGCAGCCGCGGAACGTGATGGCCGCACGGTCGTCAGTGTGACCCTCAACTCACGCCGCCATTTCAGTGACTGCGCGCAACTCATGGATTTCGGGTTCCGACGGGCGTCGCAACTCGCGACATCGGGATAGGGGTTCCGTCCCCGCCGCAGTCGGTGCGTGTCGCCCGTTCAAATCCCATGCGCATCCTCATCACCGGCGGCGCCGGCTTCATCGGCAGTCTCATTGCCCAGGCATACCTTGACCGTGGTGACCACGTCGTGATCGTGGATAGCCTGGTCACAGGGACCGCCTCGCAAGTCCCGGATGGCGCGACACTGATCGAACAGGACATCCGCGACCCGGACCTCGTCCGGACGGTGACCGAACATGGCCCGTTTGACGTCATCAGTCACCATGCGGCCCTCAAGGATGTCCGCAAGGCGCTCCTCGACCCGCGCGCCGACGCAGATGTAAACATTCTTGGCATGATCAATGTGCTCCGGGCCGCTGCCGAGGGTGGTGCGGGTCGTTTGGTCTTTGCCTCGTCGGCGGCGGTCTACGGTGATGCGAAGGTCTTCCCGACCCCGGAGGACGTGGAGTGCATCCCGATTTCGCCGTATGGCATTTCCAAGATGACGGGCGAACTGTATGGGCGCTACTTCGCCCTGAACCGCAGCCTCCCGGTCATTGCCCTCCGCTACGGCACGGTGTACGGGACCTTCACACCTGAGGCAAGCGAGGCCGGGGTGATCACCATCTTCACCCGTCGGCTTTTGTCTGGTGACGTCCCGGTCATCTATGGCGATGGATTGCAGACACGCGACTTCGTCAATGTGGAGGACATCGTGCGTGCCAACATCCTCGTTGGTGATGCCCCGATGCATGCCCCTTGGGCGGTCTACAACGTCTCGACCGGTGTTGAGACCAATGTCAACGACCTTGCTGGGACCCTGATCTCACTGTCGGGTGCAAACTGCAGTCCCCGGTACGAGGGGGCCAAGGCGGGGGAGGTACGGCGCAACTTGCAGGATGCATCCCGGCTCCGCGAGGCCGTCGGGTGGGCGCCGGAAATCCAGATTGGCCAAGGTCTCTCTGCCGTGGTTGAAGCGACCCGTCATGGCAGTCGCGGCTAGGCGCACTGTCGGATGACCGTGCTTGTCCTGGGTGCTGGGTACATCGGCGCGGCGCTGATCGCCTCGCATCTGCAGTCCGGTGACCGCGTCGTGGCGATGGACAACGGTTTCGCCACCGACTGGGACGCCATTGAGCGCCTCATGGATGGTGGCCCGGCGAAACTCGTGCGTGGCGACATCCGAGACGTTTCCTCGCTTGCGTCGGTGATTTCCGATGCCTGGCCGGTCCGGGTGGTCTACCTGCTCGCGGCGCAGGCGAGTGCAAACCCGGACGCGGCCACCCCGGAATACACCGAAGAGACGAACTTGAGAGGCCCCCGCCTCGTCCTGGAGGCGGTCAGGGATGCCTCGCGTGCCGCCGGGTCGCCTCCCCCACCGGTTGTCTACGGCAGCTCATTCCATTTGTACGGACCCGGACTGCTTGGCGAGATCGATGAGGCATGTCCGATTGGCCCCCAGGCCGATCTCTCTCATCTTTCGAAGGTCTACGCTGAGCGACTTGGTGAGATGCACGCCAACCGTGACGGCATGACGGTTGTCCCCGTCCGCCTTGGGATCGTCTACGGCATCGGGCCCGTGACCAAGCGCGACTTCCGGTTTGTCACCGTGCCACATGCGTTCGCTCTCCGTCGTCTCGGTGGCTTGCCGGTCACCGTCAATCCTTCGGGCGCGAGGCCTTTGGCATTCTGTCATCTTGACGATGCGGTTGCGGCCCTTCGCCTCGCACCTGTTGGCATCGCGCCAGGGGCGTTCGCTCCTGCCAATGCGGCTACCGAAGTTCTGACCGTTCCCGAAGTGTTGTTCCGGGTCGATGCATCGGCGCGGGAGTTTGGCGTTGTGGTTCCCGATGCCGGTCTGGGTGAACCGACTGCGTCTGCTGGCCGGTTCCGGGTCCAGTCGAGGCTTGCGTCGGTCGGGTGGCACCCGAGGCGCGATGTTGCTGGTTCGATGCCGGGCATCCTGCGCCACTACGCGGGCCAGCCGGTCAGTGCACCTCGGTCCGACGCGCCGAACGACCTCCGTCGTGACACCTGAGACAGGCGGGAGACGTTGCGCCATCGGGAGGCGGACACAAATGCCCGAAGCTCGGACGCGGCACACGCCACCCGGTGTTCTGCTCAAGGCCCGACCACTGCCAAGACAGCTCGAGGACCGGATTGCCGATCCGATGCCTGACGGGATCGAGCTCTACATCCACGAAGATGACGTGTCCGGCGAACCGGGTGATGATCGTTGGCGCGATTCGCTGCGGTCCCGGTTCGATGCCATCACGCCGCGCCTCACTCCGGGGTTCTCATGGATCGTCGAGGGCCCGGTCTGGTCGCTCGACGGCGAACTCTTCGGCCTTGGCGGGAACCGTGCCATTGACCGCCTCCTTGTGGAACGCCTCGTGACACTCGCCAACGATATCGGGGCGTGGGCGGTGAACATCCACGCTGTCGATGGCTCACCTGATCCACTCGTTGTTTCCGACGACGTCCGGAACTACGCTATCGAACGGGCCATCCCGTTTCTTGACTGGTATGTTGGGATTTGTCAAGATGCGGGTCTGGCCCCGCTGATCGAGAACGTCCCCCCAATCTGCCGGATGCGTCGCGGTGCGTTCATCTTCACGCCCCACGGTGTCGAACCGGGAGACCTGCTTGCACTCTGCAAAGCGGTCCCGGGCCTGCGTTTGACTGTCGATACCTCTCACGCGCAGCTTGCGGTAAACGCGTTGCGAGGCGTGCCTCCACCGGAGGGTTCGCCCGAAAGCGTTGCCCTAGCCGGAGCTGTCTACCGGCAGCGCGGCGAGGCAGGCGGACCGTTGACCCTGATGGAGTTCGTGACCCCGCTGCTTGGTGTCACGGCCAGTGTCCACGTGTCCAATGCGGCCGGATTGCTGGATGAGGGACTTCCGTACGATCAGGGCGATGCCGACCTCGATGAGATAGTCCGTTACCTTGCGCCATACGTCAGAACCTTCGTGACCGAACCGCTTGACAGTGATGAGGACAACGCTGTCGAGAAGCGGCGCATGCAGGGCTCCCTGAACAGGTGTCTCGGCAAGGACCCATGGTGACCAAGTGAGCAGGAATTCCGTTAGCCCGGTGGTTCCGGGGGCCGACCGTCAGTGAATGTGTCGCAAGAAGTCGACTGGGCCATCCTGACTGGCCGTCCCCAGCCGGTCCTCGACGAAGGTGCCGTTGCCGACGCTCTGCAAGGTCGTCCAGTGGTGGTGACAGGTGCGGCAGGATCATTGGGATGGCCATTGTCGATGGCGATCGCCAGGGCGAAGCCGTCCCGACTGGTGCTGTTCGACTGGCACGAAAGCAGCCTGTTCCGCCTTCGCCAGGCCCTTGTGTCCGTTGCGCCGGATGTTCCCGTACAGGCGGTCCTTGGTGACGTGCGTGACGCGACCCGTCTGGTTCGCGTGTTCACCGAGGTGCGTCCGGCGACGGTCTTCCATCTCGCGGCCTACAAGCACGTTCCTTGGGGGGAGGAGGATCCGACGGCGTTCGCGTCGGTGAACGTACTCGGTGCCCATGCCGTGATTGGCGCGGCCACTTCTGCCGGAGTCGGGCGGATCGTCTATCCGTCAACCGACAAGGCGATTGACCCTCCCAGCCTCTACGGGGCAACCAAGCGACTGGTCGAGGCGCAGCTCCGGGTCGCGGCGAGCTCCGGCGGACCGACATGCACGATCGCGCGGTTCGTGAATGTCCTTGGCAGTCAGGGCTCCGCTCCGGAGACATTCGCCCGGCTGATCCGTCAGGGAGAGCCGCTCTCGGTTACCGACCCGGCAATGCGCCGTTACTGGATCACCCCGGCCCATGCCACGCTTC
This sequence comes from Chloroflexi bacterium UBA2235, assembly GCA_002347925.1. Classification (GTDB taxonomy): domain Bacteria; phylum Chloroflexota; class UBA11872; order UBA12225; family UBA12225; genus UBA12225. The sequence continues at coordinate 453 of DDYL01000078.1, read as the reverse complement.
TTCTCCTGCACGGGGGGTGCCTGTCCGAGGATGCGGTCATCGTGGCCCCGGATGCTGGGGAGGAGATCGAGGTGATCGAGATTGTGCGACGCCTTGCCGGGCAACTTGCTCCCGGGAAACCCGCCCCTGAAGTCCGGGTGACCGGGGCGCGTCCGGGCGAGCGGCTTGCCGAACCGCTTGTCGCCCCCCATGAGGTGCTCGTGCACGTGCCATTGCCGGGGTTGCTTGCGGTGCGAGGTATCCGCTCACTCGATGCCAGGGCGGTTGGTGACGCCGTGGGCGAGATTGCGCGACTGCTATCCGTCGGTGCGCCTGATGGCGAGGTCCGCAATGCGCTCTTCACCGATACGTGGACGCTACGGTAGCCTCGTCGCATGTTTGTGGACTTCCTTGGCGGGTACTCATCTCTGGGCGCAACCTTTCTGGTCGCATTGGCGGCCGCCGGTGTCCTGA
>DDYL01000210.1:4769-5425 GCA_002347925.1 Chloroflexi bacterium UBA2235 | reverse complement strand
ACGGCGGGCAACCACTGGCCAACGATATGCCGGCCGGCAACGGGTGCCGGTGGTTGGCAGTTGAGGATTGACCCGACCGGTGCAGTGATGGTGACCGGGCGGAAACTGCCCTCGTTGTTCGGCACATCCGGCGCGAGGGCGCACTTGATCCCGTACGTGGAGTACGCCTCGGTGTAGTTCATCACCACGTTGATCCCCCGTGGCGCAACCGGTGAGGTGCCATCGAAATCGATGTGGAGGGTGTCACCAGTGACGGTGATGGTGCAGGCAAGGGTGATCGGCACCTCGCGATCAGGTTCGCCGGGCCTGCCCGGTTCGGAATAGCCGTCCATCGTGAGGGAATGGCGGTACATGCCGTCGGGGACGCGCAGGATGGCATCGCGCATTGCCTGTTCGGACCGGGCGATCACTTCGTCCGCAAGTGGAATGATGCTTGGCAGGTCGAACTCTTCAAGGAACTCCAGAAGTCGGGCCCCACCGACATCGTTCGAGGTCGCCATGGCATGGAGGTCGCCGACGACGCTGTCCGGTTCGCGGACGTTGGCTCGCACGATGCGCAAGAGTTCCTCATTGGGAACCCCGCCACGGAAGAGGTGCGTGATCGGGATGAACAGGCCTTCCTCGTAGAGTTCGCGCGCATCGGTCGAGAAGGGACG
>DDYL01000210.1:2050-4675 GCA_002347925.1 Chloroflexi bacterium UBA2235 | reverse complement strand
GGGCGGGCAGGCATCCAGGAAGTGGCGGATGCACCGGGCCATGGAGTTGATATGGCCAGGAGTGCCGGTGACCGCCTGGGCGATCATGTAGCCACGCGGATCAAAGACGCACGCGGAGAGATCTCCCGCCTCGGCCACGGTCGGACTGAAGGCGGTCCGCATCAGTGACGTGGCCTGTTCATTGACCGTCGCAATCAGGCGACTCCAGAACACCTCGAGGGTCAGTGGATCAATCATGGGGTCACGTTCCGCGGAGAGGTGGCTTCGCCGGATGTGATGACGAGGGCACCGGATATCTCGAGGGAAACCGACCACCCGGGTGGGACGACGGTGGTGCTTTCGCGTTCCTCGATGATCACTGGACCAGGAATCGCGGGCATGCCGATGCGGAGGTTGGCGCGCTTCACGACCGGCGTATCGATCCACGACCATCCGCCCCGTCGCCCCTGACCCCCAGGCTTCGCCCGCGTTCCGGAACCATCGGGCCAGGCAACCGGACGGACGACGGGTTGTCCTGGTCGCGTCCCAAGCAACGTGGCCTCGCCGGTTGGTTCTGGTGCGACAGGGGTGGGGAGGGCAACGACAGGGACGGGCCCGGATGCCACGACGCGCCAGTTGACCGCCTCGATGGCAACAGGGGGCGCACTGCGCCGGTACAGGGCACGGTAGGTAGTGCCGAAGGCATCCTGAATGACTTCGAGCGCCCGGAAACCATCAACGTGACCCGGGTCCAGGGCATCCAGGACTTCGCGAGGCAGATCCACGGTCACCTGATGGGCCTGGCCGACGAGGCGGAGTTCGGCACGATGCGCGAATGTCACGTCGCCCGCGTTGACCCCGGCATCGGTCAGGAGGTCGCGACCCTCGGACTCCATCGTGGCAAGCAATCCGGCGACGGCATGCCAGTCACATGTATCGAGGCGGGTGTAGTAACTGCGGACAAAGTCGAAACTGACCGGTGCGACAAGGAACCCGATCGTTGAACCGACGCCGGCGCCATAGGGGACGACGATTTCACGGCTGCCGAGGATTCGGGCAACGCCGGAGGCATGGACCGGCCCGGCACCGCCGAATGCAAAGAGGGGCACGGCAGACGCATCCTTGCCCCGTTCCACCGCATGCATGCGTGAGGCAGCGGCCATCGCCTCGTTCACCACCGAATGGACCGCCCACGCGGCATCCTCGATGGTCAGGCCGAGCGGTTCGGCAACGTGCATCCGGATCGCCTCACGAGCGGCCCGGACATCCAGACGCATCGTGCCTCCAAGGAAGAACCCCGGGTCCAGGTAACCGAGAATGAGGTCGGCATCGGTGACCGTCGGATGCGTACCGCCGCGCCCGTAGCAAGCGGGACCGGGGTCGGCCCCTGCACTTTCCGGCCCGACCTTGATCAGGCCGAAGCGATCAACACGGGCAATGCTGCCACCACCGGCGCCGATCTCGATGAGGTCGATCGAGGGCACCCGGACGGGCAGGCCACTCCCGGCCTTGAAGCGGTAGACACGATCGACTTCGAACTCGGTGGTGACCGGAGGAACACCCCCGGTGATGAGGCAGGCCTTGGCCGTGGTGCCACCCATGTCAAATGAAAGAAGGCCCGTGCGCCCGGTTTCGCGCCCGTGCGCCGCGGCGGCAAGGGCACCGGCGGCCGGGCCGGATTCGACCAGGCGGATGGGGAAGCGACGGGCGGTATCGACCGTGGCGGTGCCTCCCGCAGACAGCATCAGGAGAAGACGTGCCGGCGACCCGGAGGCCGAGAGGGCATCCCGGATGCGGTCGAGGTATCCCTCCATGAGGCGTTGCACGTAGACATTGGCGAGGGTGGTGGTGGTGCGTTCGTATTCGCGGATCTCGCCGGCAACCTCGTGCGAGAGGGCGATGCGAACACCTGGCAGGGAGGTGCGCAGGTGGTCACCAACGGCGCGTTCGTGATCGGGATTGGCATACCCATGCAGGAGGCACACCGCGACCGCGCCGGTAGTCCCTCCGAACCCTGCCTCGCGCAACTGCGACGCCACCAGGTCGACGCTGGCCATGTCCAGGGGGGTATGGACCGATCCGTCGGCACGGATGCGTTCATCGACCTCGAACCGGAGATGCCGGGGCGCGAGAGGCCGTGGCAGGTCCAGGTTCAGGTCGTACATGTCGTAGCGGTGTTCCCTTGCAATCTCCACGGCATCGCGGAACCCGCGGGTGGTGACGAGGGCGGTGCGGTCGCCCTTGCGTTCGATCAGGGCATTGGTGACCAGCGTGGTGCCGTGGATGACCGTATGCAGATCGGTCGTGGACGCGGTGGCATCGTGGAGGACCTGTGCAATGGCGGATGCGACGCCTCGTGCCGGGTCGTCTGGGGTGGTGAGCGTCTTGCCAAACCACGATGCGCCAGTGCGCTCATCAATGAGGAGGATGTCGGTGAAGGTGCCGCCAATGTCGATCCCGGCACGCCAGTGTGCCTCGGATCCATGTCCCCCCAGATTTGCGGGAGTGCCGAACGGGCCGGATTGGCGCATGCCGCCAGTGTACCGACGGTGAACTTGTCTCCTCCTTGGCCCGCCGGGGCGGTGTGTGGCCAGCGAAGCACAGTCAGACCGGAGGCGATGGGGTAGGGGAAAGCGAAGCGTACGC
>DDYL01000210.1:715-2035 GCA_002347925.1 Chloroflexi bacterium UBA2235 | reverse complement strand
GGGTAAGGGGACGGGAAACCCCCGGCTCATTTCGGGCATTCCAACGGCTTCCGGAGACTTTCCGGGCAATCCGGCGCGGAGGACTGCAGAGATGCATGGGGCCGTCGATAGTGATGATGACGAACGCGCGGACACTGATGGCCGTCAGTGTCCGTGTTTCGCCACAACAGGAAGCCGTCGCCGCACAACAGCCGTTTGGCCCCGCCATGATGTTCGATCCCTGATCGTTCGCACCTGGTGTGGCTTCCCGGTGGCCTGCGTGGTCGCGGAAGGTGAGTCACCATGGCATTGCGGATCAACTACAACCAGGCGTCGCTGTCGGCCCAGCGTTCGCTTGGATCAACGCAGGGACAGTTTGCGAGCGCGATCGAGCGTCTCTCAAGCGGATTGCGGATCAACCGTGCCTCCGACGATTCCGCGGGACTGGCCGTCAGCGAGAAGCTGAAGAACCAGGTCCGGGGTCTCAACCAGGCGCAGCGCAACGCGCAGGACGCGGTCAGTCTTCTCCAGACCGCCGAAGGTGCCCTCAACGAGACGCACAGCTTGCTGGCGCGCATGCGTGAACTCGCCGTGCAATCGGCCAATGACACCCTTTCCAACAATGACCGTGCGCATCTCCAGAACGAGGTCAACCAACTCGTCTCGGAGATTGACCGGATCGCGGCATCAACCCAGTACAACAAGATCGCACTCCTGAACAAGGACAGTGCGGTGACCCTGCACAACTCCGGCGACGCCCTGCAGTTCCACATCGGTGCGAACACCAATCTTGTCAGCGGTGCGCCCAGCACGTCATCGGGCGACAACGCATTGCAGTTCAGCATCGGTGCGGCCAGGTCCCAGGACCTGGGCGATGTGAAGCTGCTCAGTCAACTGGGCGTGACGGGTTCCGTCGAGAAGACCTTCACCGTCGGCGGATCGGCCATCAAGTACAACCCTTCGGTCGATACGGTCTTCGACGTACGGGATGCCATCAACGATGCGTCGGGGACGTCGGGAGTGACGGCGTCGGTGACCGGCGGGAAGCTCGTCCTCGCGAGCAACGCGTCATTCACGATCACCGGGGATACGGGGAACCTGGTCTCCGCCTTGGGATTGCCGGCCGCGGGGGCACCCGGCACCATCAGTGGCTCGTCCACCGTCGCCGACGTGACCGGTTCAACGGGGTCGTTCTACATCGAGGACAGCACCCCTGGCCCTAGCAGTACGGTGATCTATTCCGGCACGATGACCCTTGATGCCCTGGCGTCGGCCATGCAAACCGCTCTCAGGGCGATCGGTGAGACCACGGCAACGGTGACGGTGGTTAGCGGCGCGTTC
>DDYL01000210.1:0-675 GCA_002347925.1 Chloroflexi bacterium UBA2235 | reverse complement strand
GGCGGGAATAACGACCGCCTCCACGATGGTGACAATCCGGAACACCGCGTCTTCATCCACCCTGACCGGTGTCACCTCGATCTCATCAAGCACCGATGGCACGCTTGACGTGGCCTCCCAGACGTCGGCAAACGCCTCCATTTCCCTTCTGGATGCGGCCATCGAGGACGTCAGTACCTCGCGCGGTCAGATCGGATCGATGCAGAACCGCCTGGAAAGCGTGATCAACAGCCTTGGCGTGGCGTCGGAGAACACGGCAGCGGCGAACAGCCGCATCCGGGATGCCGACGTGGCCCAGGCGGTGTCGGAGATGACGCGCACCCAGATCCTCCAACAGGCAACGATGGCCGTCCTGGCACAGGCCAATCAGTCGCCCCAGTCGGTCCTGCAACTTCTCAAGTAGCGGGACCGGCAACCACGGGCTTGCCCGTGTCCCTGAAATACGTGATGGGTTTTGGTCGACCGGGTTCGATCATGGACATCATCCGCCGGTAGGGACGGCGACATGTGGCCCCGTCTCCCAAGGGGGGTGAGACGGGGCCACTTCTTTTTCGCCAATCTGGATTGCCCCACCCCACCACCATGATCCGGCTGGTTCATTGTGGGATCGCTGCGCGAACCCGTCGCGAAGGTAGAAGGGTAGCCTCCGTTGTCCGTGGCTTGGCCATCCTGGGA
>DDYL01000167.1:11937-14576 GCA_002347925.1 Chloroflexi bacterium UBA2235 | reverse complement strand
ACGTCCCCCAACAAGTACCCACACGGTCGCAGCCCACAGGATGCCGCACACAGCGGCCAACGTGCCGGGCAACCAAGCCGTACCCGCCAGTACCGGCATGGCCCGGGCAAGGTTCGCGACCGCGCGTCGCACCCCCGCTGCTACTGTCTCATCCCCCGCAAGTCGCAGCAGCAGCGTACCGCGCGCTTGGAACGCATTCACATACAGTTCCCCACGGGTGTAGCGGTTTGGGAACCTGGCAAGCGTGGAGACCCGGTTTCCCGCCGTTTCGGACCCACTGGGATACGCTAGCGTCACCAGGTAGGTCCGTCCTCGCGAGGCGGGGATTGCCTCAAACCTGACCGGAACCCACGCCTCCTCCGGAGTTCCCGGCCCAACCCTCCACGCAGGCCCGATCGGCAATGCCGAAGCGGCAACGGAAGACTTTCGGACGACCCGTCGACGGTCGGGTGCCGGCAGGACAGGTGGCCACACCACACCTGGGAACGCACCATCCGCCACTTCCTCAACCGTGAGCTCAACCATTCCCGGCAAGCCATCCATCTCGGCCGTCAGGACCAGGTCAACCTGCGCAAGCCCGTCCCGGTCAGGAACCACCCACTGCGCAAGTGTCGATGCACCACCCAGTTTCATTTCCAGGGAGGCCGCCGATGCCGTTTGGTGGTCAGCCACTACCGATGGCGACTGCCACCACTGCCTCGCCCCGAAGACGACGGCGATAGTGCCAACGCATGCAGCGAGCGCGGCCGCCGTCCACCATCGGGGGTTCACGAAGCCGCCAACGGGACCACCACGATCTTGGTCACACCGGTACTCCACGCGGCCCGACTACGCGGTTTCGAAGCAAAGTGACTGCATAGGAAGCGAATGGACGTGACCGGGGTTGAGAACCGACCGGCATCGCGCCACACCACGCCCGTCGGATGCGTTGTGAAAGTGTGACGCCCTCACGCGACGCGGGTCGTCGCACTTCCCCCGAACCCACCGGCAAGGATGCCTCCAGCCGACGCCAACTTGACGCGAGACCGGGTCCCACGCCGGCGGTCGCGTCCGGGAGTGGGCGAAGCGCATCGAACTCAGACGGAACGATGGTGGTTGATCGGGGGCGATTTGCGCACCCGGCCACGCCCGCCCCACCTGATGAAAATCCGCTTCGCTTGGCCACGCCGACATCCGAACGGCGCGAGGCGCTGGGCCGTGATGCCCGCGGACCGAATGCGACTCGCTTTGAACGACTGATCACGTTGGTTTTCCGCCATGCCACCTTCGTCAGTTGGATTGTCCTGCCAGTCGTGGCATCCATCCTGCGCCTGGCATACATCGCAACGCTTCCCCCAACAAATATCGTCACCTTCGAAGCCGACCCGATCACCTACGACCAGATTGCCAGAAACATCCTGTCGGGTCGCGGCTACTCCGGGGCGTCCTTCTACTACCCGCCGGGTTCCGACACCCTCACATCCTTCTGGGACCCACTCTACCCGTACTTTCTCGCCACGATCTACGCCGTGGCCGGGCCATCCATCCCCGCAGTACGCATCGTCCAGTCGATCATCGGCGGCGTCAGCGTCGGACTGATCGCACACGTCGGTACCCGTCTTGGTCGCACGGGCACTGGCCTGATTGCCTCGGCGTGGGCAACGATTTACCCGTTCTTCTTCTACTACACCGGTCAGTTGCTCACCGAGACCCTGTACATCGGACTGATCCTCACGACCGTTGCCCTCGGCATCGAGGCAATCCATCGCCGGCACGCCGGGTGGTTTGTCGCCCTTGGCATTGCCGGTGGTCTCGCCTCCCTCGGACGGGCCGAGGCATTCGCGTTCACCATCGCGTACGTGGCGTGGTGTGCCACTCGCAGCGCATCGCAGCCAGCGTCGATGGGGTCCGGTGATGCAGATGCGGGCGGGAACCGATCGCCACGTGAAGGCCAAGATTCCTCGTCCTGGGGAGACCGAGGACGCATCTCCAACCCCACCCCACGCCACCCGATGTCCATACGCTTCGCTTCCCGGTGGGTCCCCCTGATCGCAGTCGGATGGTTGGCGATGGCAGTTCCGATCGCTCCATGGGCAATACGGAACTACCTCACATTTGACCGGCCTATCCTCACGACGACCAAGCTCGGCTACAACTTGTACAAGTACTACCACCCGTTGATGACAGCGGATCAGACGGTCCGGACCGTGCCCTTCCCTGATTTCGGGACGATGACCGAACCCGAACGTGCCGACCTCATGCAACGAATCGGTATCGGGTACATGATTGAGGATCCGGCGCGAACCGCCACGTTCATGGTGTCGAAGTTCTTCCTGCTCTTCAAGCTGACCCCATCGAACGATGCGACCCGGGGCTACGCGCTTGTCAGTCTCCTGAGTTACGGCATCCTGCTCCCTTTCATGGCCGCCGGGTCCGTACTGGGCCTCTTGCGTGGCAAGGCATGGTGGCCCCTTCTCGGGTATGTCGCTTTCAACATCGCGTCAAAAACCGCGGTGTTTGCGGGAATCCGGTTACGCATGCAGATCGAACCGTTCCTGCTCATCCTCGCCGCCTTCGCGGTGGTTAGGACTGCCGAAGCGGTGCGTGCCAGCCAGGCACCGTGGCTACTTGGTGCGAGGCACCGCCTTGGGTTCGCCTCG
>DDYL01000167.1:10049-11884 GCA_002347925.1 Chloroflexi bacterium UBA2235 | reverse complement strand
TTCCTGTTCTTTGCCTGTCTCTACGCGTCCACCACCGGGGCCATTGGGTATTCGGTCGATGGCCAGTTCTCATACCGAGTCGCTCGGGACATGGCAAAGCGTGGTGTGGTTGCGGCCCTCGAAAAGGAACGCGACCTCTTGCGCCGGTGGGGCCCGGGCCTGCCTCTGATTGGCGCGCCATTTGTATGGATTGGCGAGCGTATCGCCCGCGTCATGCCCCCCATGGATAGCCTGGTTCTGGCGGACCTTCCGGGCGAACCCGGTCCCTACCTCGTCTTGCTCGTCAACGAACCTCCGATCAGTCGGGACCGCGTCAATGCGCCACTGGACCAATCCTCACTGACCCTCCCAATCCCGGCAGGGACCGGACAGATCACTGCATTGACCCTCGTGTCCTATCTCTCCTTCGCGCGCGACATCCCGACTGGTACGCCCATCGCGACCGCCACCTTCCTCGATGCCGATCAAAGGGCTGTTGGCGAAGGCATTCCCATCAGGGTCGGCGTGGACACNNTCGGAATGGGCATACGACGACCCAGTGCAAGGCCCGCCACTCCATTCGCGGGCCAACGTGGCCGGAATGTGGACCGGCAACCCGGATGCAGGGATCTACCGGATGACTGCCCAGGTTGCCCAACCCCTCCCCATCGCCCCTGATGAAAATGCGCTTCGCTTGGACTTGCGGACACCCGAACGGCGCGAGGCGCTGGGCAGGGATGCCCGCGGACCGGATGCGCTTNNTTCGAGTGCAGGGCGCGGCCGGATTCGCAGTTGGTTGTGCCCCCGCCCCATCGCCGCTGACGATGATGCGGGCGGACCGGATGCGCTTGGCTTGAGCGATCCGTCATCGAACCAAGCGGGGCGGGCAACCGAACAACGCGAATTGCAATCAGGGGCGATGGCGCGAGGTGGAGTGGTCGCTTCGTCAATCAGGTTCGACGCCATCAACGGGACCGGGCGCCTTCACTTGCGAGCCGTCCTCGTAAGTGGCGAACGTGGCACGAGCCCAGTGACCGAAGTCACGAGCGGCTCCCCCGACGAGACCGCTGACTGGGTGACTCGAGCCGCCTTCGGGTTTGCAAACGTGATCCCGGGCGCGGCAACCGTCGGGCTTCTCATTCCGATCGCTGCGTGGTACGGAGCATCGCGTCGGACCGCCCTGACCCTCGCAATGATTTTTGGGGGTGCAACCCTCGCCTGGCCCTACGCCCGCTTTGATTTCTCGGAGACCCTTGCCGGCGCGTTCGCCACGGGGGCATTCGCCGCCCGGATCTCATCCATCGAAGCCATTACGACACGCCGGGCCGTGGTGTTCAACTTGATCGCCGCGCTCGCCGCCGTCGGTGCCGGCGTTACCAAGTACACCGCCCTCTGGTTCATCGGCCTGATTGCGATCGACGCCATCGTGCACCCTGGTCTCATTCCCCGGATCGTCACCGCAGTCGCCATTGGACTAACGGCAGCCCTGGGTGGGATCGTCGCCCTGGCCAGTGGTGTATCAGCGCCCATCCTGATCACCCAATTGTGGGACGGACTGATGCGCGGTTGGCTTGGCTTCCCGCTGTGGGCAGGGCTCGCCAGCCTCGTGCTGTCAAGCGGCAAGGGTCTGGTCTGGTTCGCACCTCCCGTGCTTCTCGCCGGTGCCGGTGCCGTTTCGTTCGTGCGCAGCCACCGACTTCGGGCCTGGATCCCGATCATGGTGACACTCATGTATCTCGCTACCTTTGGCAGCAAGGGTGGGTGGCATGGTGGTGGCTGGGGGCCCCGCTACCTTGTGCCGATGGTCCCCTTCCTCATGCTTCTCTCACTTCCGGTAATCGGCGCGGCAGTCGGGA
>DDYL01000167.1:0-10028 GCA_002347925.1 Chloroflexi bacterium UBA2235 | reverse complement strand
GGGAGGGGCGTGGTTGGCGCCGACTAGCCCGGTGGGGGACGATCATGACGGCACTGGCAGGACTGGCAATCCAGACCGAGGTCGTGTTGAAGCACCCCAACGCCTACTCGATCATGTTCCGTGACCACATATCCCCCGAACTTGACGACTACGGAATTGCCATCGGCGGAACATTGGCATCAACGTACGCCGACTACTACCGAATCGAGAAGGCACGGTCAGAACTGGTCTCCCCGCCTGGCGTACCAACGGACATCCACGGAAACCCTCTTCCTCAGCGCGGCCTCGGGCATGTCATCGACCGCGACAGCCCCATGGTACTGAAGCTTTGGCCGGAACGTACGGCACGCTTTCGTCTCACGGTCTACGTCTGCAACTACGACGGTCTACCCGAAGAGGACCGGTTCCAGAACATGACGGTTGTCGATGCCTCTGACACCCAGTCCGTGATGGTGACGGACTTTGCCCGGGGTGAATACATCACATGGACGGTGGATTCGCGCGTCGGCGACCCAGTCACCATTCTCGCCTACGACTCGGGATCGGCATTCCCGGTCATTTCCGCTCTCTTTTTTGACCCGGACACCGAGACGAGCGGGCCGGTATCACCAATCGTGGACCGGTCGACTGGCGGCGACTGGGTCGGCCGATACGGCCGCGACGGTTCACTCCTCTTTGCCTGGGAGATGGGACCCCGCGACATTGGCAAACTCCCGTCGTACATCAATGCGGTCACCGGGGGCGAGCGGGTCTGGGTGGACACTGGGGAGGCCGAGCGTTCTGAGATTGCCATGCTCTATGCACCCGGGTTCAGTCCCTTGCTTGCCCACGCGTGGTTGCTTGGCAATGACCTGATCCACTACCTGCGCCCCGCCGACGCTGCATTGCAGCAACGTGCCCTGGCGTCTCCTCCGTGGCGCTACGTGCACGGATTGGAAGTGCACAGTCCGCATCCCGAGTACGGCCTCGGTATCGACCTGTGGCCTCTTGCGGCGCGCCAGATGTTCGCCTCGCACGCCGGTGTGATGTCCGCGGTCTGGGTCCTTGAGGGGCTGTTTCTCACCGGCCTAGCCATCGCGGCGGGCATGGTGGTCCGTGCGTGGAAACAGAGCGGTCCAACCAGTCCCATCGCTTCCGAGCCAGAGTTGGGCAGCGATGTCCGGCTACCACACCTCCAGCCCGAAACCGACAGCGCCATCCCCCACCACCCCTGATGTATGTACGCTTCGCTTGCTACGGGAGAAGGGAGGGACCGCGCGTGATTGCCTTCATGAGATCGCGACTGCCCGGTCCCGCTCAACCGGGTGGGATGGGGTTGAACCTGACTGCCATCGTCCTCGCGGTCTATCTGATGACCGGGGGCGGGCACGGGTACAGCATTGACGGCGCGTTTGCGTTCGAGATGGCCAAGACTGCCTTCCTCGATCCGGATCACCAGTACTTCACCCGGTTCAAGACCGCGTTTGCCAGGTGGGGGATCGGACTGCCGATCATCGGGCAACCATTCATCCTTGCCGGGGCGGCCCTGGGGGCCGTTGCTCCCGAACGCGACGAATTGACCGTCGATGGCCATCGGTTCCGGGTCGAGGAATGGCCAAGCGTGACGGCCGGGAAGACCGAGACCTTCCCGGTGCCAAGTTCCATCAGTCCGGGGTCGCCGGTGACCACGTTCAAGATAATCAGCTTCCTGGCCAACACGGTCGCGGTGCCAGACGGGACGACGGTTGCCGAACTGCGACTCGTCACCGCCACGAACACGGTGGCCATCCCCATTCGCGCCGGGATTGAGACCGCCGAGTGGGCATGGGATCGACCGGATATCCGGGGAACGGTCGCTCACTCACGCGCATCTGTCGCCGGACACTGGATCGGCCAGCCGAGGGGAAACCTTTACGTAGCCTCACTGCCGGTGCCAGTGCCGGTCGCAATCGACCGCTGGGAAATCACCGGTTCCAGTGGCCTTGGTCAGGCCGGTGCCTTTTCCCTTCGCGCGGTCGCAATCGGCACGTCAAAACCGCCGAACATCGCTCCCGTCGCGGCCGGGGCGCCAGCACCCGTAACCTGGCACGATGCACGAACCGGCGAGCGATTCTGGTCCGAACGGCAGACTGGCGACTTCTTCGCACACCTCGGGTTCAGCGTCACGAATGCCGTGGTCACCGCCGCTACGGTCTGGGCATTGCATCGCATCACCCTGAACTTCGGCTACCGCCCGATGGTCGCCCTCATCGTCGGCGCCGCGTTTGGCCTGGGCACCCTCGCGTGGCCGTACGCGAAATATGACTTCGCCGAACCAACCGCGTCACTCGCCCTGGCTTTGGCGGTGCTGGCGATCCACCGGATCTTTCCGCCGAACATCGGTCCAAGCACGAAAACTCCATCGCCGGGGGGGCCAACGTTGATCCCGCCTACCCCCCCACCGGCGCTGGTGGGATTCGCAGACCCTCTATCGCCGCGTCGCAACGTACGCCTGATGGCCTACACGACGATGCTGGCCCTCATCTTCGCGATCGGGGCGAAGTACACCGCCATCCTCGGGGGCATCGCGGTGATCACCGAACTTCTCATCTCGTCCCAACCATGGCGTCGTGACCGGCGAAGCGATTTCTTAATATTTTCCGGGATTGTCGCGTTGCCGGGTGTCGCCGTCGCCACGGCAGCGATCGGTGTCGGCCTCTGGAGCACCGGCGAGACCCCGATTGTCCTCACCTCCGACCTCTCTCGCCTCACCAGTGACTGGCTGTCCCTGCCATTCTGGATAGGCTTCCGGGGCCTAGTCTTCAGTTCGGGGAAAAGCCTCTTCCTCTACGCCCCGTGGCTCCTGCTCGCAATTCCCGGGTCGGTACTCTGGGTCTGGCGCCATCGTTTCTCAGGTTCCGCACTGACGGTGGTGTTTCCAATCGTCACCATACTGCTCTACAGCATGAAACTCGTCTGGCACGGCGGATCGTGGGGCCCCCGCTACCTGCTCATGACCGTCCCGTGGCTGACACTCGCCACCGCACCGGTCATTGACATCCTCATCACACGTCGTTTCGGGCGCGTGGTCCTGAGCGCGCTCGCCACCGTGTCTGTCGCGATCCAGGTGATCGCCATCGCCAAGCATCCCGAGCAATATCCGGCTATGGTCCGCCGCCATGTCGTGCCCACCATGACGCAGTTCGGCGCACCGTATGGGGGCCAGGACTACTGGGATGCGCGGGAAGGTGACCGGCTCGTCCTGGCACTCCGCGACCCGGATGCGGAAACCGGCCGGTCGCGCAGCCTTGGCTACCTCTGGGGCCTTCCCGATGCCTCGGTGACCATCACCGCGCCCGATAGCGAGGCGCCGATCCTCCGCGATGTCAATCTGAGCCTGTATGTCATTGACTGGGATCGACAGGGTCGGACGGAAACGATGACGATCACCGACGCGATCGACACGCGCCGGATTGAACTCGACAAGGGACTTGACGAAGGTGTCTGGGTCCGCGCGGTGATACGCATCGACCCGGCCAACCCGGTCACCGTGGCAGTCCGGCAGACCGGACCAGACACCGCGGTCGTCTCGGCAATGGCCTTTGATCCCATCAGTCCAGGCATCGCCGGGTCCTCGAGGGAGGTCCGCCTTGATCGGCATACCCGGGGCGAATGGCCCGGCACCTACGGGCGCGATGGTTACGCCTTCTTTGGGTTCCGAAGCTTCAACATCGATCAGGCGAAACTGCCTCCGTACGTCAAGGGATACGAACTCCGCCACGTCGGCGACCGTGAACACCCCACCATCCACGTGGAAGTCCCCGAAGACGACCTGCTCGACACCGCAATGCTGTATGCCCCACCGTTCAGTCCCATCCTGGGAAACATCTGGCTACTCGGTGCCGACGTGTTCCACCTTGTGATTCCATCACGTCCGGACTTCACCCAGGGTGTCCTCCTGCGCCCGCCGTGGTCATGGTTCGGCATCAGTGCGCCGCTCCCACCGCACCCGGAATACGGTCTCGGACTTGACTTCTGGCCGAGCATGATCTGGACGTCGCATGCATCACATACTGGCGTGGTTGTCGTATCGGGCATCGTCCTCCTTGGCCTCCAAGTGGTGATCCTCACTTGCACGAACCAGTTGCTAAAGGCACTTAGCGAAGCGGACATACATCAAGGGGCGCCCGGGAGCGAAGCGAGGGGGGTTGTCCGTCGCTCCCGCCTGACCGCCATCGGGGTATTGGCGGGAATCCTGATGATCTTCGACTGGCTGCAGGTGCAGGGGTGACGACCATCCGGTCCGCGGGCATCCTTGCCCGCCCACTCTCCGTCAGCAGCGTAGCGTCGATACATCAAGGGGCGATGGGGTGGGGAAAACCGGGTCTCGCCTGGATCCCACTCGTCGTTCTCGCCGCGTGGTACCTCTGGGAAGTCGCCGGGCCAGATCGGCTTCCCCAGAACCTTGACCTGATGCTTCAGTACGTGCCGAACGCCGCGCACATTGCCCGAGGCCTGTCACAGTGGCACATCCCCCTCTGGAACCCATGGCAGGGCGGCGGGATGCCATTCGCGGCCGATCCCGGCACCGGTGCCTGGTACGTCCCGAACTGGCCACTCCTTGCAGGCCTCAATCTCTGGGGTGCCGTCCGGATCTCGATCTGGTCACACCTTGCCATCGCCATAGCCGGCACGTGGTTCTGCCTTCGGCACGGCGTCCGCGTCGGCCCGGTAGCCGCGATGGCAGGCACAGCCACATTCACCCTGACACCGTGGCTGCCCGGCCTCGCCGGGATGCCGGTCGTACTTACAAGCCTCGCGTGGATGCCGTGGGTTGTCTTCGCCGGTCTGCAACTGGTGACCCTGTCCAGACCATCAGCCCGCCTGATCGGCCTCCTCGCGACATCCACGGCACTCCAACTCGCCAGCGGGTGGCCAGCCGGTGCCTACCTGTCGTGGTTGACCATTGGTGGTGCGGTGCTGCTCGGTCATGGACGCGCCAATGACCGATTGACGCATCGCCTGCGCCGCATCATCCCCGGTTTCGCCGCCACAGGGTTGCTTGCCACCGCCATGTCTGCCGTCGTCCTGGTACCCGGCGCCGAGTTTGTCGCGGAGACCACATACGTCTCCACAAGGCCCCTGGAACGCCTCGCAACCGACGGATACCTGACCCTCCTGTCGTGGCTTCGCCCCTCATCTGGGGTGGGCGCCGTCGAAGGTGGACAGGTCTCAGTCGGGATAGTCGCCCTCTGTCTCGCCATGATTGCACCGGCAATCCTCTGGCGAACGAGCCACCGCGACCGGTTGATCATCTGGGGTGGCTTGGCCGTGGTTTCCATCCTTCTGTCATGGGGTACGCGAACCCCACTCTTCGGGCTTCTCTACACCTGGCTTCCGGGATTTCGCATCCTGTACCTGCCGGCACGCCTCGGAATCATCGGCGCTTTCGCGCTATCGGTACTAGCAGCATCAGTGGTCGACGCCTTGGACCAGCCACCCAGCGCAGGGCGAGACCAGCCCTCTCCACCTCCCCTGATTTACACACGCTTCGCTACCACCTGCGGACTTCTGGCAGTCCTTCCAGTCATGATGATTCTCCAGTTCTGGCATTCGGAGGGGTACGACAACTTCCGTCGCCTCCTCACGAACCTCTGGCGCATCACCGGGACACCCTTCCTCTCCGTCGGTCAGGAGGTCCATGCGTTAGGGTTCGGGCTGGTCGTCCTGACGATCCTGACTTGGAACCAGCGCCGACACCTCCCACAGGCCGGGGTTCTCTTGGCGATTGCAGTGATGGCCGATCTCGGGTCGCTACGACTGATGACCCACACCGTGTCATTCAACCCTGACGCGTGGTACTCACCGGCCTACGCGACTGCACGAACACTTTCACCGCGAATCGGACACGACCGGTATCTCGGACTGGTCTGGCACGACGATGACCTTCCCCGCCACTTCCTCGGTGACTTTCCGGTCTCTGCACGAACCGGTCAACTGCCACCGAACCTCGGACTCCTTACCGCTACACGTGACGCACAGGGTTACAACCCGCTCATCCTGCGTACTGCCGCGACCGCCTTCGCGAAGGTTGGCAACGACGACGACCACTGGCTATGGGCCAACCGGTTCGACCCTGCAGGCCTCATCCCCCTTGCCGTCCGCGCAATCGTCATGAGCGGGACGCAAAGCGCATCCGGTCCGTGGGCATCCCTGCCCGCATCTACATCAGGCGGGGTGGGCGTGGGGTATCAGGACAACGCCCGATCGAGCAATCCGCCGGAAGCGACACGCGATTGGCGGGTGACCACCGTTGACCTCGGGCAGGCCACCGCGGATTGTTGTTCAGAAGTGCCAATCTGGACCGCGACCGGCAACCCGGCACTCACTGGCCACCTCGAGGCGATCACGTTTCTTGGGGAAGGCACCGGGGTTGCACAGGGGCAGACCGCTGCTGAAATCCGCCTGACCGGACCGGACGGCACAACGGCGACCTACCCACTCCGTGCAGGTATCGAAACTGCCGAATGGGCATGGGACCGCCCCGACGTCCGTTCGGTCGTGAAGCACGGTCAAGCGCCGGTTGCCCTGGTCACCCGCATGGTCAGTGCCGTCGGCGGACGGTTTGACACCTTCGAATACCGAGCCTCGATCCCGGTCTCACTCCCGGGAGGCATCGCGAGTGCCACGCTGCGGTCGACCATCCCGGGAGTGCGCGTCCACCTGACGCACCTCGCCATGCATCCTCCGGCGGACCGCGAGATGTGGGTTCGGGAAGCGTGGGCAAGCGAAGCGTCTGTAAATCAGGCGGGGTCGGGGAGCGCAGCGTGGGGCATGAGCGCCATCAGTCCGGCCCGACCGCCCGCAACCGGTGACGACTCGCCCTGGCCAGCGTCGCGTCTCCGCGTTGTCCCGCCCGACGCTGGAACTGCAAACTGGGTAACCGACGATCCGGAACATCTGGTCATATCGGCCACCCTTGCTGCCAATGCCACGATTGTCGTCGCAGACAGCGCCTATCCCGGATGGCGCGTCTCCATAGACGGGACCCCGGGTGCGGGAGGCGTCTCTCGTAGTGCTGACAGCAAAGCGTCTATAAACCCGGCGGGGTTGGGGAGCGAAGCGTGGGGTAAGGGGCAGGTCAACCGTTCACCCGACGTGCCATTCGGTCGGCTGATACCCGTGCCGGCGGGAGACCATCTGATCGAAATGACCTTCAATCCGCCTTCCACGCGTCTCGGCTTGACCGTGAGCGGTGTCGGTGTCATGGTCGCTGCGTTCCTGATCGCCATCCGCCCCTCACCAATGCGCCGTGTCTAACCCAGTGACGCTCGGCTCCCAACCGTGCACCGTCGGAAGGCGAACGCACGCAAATACAGTGACCTGCGAAAACCGCGATTGATCAAAACCGTATCCTGAAATCAAATGACAACTACTGAACACTCTGCCCCGTGGGAAACCCCCTACGACACGTTTTCGACGAAGTGGAACCACTATCCACGCGACGTGATCCCGATGTGGGTTGCGGACATGGACATGCCTCACGCCCAAGTGATCACCGAGGCAGTCATGCGTCGGATGACCGAAAACCGGATTGGCTACCCCGGCTATGGCGGCAAGCGCCTCGCGGAAGCGCTGGTTGCGCGACTGAGCGAACGGCACGGGCTGCACGGGCTTCCGGCGGGGAACGCAATCTTCATGTCATGTGTACCGGGCCTCCACGCGACAGCACGAGCCCTGGCGTCACCCGGTGACGCGATTGTGGTGCAGACGCCTCTCTATGGTCCGTTCCTCGATGCCATCTCAACGGCACGCCTCCAACGCCAGGACAATCCCCTGGTCCCCGGCCCGAATGGGTACGAGATCGACTTCGATCACCTCGAATCCGTCATCACGCCGGCCACCAAGGTCCTGATGGTCTGCAACCCGCACAATCCGACCGGCCGCGTGTGGCGTCGTGCGGAACTCGAACGACTTGCCGACGTGGTCCTGCGACATCGCCTCTGGCTAGTCAGCGACGAACTGCACAATGAACTCGTCTTCGACGGCCCGTATGTCCCCTTCGCAAGCCTCTCCCACGAACTGGCGATGCGCACGATCACGCTGACGGGCCCGGCCAAGACCTTCAACACCGCTGGTCTGAGCACCGGGATCACGATCAGCCACAACGAGGCGCTGATCAGCCGTGTACGCGCCATCACGCATGGTCTGGTTTCCGGATACCCGAATGTCCTCTCGGAGGCCGCGTGGCTCGCCGCCATCACGACTCCTGAAGGCGATGCGTGGCACCAGGCAACGCTTGCCGACCTCCGCGCGAACCGTGACCAACTGACGGCATTCCTTCACGACCACGCCCCGCGCGTGGCCTATCACCCTTCCGAAGGGACCTATCTGGCGTGGCTTGACGTGCGTGCGTACGACTGGGGCAAGGAGAAGCCGGGTGACTTCCTGCTTGAGCACGCAAAGGTTGGTCTCAGCGATGGCCTCGGCTACTCGCCGACTGGTGCGGGACACGTGCGACTGAACTTCGCGACGACCCGGCCGGTCCTCGACGAGGCATTGAACCGGCTCAAACCATTCCTCGCCTGACCCGTCCCGGGGGGACACTTGCTGGAAATCACGGCCCGGGCGCGATCACGTGACCGGGCCATCACCTTCGTCCGCCAAGCGTTCTACCTGCCATGCCGCTGCCCAGGCAGTCACCGACACCACGAGCAATCCGGCCATGATCAGGGCACCGGAAACCGCAGGGGTGCCATCGGTTGCACGCAACCAGTGGATGTCAAGGCTGGCGTCTCCACCGTGCAGCCACAAGCGCGCCAGTCGCACATGTGCCGTGATTCCCGAGAAGTACGGCACCCATGTCGTCGCCAAATAGGTCGCCCCCAGTGACCAATGGTCCTGCCATCCCCGGCTGAAGTCGACCACGATAGCCAAGGCATTTGCCACGAAGTTCAAAGCCCACGGAAGTCCGATTGCCAGCCACGCGAATGGGTTCCCGCCCATTCCACCCCACCCCATCCGCTTCACAATCGCCGCGATGGGGAGATACGCCAACGGTGCGACCCCCACCAAGTACCGCGGGCCCCACGTCGTCTGGGCGCACCACGTTGTCTCGAGGCTTCCGTAATACAGGTACGCAAGTCCAACCATGGCTGCAACCGCAACGGCCGTATCCGGGGCGTCCTCCCAGAGCCAGACGAGCCCCGCAAGACCAACGAACATCATTGGGGCGTGCACGGCGACACCACATCCCGGACTGAACAGAAGCCCGAACCACCCGTACCACGGCTTTGCCAGCAACGACGAGAGGAAGCCTTCTCCGCCATAGCCGAAATCCAGAGGGTGCCCGGTCCGTAACAGGTTGTATCCAAGCGTGAGTGGCAGGGCGGTCGCGCTGCCCGCCACCACGGCAAGCCCACCTAGGAATGCCCCGCCTGCGAGACCCGAACGTTGGAACACCACCCAGGCGAGCAGCGCCCACAGCGGCAAGGCGAGCACGAGATATTCGTACCGTGCCGCCCCGGCGAGACCTAGGAGGGCGCCGGCGAGAGCAGCCATTCCGCCCCCCGATCGCCACCCCTCCTGACTCATGTGTGCTTCGCTATTGGCACTGAAACCAGGGCGAAGCGCAGAGACATCGGGCGGAGTGGCGGTGGCTGCCGGAATGGGTTCACTGTTGCCTTGGTCAAACCCAGCGGCGAAGCGTCTCGCAACCAGAGGCGTCGGGGAGGCGGAGACACCACGCAGGTATCCGATCACCGCCAAGGCCGCCCCGGTCAGGACTGCGGGAAGCGCCATGTTGAGAAGGGTGCGCGAGTATGGCCAGACCAATGAGGCCGTGGCAACCGCCACTGCCGGCACGAGCGACGCAGCCCCGCGATACCCGAGTGAACCCGCCATGAGATAGGTCACCATCACGGTCAAGGCGCCAAGGAATGGCCCAAAACCGAGTGTGACGAGGTCTGGAGCACGGCGGGCAAGGGGCCTTTCCCCGGCGATGCGCGGCCCAGGCGCCCCAAGTAACCGCGCGACGGCCTGAAAGGGAGCAATCGCCAGCGACGAAAGCA
>DDYL01000174.1:8742-10740 GCA_002347925.1 Chloroflexi bacterium UBA2235 | reverse complement strand
CTCGTCGGCCAGTGGATCCGGGTTGGAGACTGAAGAAAAGGGCATTCCGAGGTGTCCGCGAGGGGGCGCCTGGCGTGCCACCCCACCGCCCCCAGCCTTTGCTGCCTTCAAGCCTCCAGAAGGTTCCATCCCGCGATATTCATCCGCCCATCGGTGCGCCGGTCAAGCCCGGGAATACCATCGACTCAGGGTTGAGGATGCGCTTGAGGTCTTCGGCGCTGAGCCCGGTCTTCTCGAGTGCGACCTCAGCCACGGTCCGGCCAGTCTTGTATGCCTCTTTCGCTATCGCTGCCGCAGCGTCATATCCGATCTCAGGTGCCAAAGCAGTGCAGATCGCAAGTCCGCGCTCCACCATCGCAGGTCCGTTGGCCGTCGCCTGAAGCCCCGCCACGCACTGCCTCGAGAAATTGCGTGACGCAGACGCAAGGAGGTCAATGCTTCCCAGCAGGTTGTGGGCGATCAACGGCATCATCGTATTCAGTTCAAAGAATCCCCACTGACCTCCCAGGGTCACCGCCTGATGGTTTCCCATTACTTGGGCGCACACCTGGATCAGCGCCTCAGCAATGACCGGGTTTACCTTCCCCGGCATGATGCTCGAACCGGGCTGGACCTCAGGAAGCAGGATTTCGAACAACCCTGCCCGTGGTCCGGAACCGAGCCACCGAAGGTCGTTTGCGATCTTCATGAGGCTCACCGCAATCGTGTTCAGGACGCCGCTCGCTGCAACCGTCGCATCCATGGTCGCCTGAGCCTGGAAATGGTTGGTGGTTTCGTGAATAGTCACCCCCGCGGACTCGGTCAACCGGGCGCACGCTTTCGACGCAAATTCCGGATGCGCATTAATGCCAGTGCCAACCGCGGTCCCGCCAAGTGCTACTTCGCCCAGTTCGGTCCGTGCGTAGGTAAGTCTGGTGAGCGCGCGCTCGACTTGGCCTGCGTACCCCTCGAATTCCTGACCGAGCCGAATGGGCGTCGCGTCCTGCAAGTGGGTCCGGCCCGTCTTCACGATGGGCCAGAACTCAACAGACTTCGCCTTCAGGGCGTCGTGCAACTCCTGTAGGGCCGGCTCGAGGTCCTGGTGGATCGCCATGAGCGCCGCCAAGTGAATGGCCGTCGGGATCACGTCATTCGACGACTGACACAGGTTTACGTGGTCGTTCGGGTGAACCGGCTTGCGAGTTCCGCGAGGCTGTCCAAGGATTTCGTTCGCCCGGTTGGCAATCACTTCATTTGCGTTCATGTTGCTAGAGGTGCCCGACCCCGTCTGGAAGATGTCCACGGGAAAATCGGCGTCGAAGGCACCATCAGCAACTTCCCTGCACGCAGTTCCCAACGCGTCGAGGACAGTCGGGTCAAGAACACCGTCGAACAGTCCAATTTCTCGGTTCGTCTCCGCCGCGGCTCCCTTGATCAGCCCAAGGGCCTGGATCAGGCGCCGTGGAAACCGGTGGCTGCTGATCGGAAAGTTCCGCACCGCGCGTTCGGTCGACGCACCGTAGTAGGCATTAGCCGGAACCGGCAGCTCTCCCATCGAGTCGCGCTCGAGACGCACGTCGCCTGCCCCAGTTCCCATTGAAATGCTCCTCTAGTCTGGCAACTCGGAAACCGGTCGCCACCACTGGCTATCTGGGCACATGGTAGCGAAGGCCGACGACGTCTGAGACCCGCGCCTTACCCGGCATCACCTCCGCCGCCGTCAGCTCCACGAGTGGCAAACAAACCTGTTACCGCCATCAGAACAACCTGTCAACCGTGTTATATTGGCCTCGATTGGTCTAGAGACGCGTCGAATTGGCGGCGTTTCAGTCCATGACTTCGCGTCAGCACGGAGTTGCTAGTGGCAGTTCAAGGGAACTCAGTCCCGTCCGGCAGGATGACGCCATACACGCCGAAGCCTTTCCCAACTGTAGATGGAGCAGTTCAGCACCGCGCGTTCATTTGGTCGTCAATTGGGACCAAGATCATTCTGGCAATCACCGGCATCGGCTTAGCCCT
>DDYL01000174.1:7358-8674 GCA_002347925.1 Chloroflexi bacterium UBA2235 | reverse complement strand
GATATGCGCACAAGTTGATTTCCATCCCTGTCCTCGTTCCGATTGTTGAGATCGGTCTTCTGGCCCTTTTCATCATCCATTCTGCCAAGGCTGTTCTGAACTACCTCTCCAATAGCAAGGCGCGACCAAGCAGGTATGCGGCCAGCCAGTGGGCCGGAGGGCGGAGCCGGAAGACCTGGGCATCCACCACGATGATCATCTCTGGGCTGTCGCTGGGGGCGTTTGTCCCGATACATCTCATACAGATGAAGTACGGAGCGTATTACCCGACCAGTGTGGATGGTGAGACGGTTCGGGATGTTTACAAAGTCGTCGTGGAGACCTTCGCGAACCCGTTGAATGTCGCCTTCTATCTCTTCTGCATGGCAGTCGTGGGCATGCACTTGTATCACGGGTTCGCGAGCGCATTCAGTTCACTCGGAGTAAGCCATCCCCGGTACTCTCCGGTGGTTCTTTGGACCGGACGGCTCTTCGGTGCCGTTGTNNGGCCTGGGGTTCTTCGTTCTTCCCATATATGTAGCGATTGTCGGCTAGCGCCTCGAAACATCGGAGGATTTCAAGATGGTCATTGCGACCCCGGAACGACCAGCCGTTCAGCCGCTTTCGCCACCGCGGTTCTCGGAGGCATCTGGACCAATGCTGGATGCCCGCATCCCGAGCGGGCCACTGACTGAGAAGTGGGACCTACGGAAATTTGAGAACAAACTGGTTGCACCTGCAAACCGACGCAAGTACAAGATCATCGTCGTGGGGACCGGGTTGGCCGGGGCTTCGGCCGCCGCGTCCCTCGGTGAGCAGGGGTATGACGTTCAGGCGTTCTGCATCCACGACAGCCCGAGGCGCGCACACAGCATTGCCGCTCAAGGTGGTATCAACGCCGCCAAGAACTACAAGAATGATGGCGATTCGATCTACCGCCTCTTCTACGACACGATCAAGGGCGGCGACTACCGAGCACGTGAAGCCAACGTATACCGCCTTGCGCAAGTCAGTGTGGACATCCTCGATCAGTGTGTGGCGCAGGGAGTTCCCTTCGCCCGCGAGTATGGCGGGCTCATTGACAACCGATCATTCGGTGGCGCTCAGGTTGAGCGGACGTTCTACGCGCGGGGCCAAACTGGCCAGCAACTCCTGCTTGGCGCGTATCAGGCGATGATGCGTCAGGTCCAGGCCGGGTCGGTGACCATCGTCCCCCGGCGAGAGATGCTGGATCTCGTGGTTGTTGACGGCCACGCGCGCGGAATCATCGCGCGCAACCTGGTGACCGGCGAGATTGAGCGCCATACGGCAAATGCCGTGCTCCTGTGCACCGGCGG
>DDYL01000174.1:0-7332 GCA_002347925.1 Chloroflexi bacterium UBA2235 | reverse complement strand
AAGCGCGGAGCCTTCATGGCGAACCCGTGCTACACCCAAATTCACCCCACGTGTATCCCCGTGTCGGGCGATCATCAAAGCAAGCTCACGTTGATGAGTGAGAGCCTGCGGAACAACGGACGCATATGGGTGCCCAAGAACAAGGGAGACCGCCGGCCACCCAACGCCATTCCTGAAGCCGAGCGCGACTACTACTTGGAGCGCAAGTATCCGAGCTTCGGCAACCTGGTGCCACGAGACGTCGCGTCAAGGAACGCCAAGGAAGTTTGCGACGACGGCCGAGGGGTGGGCGACTCGGGCCTTTCGGTGTATCTCGATTTCCGTGACGACATCACCCGCCTCGGACGGGACGTTATCGAGGCCCGCTACGGAAACCTGTTCGAGATGTACAACCGCATCACCGGTGAGGATCCGTACGCCCAACCCATGCGTATCTATCCCGCGGTTCATTACACCATGGGTGGCTTGTGGGTTGACTACCAACTGCAGAGCAGCGTCCCAGGGCTGTTCGTTCTTGGAGAGGCAAACTTCTCTGACCACGGTGCAAACCGACTGGGGGCATCGGCGCTCATGCAGGGCCTTGCGGACGGGTATTTCGTCGCTCCCTATACCGTTCCGGATTACATCGCCTCTACACGCTTCACGGATGCCCCGGTCAATCATCCGGCATTCAATGAAGCCGCAACGCGGGTTGATGACAATTTGAAGCATCTACTTGGTGTCAAGGGCAAGACGACGCCCCGAGAGTTCCATCGGCGCCTTGGGCACCTGATGTGGGACTACGTCGGAATGGCGCGGAACGAAGTCGGTCTCAAGAAGGTTTTGTCGGAAATTCCTGCCCTCCGGGATGAGTTCTGGCGTGATGTCTCCGTTCCCGGGTCCAACGACTACATGAACCAGAGCCTCGAGTACGCCGGTCGGGTGGCAGACTACCTTGAGTTCGCCGAAGTGATGGCCCTTGACGCACTCGAACGAGCCGAATCATGTGGTGGACACTTCCGTGAAGAGAGCCAGACGCCTGAGGGTGAGGCTCTCCGCGACGACGAGAACTTTGCCCATGTCGCTGCGTGGGAGTTCACTGGCGTTGGGACCGCACCAGTGCTGCACCGCGAGAAACTGGATTTCGAGAACGTTCACCCGTCCCAGCGGAGTTACAAGTAGCCCGGTTTCGGGAGGCAGGATGGTCATGAATGGTCTCTTCAATTTTCGGAGGACCAATCAAATCGCGCCGGGTCCGCAAGTGGGGACCAGGAAGGTCAGCAATGGTTGCTCAATCACGTCCCATCCTAGAGGGCAGTCATTCCGCGGCGAGTTCCATGAAGATCAAATTGAAGGTCTGGCGTCAGAAGGGACCCGATGCCGATGGCAAGCTGGTCGACTACACGCTCAATGACGTCTCGCCAGACATGTCGTTCCTGGAGATGCTTGACGTTCTGAATGAGTCACTCATTCGAACTGGTCAGGATCCGGTCGATTTTGACTCGGATTGCCGAGAGGGTATCTGCGGGTCATGCGGGATCATGATCAACGGCAAGGCACATGGCCCGCTCGCCGGGACAACCACGTGCCAGCTGCACATGCGTACTTTCCGTTCCGGTGATGAAATCGTCGTTGAGCCGTGGCGCGCGGAAGCATTCCCGGTCGTTCGCGACCTTGTCATCGACCGAAGCGCATTTGACCGGATCATCGTTGCCGGAGGCTTCATTTCTGTCAATACCGGCGCTGCTCCAGATGCCAACGCCGTGTTGGTTCCGAAGCAGAATGCTGACATGGCCATGGACGCGGCGGCATGCATTGCTTGCGGAGCGTGCGTTGCTCAATGCAAGAACGCATCAGCCGCACTCTTCGTGGGTGCCAAGGTGTCGCACCTTGCACTTCTCCCGCAAGGAAACCCGGAACGGTCACGGCGCGCCATCCGGATGGTGCAGCAAATGGATGCCGAAGGGTTTGGCTCGTGCTCCAATGAAGGAGAGTGCGAGGCAGTTTGCCCAAAGGGAATATCCATCTCAAATATCGCCCGCATGAACCGCGAATTCACGAAGGCATCCTTCGGAGGTACCCGGTAAGCGCCGGCGTGACACTCCCACAGTGATCAACTGGCGCCGATCCTTTGGGGTCGGCGCCTTTTCTATGAAACACGCCTAATCGCTACACTCACCTTAGGAGAACACCATGCGAAAGAAAGTCACCATCGTCGGAGCAGGTAACGTCGGTGGGTCAGTCGCCCAACGGCTTGCCGAGACCGGCATTGCCGACCTTGTCCTGGCCGACGTCTTTGACGGGGTTTCACAAGGCAAGGCGCTTGACCTCGCCGAAGCCGGGCCGATCGTGGGTTACGACTGCAAGATCACCGGAGCGACTTTGCCGGGAGATTACCCGCTCACGGCAAACAGCGATGTCGTGGTCTTCACATCCGGCGCACCCCGGAAACCCGGAATGAGCCGCGATGACCTTCTCCTCATCAACCAGAAGATTGTGACCGACAACGTCACCGAGATTGTCAAACACTCGCCAAACTGCGTGCTGCTGATGGTCAACAACCCACTCGATGCAATGGCTCACCTTGCGTTCAAGTCCGCCGGGTTTCCAAAGTCCCGGGTCATTGGACAGGCAGGCGTCCTAGACACCGCCAGGTTTCGTACCTTTCTTGCCATGGAGCTCGGAGTGTCGGTGGAGAGTGTCCAAGCGTACGTCCTTGGTGGACACGGTGACGACATGGTGCCACTCACCAGCTACACCACCGTCGGGGGGGTGCCGGTAGCGAAGTTACTTTCCCCGGAAAGGCTCGCATCGATCGTCGAGCGCACTCGCAAGGGCGGGCAGGAGATTGTGGACCTGCTCAAGACAGGGAGCGCGTATCAGGCACCGGCGGCAGCGACGGCGCAAATGGTCACGGCAATCCTGCTTGACCGCAAGCAGATCCTTCCGTCATCGGCATACCTTGAGGGTGAGTACGGCATAAGCGACCTCTTCGTCGGTGTGCCGTGCAAGCTCGGTGCGGGTGGCATCGAACAAGTGATCGAAATAGATCTCTCTGCGGAAGAGAGCGCCGCACTTCACCGCACGGCGGCAAGTGTGCGGTCCCTCGTTCAGGTCATGGGCCTGTAGGATCCGTCGGGTCCGCAAATGACCTCGTTTGCGGATCCTCCACTCGGCCCTAGTGGCCTAATGATCATGTCCCGGTAGCTCAGTGGATAGAGCAGCCGCCTTCTAAGCGGTCGGTCGCGCGTTCAATTCGCGCCCGGGGCACCGTGGCGCACACACCGTTGCTGCTAGGGAACAGCCCAGAACACGCCAACCCAATCAGTTCCAAGTCAACAGATTGCCCGAGCAGTGACCGGTCTACAATCGGTGTCAGATGAACCGGATGAAGTCGACTGACACATCTGATGCGGAACCGTTGCCCGAATGTTGGCCTGGCAACGTGTCGCCGGCTAAGCGTAGCGCGACGCGCTTGCCATTTGATAGAGAGTGCCTTGCATCCATCGTTCAGGAACTCGGAGTTCCAGTGACACTCGCACCATATGCGCTCCATGGCCAACCGGTCTTCGAGCTCTCTGTGCCGTGCGTGGACTTGCCGGGCTCATCGCTAGCAGTCGTTCTCTGGCCATCAATCAGGCGTGTCGACGTGCGCCTGCTGGTCCCTCACAGAACGGTCCCCTTGATCGCGGTCACCGCGAAGGAGATCCACACGGTCGAGATCTACCACGGAGTGGAGGTCATGTTCCGGCGGGTCGGCGGGTCAGTCCTGTTTGTGACGCGCTACGGGGCGACTGCGATCGCCGACTGATCTCGTCCAGATCTGATTTCGCGTCTACCAGTCGACGGGAGCAACTCATGAACCTACTTGTCCACGGTCCAGCGATGATTGCCTCCCACATGCCCGTGTCCCACCCGCTCAAGCCCGGCCGAGCAGATGACGCTCAGTCTCTCATTACCGACCCACGCAACGGATGGGCAGAACTGGTTACGGTAGTGGCTCCACCGATGGCAACAGACATGGATATTGCGCGTGTCCATGACCTTTCGTACATCGCAATGGTCGACCGGCTGTCGTTTCCAGGAGCCATGGGAAGGGTTCCATCCGGAGAAGTGAAGCGATTCGGATTTTCCTCACACGGCGACAACCCACCGTATCCCGAGATGGGGTCAATTGCCCGCAATGTCAGCGGAGGCGTTATCCACGCCCTCCAACAGGTCTCCACCGGCAACGCCAAGGTCGCATTCGTCCCGTCTGGAGGCGTCAACCACCATGCCATGCCCGCGACAGCAAGTGGGTTCGGGGTCTTCAACGACGCTGCTGTCGGTATCGCATGGGCCCGCGACCGTGGGATGAGGGTCATGTACGTGGATCTCGACGTCCACCATGGCGATGGCGTTGAAGCCATGTTTGCAAGCGACCCCCAAGTCCTTACCGTCTCGATTCACGAATCGACCCGCTACCTCTTTCCCGGGCCACCGGGGGGCCTCGCCAATTCGATCGGGACCGGACCCGGCACGGGATTCGCAGTAAACATCCCAATGGCACCGTACTCGGACGACAAGACGTGGATGTGGGCGTTCGAGGAAATTGTTCCTCCCCTTCACGGCGCATTCCGCCCAGACATCACACTCGTGCAATGTGGTGCAGACGCGTACCACGCCGACCCACTTGCGCACTTGCTACTCACGGAAAACGTTTACGTGCGGGTGGCCGAACGTCTCAGGTCCATCTCGGGGGGGCGTCTGGTCGCAATCGGTGGAGGCGGATACGACGTTGAAGCGACACCCCGGATCTGGGCCTCGATGTTTGCTGCGTTTTCCGGACTTCCGGTCAAAAGCAATTGGCTGCACGGACCAAAATCCGCACCGATTCTCGATCCTGGCGCATCGTCACGCGTCATGGACGAGGCAAAGGGAGTAGTAGACACCCTGAAGCAACTCGTGTTTCCGATTCACGGGCTCTGATCAAGGCACGAGACTGGGTTCGTCAGAAGGAGACATACCCCATCGCCCACAAGATGCCAACACCAACCACAGCAACTACCGCCCCACCGAATACAAAGTCAAACCACGTCGGGTCACCCTCTTCTCCCTCCACGCGTGGCGCCCACTTGTCCCCGGTGCTTTGAGAAGCTGGCGACGATGCCCCGTCGCTTTCAACCTTGCTTGGTCCTGGCAACCCCGCTCCACTCACCATCCGAGTTTAGCGTGCCAAGGCGAGTCTCTCTACGCAAGAAGATTTTCAATGCCTTTGCGGTCAAGTCCCATGATCCCAAGTTCGGCAGGACCCCTTCCGACTGACCAGGCATCAGATCCCATGAGTGCGTTTCCAAGTTCGATGAGCGCCCGGGCGACCGGCATCGCAACGCCGATCTGTTCACCAATCCCGACCCAGGTCCGCAGTCCAAACGGAATGTCTTCTGAAAGCCACCTGGTTTGCAACGACCCGGGTGCACGGAGCGCGGTGAGCATCCTGCTTCCATTGATGGTTGCCCACAGGTCACCTTTCGGTCCGAAACCTGCGGCATGGAAAGCATCGGCTACCGGCAACAACGACAGCCCCAACGCCTCCCCAAGCGCCCGGCGTTCACCATCAAGCGCCTCGATGACCCGCACCACGCCGGGCGTCACGCCCTCCTCATAAAAGTAGAAATCGCCGCGCGAGTATTCAATCCGGCCAGCGTTCATCAGCACACCCGGCGGATGAACAATAGGGTTCATCGCGCCAAGCGCCGCCGCAAGTGCGTGGGGATAAGCGACAACGCCGGGGAACAGAGGGGCAAGAAGTGCAACAGCCTCATCGCTCCGTGACGCCGGCAGCGCGCCAACCCCCATCGCCGGGACAACTCCAAATATATGGACATGATCCGGACCGAGCTTTCGGCAGACGTATGGAGCCGTGTCACTCTCGATAAGGAGAGGGGATGGTGTCCTACCGGCGCCACGAAAGCGGTGCGCCGCTGCGAGCGTGCCGGAATTTCCAGGCAGGAACGCCAGTACATGCTTCGGCAAAAGGTGCGCACTGATGGCGTCGAGGAACGCGCCCTGCGCGTAGCTGGGCACGGGTGCCAGCAGCAGCGTTGCGTCATGGAGGACGTCAGCCGCTTCGGTGGAGACGCACTCCAGCGTCGCGGAACCTTCGCCACCGACACCGGTCAGGCGGATTTGGCGACCCGAAGTAATCGCGGAGACCGCGCTTGCCTGCGACGGATGTTCCCACAGGCGCACCCGGTGCCCTTCGAGAGCTAGCTTCGCGGCAACCGCGAACGCGGTATTTCCACCGCCTAGAACCCCAACAGCCTCACCAATCATTGTCTTGCCCCCAATGTGGTCGGGAAGTCCAACGCAGATGACCCCTTCCACTGTGTCCTTCGTTTGAGTGTCCCGACCAGTGTGGCACACGCCGCAACCGTGAAGCGGAGAACCCGCCTGCGACGAGCAATCCTGCCGGAAGTACCATGCAGGTACCCTTCCGCCAATGGTCACACCAGCAGTAGAGGTCTCCCGACTGCGGAAGACGTATTCCGTCCCTGTGCGCGAACCAGGCATCATGGCCTCACTTCGCTCGCTCGTAAGGCGGACCGCGCGTGACGTCCATGCGGTGGACGACCTGTCCATCGTGGTGAACCCGGGTGAGGTAACGGGGTTCCTCGGTCCAAATGGCGCAGGCAAGACGACAACCCTAAAAATGTTGTCAGGTCTGCTTTACCCGACAGGAGGTCACGTCCGGGTACTGGGGTACGAACCTTCACGCCGCGAACGTGCATTTCTGCGTCAGGTCACCCTCGTGATGGGTCAGCGGAATCAACTGGCGTGGGACATTCCCGCGACAGACTCCTTTGAATTGCACCGCGCAATCTACCGCGTCCCCCGGCCAGACTACCGACGAACTCTCGACGAACTCGTTGACCTACTTGATCTGGAACCCGTTCTCCCCAAGCCCGTCCGCCAACTCTCCCTCGGCGAGCGCATGAAGTGCGAGATTGCCGTCTCACTCCTTCACCAACCCAAGGTCTTGTTTCTCGACGAACCGACCATCGGCCTCGACGTCACGATGCAGCGGCGGATCCGCACGTTCGTCGCCGAATACAACCGCCGCCACGGCGCGACGGTCCTGCTGACAAGCCACTACATGGCCGACGTTGAAGCACTCTGCAAGCGCGTGATCGTCATACACCACGGCAAACTACTCTTTGACGGAGACCTCTCTTCTCTCGTGGCGCGGTTTTCCTCGTACAAGACCCTTACGGTCGAATTGGAGACCGGGAGTGAGCGAATTGGCGAGATTGTCAAGGGCATCGGCGAAGTCATGAGTTCTGAGGAAGGGCGCGTCACTATCCGGGTCCCCAA
>DDYL01000073.1:7177-7336 GCA_002347925.1 Chloroflexi bacterium UBA2235 | reverse complement strand
AGATGAACGAGGAGATCGAGGCGCTCGAGGCGAGCATCCAGAGCAAGAAGGACAGTGTCGACAAGATTGCGCCAATGCAATTCCTGACGGACACGCAGTACCGGGAGCTCCAGGACGTTGCGCCTGGCATTTTCCGGGCAGGAATGGGTGCCGAGGCAA
>DDYL01000073.1:4744-7073 GCA_002347925.1 Chloroflexi bacterium UBA2235 | reverse complement strand
AACTTCCGCCGGTCAGCCCAGAAGGCGAAGCCGGAGTGGATGATCCTCACCGTGCTGCCGGTCCTGCCTCCGGATCTGCGACCCATGGTCCAGCTAGATGGCGGCCGATTTGCGACGAGTGACCTGAACGACCTCTACCGGCGGGTGATCAACCGGAACAACCGTCTCAAGCGTCTGCTTGAGCTCGGCGCGCCCGAGATTATCATCCGTAACGAGAAGCGCATGTTGCAAGAAGCGTGTGACGCGCTGATCGACAACGGCCGCCGGGGTCGCGCAGTTGCCGGATCGACCAACCACAAGCTCAAGAGCCTCTCGGACATGCTGCGTGGCAAGCAGGGGCGGTTCCGCCAGAACCTGCTCGGCAAGCGCGTCGACTACTCCGGCCGTTCGGTCATCGTGGTCGGCCCCGACCTCAAGCTGCACCAGTGCGGTTTGCCCAAGAAGATGGCACTTGAACTGTTCAAGCCGTTCGTGATGCGCAAGCTTGTCGAGCATGGTCACGCACCAAACATCAAGAGCGCCAAGCGGGTCGTCGAGCGTGGACGAGGCGAGGTCTGGGATGTGCTTGAGGAGGTCATCCAGGGCCACCCCGTGCTCCTGAACCGGGCACCGACCCTGCATCGGCTCGGCATCCAGGCATTCGATCCGGTCCTCGTTGAGGGAAGCGCGATCCAGATCCATCCGCTTGTCTGCACCGCGTTCAATGCCGACTTCGACGGTGACCAAATGGCGGTTCACGTGCCGCTTTCCGAGCAGTCGCAGCGTGAAGCGCGCGAGCTGATGATGGCGAACAACAACCTGCTCTCTCCGGCGAGTGGCGAGCCGATCGTCGCGCCGACGAAGGACATGGTGGTTGGTCTCTATTACCTGACACTCGAGCGCGACGGCATGGTTGGCGAGGGACGTGCCTTCGGGTCGTTCGAGGAAGTCATGCTGGCCCGCGACCTCGGCATGGTGGATCTCCATGCGAAGGTGCGAGTGCGCGTGACCGAAGAGGATTTCCCGGAACCGCCGGTTGCTGCCGGGGTGACGTACGGGTGGTCCGAACTGTTCCCGACGACTGTCGGGCGGATCATCCTGAACAGCGTCCTGCCCAAGCGGATGCGTTTCTACAACGACATCCTCGACAAGACCAAGGTGAAGGGTCTCGTNNTCCAGTTGCATGATGGCATCGCGCCATGAGCCATTGCTTGATGACGCCCAGAGGCTTCTTGATCTGGGTGCGCGGTTCCGTGAAACCGCCGAGGTCGTCGACCGGCTGAAGTACCTCGGGTTCCGGTACGCGACCGTCTCCGGCATCACGATGGCCATCAGTGACATCCACATCCCCCTCGAGAAGAGGCGCATCGTGTCCGAGGCGGATGAGGAGACCAACCGGGCTGACCGGAACTTCAACCGTGGCCTGATCACCGAGGCAGAGAAGTCCTCGAAGCTGGTGGAGATCTGGACCCACGCGATGACCGAGGTCGAGCGCGCGGTCAAGGCGGAGCTGGATCCGGACGGTCCGGTGCACATGATGGCGTCGTCCGGCGCGGCCAAGGGTGGGTTCCAGCAGATCCGGCAGGTTGCCGGGATGCGTGGGCTCATGGCCGACACC
This sequence comes from Chloroflexi bacterium UBA2235, assembly GCA_002347925.1. Lineage (GTDB taxonomy): Bacteria > Chloroflexota > UBA11872 > UBA12225 > UBA12225 > UBA12225. Next base: position 5,476 of record DDYL01000073.1, on the reverse strand, counting down.
AAGGGACGGCTCAAGGAAGGCTTGCCGGTCAAGACCAACTTCCGTGAGGGCCTGATGCCGCTCGAGTACTTCCTGTCGACCCACGGTGCCCGCAAGGGTCTCGCGGACACGGCAATGAAGACCGCCGAGGCTGGGTACCTGACCCGCCGCCTGATCGACGTTGCGCAGGACGTCGGGGTTCGGGAGATCGATTGCGGGACGTTGCAGGGCATCCTGGTCCTCCGGCCGGATGACCGGTCGGTTGCCAGCACGCTTGCGAACCGCATCCTCGGACGNNGATCCAGGTCTTCCGCGTCCGTTCCCCGCTGACCTGTGAGGCACGCTACGGGATCTGCAGCGATTGCTACGGGCGCAACCTTGCGACCGCGCGTCCCGTGGAGCTCGGGGCAGCGGTGGGTATCGTCGCAGCGCAGTCGATTGGAGAGCCTGGTACCCAGTTGACCATGCGCACCTTCCATACGGGCGGATCGGCGGCGGATGCGCAGAAGCGCACGATCTGGGCCAAGGACGGCAAGACGATCGAGCGTGAGGAGTATGTAGCAGTCGACGTTACGACTGCGGAGGGTGGCCTCAAGCGGGTCGAGGAGCTGTTCGAGGCACGGGTGCCCAAGGGTGCGGCGATCATCAGCCACATCGAGGGACGCGTGGAGTTGCTGCCGGGAGACGCGTTGCGTGTCCGGGTTGTGTCTGCGCAGCCATTTTCCGAGCCGGTCCGGCTTCCGGATGGGTTTG
>DDYL01000073.1:4056-4682 GCA_002347925.1 Chloroflexi bacterium UBA2235 | reverse complement strand
GAGCGTGGCCGCTGGTGATGTGGTTGCCTATCGCGCCACGGAGGCATCTGCCGTTGATGGACTTGGGTCCCCAGGCTCATCAGTGAACCTTGCCCTGCTATCAAACGACGACAAGGTCGTTGCTCCGGTCGCGGGTGTCCTCACCATGGAGGGCAGTGACCTTGTCGTGCGCTACGAGGAGGTTGACGACCGGGAGTACCTGATCCCGCCGTCGACGCGCTTGCTCGTCTCCACGGGCCAGATGGTTCGTGCTGGTGATGCGCTGACCGATGGTCCGAAGAACCCGCAGGACATCCTCGCTGTGCTCGGCCGGGAGGCGGTTCAGCACTACCTGGTTGCCGAGGTGCAGGGCGTCTACCGGAGCCAGGGTGTATCGATCAACGACAAGCACATCGAGGTGATCACGCGGCAGATGCTGCGGAAGGTGCGTGTCGATGCGCCTGGTGATACGGAGCTTCTCCCGGGCGAGATCGTGGACCGCTTCCACTACGAGGAAGTGAACCAGCGTGTCCTCGCCGAGGGTGGGGAACCTGCGGCAGCCCAGACGGTCCTGCTGGGGGTGACAAAGGCGTCACTTTCGACCGAGAGTTTCCTGGCCGCAGCGTCATTCCAGGAGACCACACGGG
>DDYL01000073.1:0-3999 GCA_002347925.1 Chloroflexi bacterium UBA2235 | reverse complement strand
ACCTCAAGCGCCTGGAGCGTGCCGAGCAGCTTCGGCTCGCCGCGCAGGTTCAGGCCGAACGGCTTGGCGAGGCGGAGGCGATCGAGGAGGCCGCCCGTGCCTTCCTCGGCGTCGGCGCGGGTTCCGATGACGACGACAGCATGCTTCTGCCGTTCGCGGGTGGCGCCGACTAACAGTTCGCGCGGGTGGTCGCTAGGGAACTCTCCCGAGTGGCCACTCGCCGCGGCGGTGTGATGCGGCAACCGTCAACGGTGATGATTGCCCAATAGATTAACCACGGGATATACTTACTTGTTGTGGCCGCGTCGGCAGACGATGGTGGCTGCATGAGAACCGGATCGCTTCGAACCAACGGCGACAGAGTTGCCGTGGAGGATGCAGGTAGCGTGCCAACAATCAGTCAGCTTATTCGGCACGGGAGAACCCGCGCAGCCAGGAAAGTGCGGGCCCCTGCCCTCCACTTCACCTACAACGCACAGACGGGCCGGACCTCCCGTGCTAACCCGGCTCCCTTTAAGAAGGGCGTCTGTGTGCAAGTAAAGACCGCAAGTCCCAAGAAGCCTAACTCGGCGTTGCGCAAGATTGCCCGAGTACGGCTGTCAAACGGGATCGAGGTTACGGCGTACATTCCTGGTGAGGGGCACAACCTTCAGGAGCATTCGGTGGTGTTGATCCGTGGCGGTCGTGTGAAAGACCTCCCGGGCGTCCGTTACCACATCGTACGCGGCAAGCTTGACGCGACTGGCGTGAAGAACCGCAAGCAAGGCCGATCCAAGTACGGGGCCAAGCGCCCGAAGCCTGGGCAGGCTGTTGCAGCGCCGGCACGCGGTCGTCGCTAGTCGCGTGTGACCGGCAGGTGGCCGGGTTCCCGCACAATCAGGGTTCGTCGGACCTGCCAGGATACAAGTGAGGCTTTCATGTCACGAAGGGGACAGGCGCCAAAGCGCCAGATTGATCCAGATAGTCGGTTTCATGATATTGATGTTCAGCGGTTCATCAATAAGGTGATGGAATGCGGCAAGAAGTCTCTCGCTGAGCGTATTGTCTACGGGGCGATTGACTTGGTGGAGGCGCGTGCGAAGAGGCCTGGTCTAGAGGTCTTCCAGCAGGCGCTGCGCAATTCGACACCTGTCATCGAGGTCCGTCCTCGGCGGGTCGGCGGTGCTACCTATCAGGTGCCGATCGAAATCCGGATGGACCGGCGCAATTCGCTCGCGATGCGATGGCTAGTGAGGTTTGCTCGTGCCCGCAGTGGCAAGAGCATGGTTGAGAAGTTGGCAGCTGAGTTGCAGGATGCCTCGTCAGGCCAAGGCGGGTCGGTCCGCCGTCGTGATGAGGTCCATCGTATGGCGGACGCGAACAAGGCGTTCTCGCACTATCGCTGGTAAGTCCCAGGCTTGGTTGGTGGTTTGACGGCAGCTTGGTCATCGGTTCACGCGCTGCGTCGCATCTCATGGTGCGCGTGGCGCGTTCGCTTGTTCCCGGCTCTTGTGGCGGCCACGTCAAAGTGCGGTCCGTGCATGAGTGGCCACGTGATGTTGCGGCAACAAGCATCCGGTAGTCTTTTCCGTTGCCGCTCGGTGGTTCGCGATGGTTCACGGTCGTGTTCGCGGATGCCACGCCAGTGTGTAAGCAGTTACGACCGCGGGAGCAGAATGAATGGCGCGTAAATATCCGCTGGATGTGACACGGAACATCGGCATCATCGCTCATATCGATGCCGGCAAGACTACTGTGACAGAACGCATCCTCTACTTCACTGGTGTCACTCACCGGATTGGCGAAGTCCACGAGGGTGCTGCGACGATGGACTGGATGCCGCAGGAGCGCGAGCGCGGGATCACTATCACGTCGGCTGCAACCACGTGCTTCTGGGATGAGCACCGCATCAACATCATCGACACCCCAGGTCACGTGGACTTCACGGTTGAAGTGGAACGTTCGCTTAGGGTGCTTGACGGAGGGGTCGTAGTCTTTGACGGTGTGGCCGGGGTGGAGCCTCAGTCCGAGACCGTGTGGCGGCAGGCAGACAAGTACGGCGTTCCGCGAATCTGTTTCGTGAATAAGATGGATCGTACCGGCGCAAACTTCTGGGAATGCGTATCGCAGGTCCGTGAGCGGCTCGGAGCCCGTCCAGCAGTCATCCAGATGCCGATCGGACTCGAGCAGTCGTTCCGGGGGATCATTGACATCGTCAATGCCCGCGCGGTCCTCTACACGGACGACAAGGGTGAGGAGCCTACGGTGGCCCCGATCCCGGCGGACATGGCTGCCGATGTTGCGGCTGCGCGAGAGCGGTTGGTTGAAGTTGTCTCTGAGACCGATGACGCACTGACCGAGAAGTTCCTAGAGGGCGGTGAAATCGGGGTTGATGAGCTGATCGCGGCACTTCGTCGGGCAACACTTGCAGGGACACTGGTGCCAGTGCTTTGTGGCGCTGCCCTTAAGAACAAGGGCGTCCAGCCGTTGCTCGATGCGATTGTGACCTATTTGCCTTCGCCTCTTGATATTCCTCCGATGGTGGGAACTGTGCCCGGTACGACTGAGCCTCTCACCCGCCACGCTGATGACAGCGAACCGTTCTCCGCCTTGGCCTTCAAGATCGTGACCGATCCGTTTGCGGGAAAGTTGACGTATTTCCGCGTGTACTCGGGGCGGGCCTCTTCAGGGTCCTACGCGATGAACACGACCAAGGGCAAGCGTGAGCGTCTCGGCCGGCTAGTGCGAATGCACGCAAATCAGCGCGAGGATGTTGAAGAGGTATTCGCGGGCGATATTGCGGCTGCGATCGGGCTTAAGGACACCACCACTGGTGATACCTTGAGCGATGAGGCCAGCGAAGTTTTGCTTGAAGCAATCACATTCCCTGAGCCGGTCATCAGCCAGGCCATCGAGCCCAAGACCAAGAGTGACCAGGACAAGATGGGTGTTGCGCTTCAGCGCCTCGCTGAGGAGGACCCCACGTTCCGTGCCTCAACGGACAAGGAGACGGGTCAGACCGTTATCGAGGGTATGGGCGAGTTGCATTTGGAGGTCATCGTTGACCGGATGATGCGCGAGTTCAAGGTCGAGGCCAATGTAGGAAAGCCGCAGGTTGCCTACAAGGAAACCATTTCCAAGCACGTGAAGCAGGAGGGCAAGTTCATCCGGCAGACCGGCGGCAAGGGCCAGTTCGGGCATGTTTGGATCGACGTTGAGCCGCTTGAGCGTGGTGCAGGGTTTGAGTTCCTCAATAAAGTGGTTGGTGGCGTCATTCCGCGTGAGTACATCGGGGCTGTTGAGGAAGGAGTCCGGGGTGCGCTCCTGACCGGTGGTCGTGCGGGCTATCCTCTGGTAGACTTGAGGGTGACGCTATTCGACGGAAGCTACCATGAGGTAGACTCCTCGGAAATGGCATTCCATATCGCTGGATCCATGGCACTTAAATCTGCTGTGGAGCGGGCAAACGCCGTCCTTCTCGAGCCAATGATGAAGGTTGAGGTTGTTGTTCCGGAGGCGTTTTTGGGTGATGCCATTGGCGACTTGAATTCCAGGCGTGGGCGGATCGAAGGGATGGATTCCCGGGGAAATGCTCAGGTCATCAAGGCGATGGTTCCTCTGGGTGAGATGTTTGGGTATGTTGGCAACCTGCGCTCGATTACTTCGGGACGGGGAACTTACTCAATGGAATTTGCTCACTACGAACCTGCATCTGCGTCTGTTGCGGAGACGGTGGTTGCCAGATCTCGCCGATAAGCGGATCTGGTCCGTCGAGTAGCAGACTGGGAAGACGGTAATCGCGCCAGTCAGGTAGTGGCTGGCGTTGAACCATGTTCCTTAAGTCAATAGTCACTCGTGTGTTTTGTCAGGCCCTCCTGGCTGCAGGTGTTCTGCGATCAGTCGGCTTGGCGGTTGTGATTGCGGATATCTCGCTGCGGGCGTAGGCCTTGTGCGGCGTGCTCCGCGCGAATGCCTTCTGGCGTGCACCGCTTGGTGCTGAGGAGACGAGGTCGATGGCGA
>DDYL01000108.1:50305-51027 GCA_002347925.1 Chloroflexi bacterium UBA2235 | reverse complement strand
GTCGGGTTCAAGGACTACCGTGGGCAGAAGGACGTCCTGGAGACTGCCGAGCGGTGGGTGACCCTGCTTCGTGGTGTCAAGGACTTCAAGCGCATGGGCGGCGAAGTCAGCCGTGGCCTGTTGCTCGTCGGCCCTCCGGGCACCGGCAAGTCATACCTCGCCCAGGCCATCGCCACCGAGGCAGGCGTGCCGTTCGGGTACACCTCTGCCGCATCGTTCCGTGCAATGTTCATGGGCATGGACGTCCTGATCGTGTGGCGCCTCTACCGCAAGGCGCGAAACCTTGCCAAGAAGCACGGCGCGTGCATCCTCTTCATTGATGAAATCGACGCCATCGGCGCTGCGCGCACATCAGGAATGATGGGTGGTGGGGGCATGATGGGCGGCCTGATGGGCGGGGGCGGTGCCCTCAACCAGCTTCTGATGGAGATGGACCCACCACGTCTCACCGATGGGTGGCGTGATCGTCTTCTCAGACGATTGGGCATCCTCAAGCGTCCCGCAATCCGCCCGAATGTCGTGACAATGGGCGCGACGAATATCGTCGAAACGCTCGACGCGGCACTGTTGCGGGCTGGCCGTTTCGACCGCCAACTCACGATTGATGCGCCTGACGCTGAAGGCCGGAAGGACATCATCGAGTACTACCTATCCAAAGTCCGGCATGAAGACATGCCGATTGACCGGATGGCGGGCGACACCATCGGCTACACGCCAGTGAC
>DDYL01000108.1:44403-50254 GCA_002347925.1 Chloroflexi bacterium UBA2235 | reverse complement strand
GCTGGCCATGCCTTTGCGATGGCAGTCCTGCAACGTGAGTCTTCACGCGTGTCCAAGGTCACCATCCAGCGGCACGGGCGGGCGCTCGGGTTCGCCGCACCCAAGCCGATCGAAGAACGCTATACCCAGACCAACGATGAGGTCTTGTCGGAAATCCAGGTTTGCCTCGCAAGCCGCGCATCCGAGGAACTGTTCCTTGACACGCAGCTAACCGGAGTGACAAGTGACCTCTCCCACGCAACCCGTCTGGCGCACGCCTATCTGGGCGTATATGGAATGGGTGGCAGCTTCTACTCCTATCTCGCAGGCGGGGGCATGATGGGAGGTCTTCCCGACAAGCGTCGTGTTGAGCAGCTTCTCGACGAGCAGTACACCCGCGTCAAGACCCTCCTTGCAGTCCACTCAGACACCGTTCATTCCATCGCGCAGGCACTCATTCAGCAAGGTGAACTCCTCGGTGATGACATCCAGCGGATCATCGATGAGAAGGACCGCGAGCGCCAGAGCCAGGACACGACCCTCCGCGAAGACACGCGCCGTCTCGCCTACCATGAGGCCGGACACGCGATTGCCCAGGCGATGCTTCTTCGCCGGCAGGAAGTCGGACGTGTGTCGATCGTCAGCACCACCGAACCCCAGAACTTCAATGAACTCCGTCCGCTCACGGGTCAGCAGACCTACTCACGTGACGAAGTGCTTTCCGAGATCCAAGTGAAACTCGCGAGCCGCGCTGCCGAGGAACTCTTCCTGAACCTTGTTCTGGACAACTCCGCCAGCGACCTCAAGCGGGCGCGCGATCTGGCCCGGTACGTCATCGCGTACATGAACCCTTCAGATTCACTGTTCGTCTACGAACCTGAGACCGCCCAGGACGACGAGAAGACCGAAAGCACCGAAAACGGTTCGCCGAGTGCCGACGGAGCAACTTCCCAACCGCGGCCGAAGCGTGCCCTAGCCGGAGGCGATGCGCGCATTCGACGCGAGGTGGACGCGCTCCTGCGCGAACAGTACGAGGCCACAAAGGCTCTTCTACGCCAGTGCGAACCGGAGATGCACATCCTTGCGCGCGCGCTCGCCGAAAAGGGCGAACTTTCAAGCGCCGATGTACGACGCATCCTCAACGGTAAGTTGACATCCCGAACTGGGCAACGCATGGTCTCCATGAACGGAACACCAACGGCCTCCTCGGCCAACGGTCATTCCGATGACCATGCCGGACACGAAGGCGGGATCGTGATCAACAGCGTCGCTGTCCACGCGAGCGATATGGCGCACGTCGATCCATCTTCGACCCACTGATCACCTGAACCGATCAAGTTTCGGCCGGCCGTCGTCTTCGGACGATGTGCCGGCCTTCTTTATTTGCCGGGTCTACACGGGCGCACTTCAACCGATCAATGGGTCGGTCGCCGGCACCCCAGGTCGCCGGGGATAGCCCCGCGGCGCACGCCCATCCTGAACAATGGTCACGACAACGCGATTGGGCAAACGATCACACCGGACCGGCATTACCGAGGCAACCCGTCCGCCAAGCATCTGCAACGCGTAGCGAGCTTCAGGCAGTTCCGTCTCGGTCCGGGTCGCCGATTTCAGGGCGATCAGCTGCCCACCCGGGCACAGGAACGGCAGGCAAATCTCGGCGAGTACCGCAATCGGTGCTACTGCCCTCACGACAGCCACATCGAACTGTCCACGCCAACCGGGGTCGTGCGCCGCCGTCTCTGCACGCCCCGCTACCGGATAGGCGTTCCTCAAACCAATCGTGTCGACCGCTCCGGAAAGCCATGTCATCTTCTTCCCGGTGGCATCAAGCAGGGTCACACCTGCATCCGGTAACACGATTGCCAACGGTACCCCCGGGAACCCCGCACCAGTGCCGATGTCGATCAACCGCGCCGCTTCAGGCAGCGCCTCGACCAATCCAAGCAATGCCGTCAGCGAATCCAGGAAGAGTTTGAACGCAACTTCCGCCGGATCAACGATCGAGGTCAAGTTGAGAAGTTGCCGACCCTCCGCGAGCAACGACGCGAAGGCGTCGAACTGGCCGAGATGTTCCTCAGTGACCGGGATCCCGAGTGCATCGGCCTCACGGACCATCTCGGCCCAAGGCACCGTCATCGGGAACGTGACGCAATGTCGTCGGGTTCGACCAGGTTGGGACCGGGGGTGTTCAAGTCATCCGCAAACGCAACCCGTGCATCAGCAAAGATATAAGAGGCAGACGCTCGAACAAACTCGAGAACAGGGTGGTCAATCACACCTGCGTATTCAGTCGGCCAGTAGGACAGCCGGGCCTTGCCAATCAGGTATTCGCGTGGGAGCCAATCCCAGATGTGGGAATCGTGGCTGTTGTCGCGGTTGTCACCAAGGACAAAGTAATCGTTCTCCGGAACAACCTTGCGTTCATACCGGTAACTTGCCGTGATCTTGATGTACGGTTCCTTCAAGGCTGCGCCATTGATGAATACCGTCCCGTTGTGCACTTCCACGGCCTCACCCGGCAGTGCAATGATCCGCTTCACAAAATCGCGTCGCGGATCGAGCGGAAAACGCATCACCACAACGTCACCACGCTGTGGACTACCGATCAGATAAGACAACTTGTCCACCAGGATGTACTGACCCGTGTGAAGGTTGGGTTCCATGCTGAACCCTTCCACGCGGTAGTTTTGCACGGCCAGACGCACTCCGAAGAAAATGGCAAGCGTCAGCAGGGCAGTCTCGAGGATCTCACGCGTCGCGGCTTTGATCGGCGCACCTCTTGACCACAGGAAATCGGCACCAGAGTGCCATGAAATGATAGCAACGACCCGCACAAAGCCGACGGGGCGAACCACTCGCGTGGCCGCCCCGTGCACGTTGCCCATGCGAACCGGGTTAGATCTTTCCCGCCTCGATCGCGCGCCGCACATCGCGCAGGAACGCGCCGCCAGGCGCACCGTCCACGATACGGTGGTCGAAAGTCAGCGAAAGCGTCACCTGTGACCGCGCCACAACCACGTCATCGACGACCGCCGGTCGCTTCGCGATGCGTCCGATGCCGAGAATGGCAGCTTGTGGTGGATTGATGATTGGCGTGAACCCATCAACCTCCATCTGACCCAGGTTGGTGATCGTGAACGTCCCGCCCTGGAGTGTGTCAGGGGCTAGCCTGCCAGCACGCGCCGACTCGGCAAGTTCACCCAGTTCCTGCGAAATCGTCTGGAGAGGTTTGCGGTCGGCATCGCGGATCACTGGAACCACGAGACCCGCGTCAAGCGCAACTGCCACCCCGATGTTCACTTCGTTCCATTCGGCAATTTCGGGTGAACCCGTATCGCCAGTGACGATTGAACTGTTCAGGCGAGGGTGATCACGAAGGACGCGTGAGACGATGGACACGATGATGTCGGTGTAGGTTGGTGGACGGTGCCCGTAAACCTTTGCCGCCGGAACCAGATGCGCGCGAAGTTCAACCAAGGCAGTCGCGTCCGCCTCAGCGAACATTGTGAGTTGAGCCGTCGTCTGCAGACTGGCGCTCATCCGTTCGGCGATGATGCGCCTCATGGCGTCAATGCGGACGGTCTCGCGCCGCGTAAGGCCGGCCACTGCCGGTGAAGCAACGAGACCACCAGCCGCAATGCTAGGTGCATGTGCTGGCGTTGCCAGGACGGGAGCTGGTGAGGAAGTCGTGGCCGGGGCCGACACCTCGTGGGCAGCGATCAGGGCCTGAATGTCTCGTTCGACAATCCGGCCTTCCGGGCCGCTCCCAGTGACGGACCCAAGGTCCACGCCTGCGTCCTTGGCGAGCCGTCGGGCCAGCGGGGAAGCAAGGATCCAACCACCGGCCTGCCCGGAGGCTGCCGCCGTGCGAACATCCTCCTCGACAATCCGTCCGCCGGGACCGCTTCCCTGAACACGGGCAAGGTTCACGCCGAGTTCACCGGCAAGTCGCCGCGCCAAAGGCGAAGCGCGCACCGCTGCACCTTCGTCTTCGGCCCGGGTTGGGGCAGTCGATGAAGAAGCCGAGGCCGGTGCCTTGGCAGGCTCGGTCTTGGTAGATGGAACTACCGGGGCAGCTACACCAAGCGCCGCATCGATCGCGCTTTCGGGTTCACTCGCGGTCCCCAGGACCGCAAGCGCCTCCATGACCTTCGCAACCCCGCCAACGGGCACGACGATACGCCTCAGGATGCCTGACGCGGTCGCCATGACCTCCTGGTTGAGCTTGTCGGTCTCGATATTGGCGACGGCATCACCGCGTTGGACCGTGTCACCGACCGACTTGAGCCATGCAACGACGGTCGCCTCGGTCATCGTGACCCCGAACTGGGGCAGCTTGATCAGGGTCGCCATCGCTACCTCATCAGGCCGCGCACGGCCTGCGCAACCTGGGCGGCGGAAGGGATGGACAGGTTTTCGAGAATACGATTGAACGGTGTCGGTACGTTCGGGTTCGCCACACGGGCCGGGGGCGCATCAAGGTAGTCAAATGCGTGTTGCACGATCTGTGCAACCAGTTCCGCACCGAAGCCGACGCGTTCGTGCGCCTCATGCACGATCACCACGCGGTGCGTCTTCTTCACCGACTTGATGATCGTGTCGAGGTCCAGAGGCACGATGGTGCGCGGATCAATCACCTCAGCCTCGATCCCCTCTTCAGCGAGGTGGTCAGCCGCTTCCAGTGCGATCTCAACCATTCGCTGCAAGCCGATGATCGTGACGTCCTTGCCAGTCCGCCGGACAGCAGCGACCCCGAACGGCACCGTGTAGTCCGTGTCAGGCACTTCGTCCTTGGTGGTCGCGTACTGGACCTTGTTCTCAATGAAGATAACCGGGTTGTCGTCCCGGATGGATGTCTTCAGCAGACCCTTGGCGTCATACGCGGTCGACGGCATGACGATCTTCAGGCCAGGAACATGCGCAAACCACGCTTCAAGCGACTGCGTGTGCTGCGCCGCGTTCGCCCGACCCGCTCCCGCCATCGTGCGGTACACGATCGGCAGCACGGCCTTGCCTCCGAACATGTACTTGGACTTGGCGGCCTGATTGACCACTTGGTCCATCGCACACATCATGAAGGTCATGTACATGAACTCGGCCACCGGACGCATGCCGACCGATGCGGCCCCAAGGACGGCGCCCGCAATCGCGATTTCCGAGATCGGGGTGCCAATTACGCGCTTGGGTCCGAACTCGTCCCACAACCCGCGAGTGACCCCGTAGGTGCTGTCCTTGATGTCCTCGCCGATCATGAACACGCGGTCATCGCGCCCCATTTCCTCGCGGAGGGCCATGTTGAGTGCTTGAGAAACGCTCAAGACTGCCAAAGTCATTCTCCTCGCACCGGGACGTCCGGCGTGCCGTTGGCGAAATGTCCGTGTATCGCGGGCACGCTCGCAATTATGGCAAGCGTGCCTTGTGCTTCAGAAGCGGGTCGGGCGTACCCCTAGATCGTCCGTCCGTGAGAATCCGCACCGGTATAGATGTCGGTTAGCAGGATGTCCTCGGATGGTTCCGGACTCGCCTCGCCAAACTCCACCGAACGCTCAACCTCGTCACGTACCAGACGGTCAATCCGTGCAAGGTCGTCTGTCGTCGCTACGCCAAGCTCTTGCAATTGGGCGCTGAACACTTTCAGCGGATCACGCGTTGCCCGTGCGTGCGCGACTTCCTCGCGGGTCCGGTACGGTTCCGGGTCGCCGAGGAAGTGCCCCTCAAACCGATACGTCTTGGCCTCGATCAGGGTTGGACCTTCACCCGCCCTCGCCCGATCAACTGCCGTGCGGACCGCACCGTACATCGCCAAGATGTCCGATCCCTCAACGATCACCCCGGGGATGCCATATGAAATGGACCGGGTAGCGATATC
>DDYL01000108.1:4102-44388 GCA_002347925.1 Chloroflexi bacterium UBA2235 | reverse complement strand
GCGCCATCACCGAAGAAGCAGAGCGCCACATTGGGCCGGCCGGTTACCCAGAAACCGAGGGCGGCGCCCGTGCTGATCGGGATGCCCGCACCAACGATGCCATTGGCACCGAGCATTCCGTGGTCCAGGCTGGCGATGTGCATCGACCCGCCCTTGCCATGGTTGTAGCCGGTGGCCTTGCCCATTAATTCCGCCATCATCGGGGCGAGGTCCAGGCCCATTGCAATGCAATGACCGTGACCCCGGTGCGTCGAACTGATGACATCGCCCTCGCGCAACGCGGAGCAAGCACCCGTCGCAACGCCCTCCTCACCGATGTAGAGATGCACGCTGCCGTAGAGGCGCGCCTCAAGGAAGAGTTCCTTCACCCGTTCCTCGAACCGGCGGATGCGTAGCATCGTCCGGTACATATCGATCAGTTGGCTATCCGAGAGACCATGCCGGTCGAGAGACGGTGACGCGGCACCGGACCCCGAAGCAACCGAGTGTTGACTAGGTGATACTGTGACCATGGGGCCTACTATAGGCACATCGGTGGGTTGCGTCAACGCGCCTTGTCAACCAACGCAAGCGCCGCCTTTGCCCATGCAATCACTTCGGCAGTCAACCCAAGATTCCCCCACTCTTCCGGTTTGAACCAGCCCGGCCGAGCCTCTGGATCATCAGTATCCGCCCTGGGATCCGCCATCGACCCCGGCGCGACCCGCGCGGCGTACACAAGATCGATGTGCTCGTGGTCAGGATTGGTTCCACGCGCTGGGATCGCCTCCAACTGGATCCCGATCGGTTGGACCAACCTTGGAGGCACCCCCACTGGTCGCGGGACGTCAATGAACAATGGATTGGATGCGTCAATCAGATCGACGATGATCCCCGTTTCCTCGAGGGTCTCGCGCCGCGCGGCCTCGTCCGGAAGTTCATTCGGTTCAACATGACCACCCGGAGGGAGCCATCGCCCCAACTTTCCATGGAAATGGAGGAGCACCGCACCCTCATGGGCAACAAACACCGCGACGGCGTACTCGCGAACCAGCATCGATCCGTCACTGCTAGCCACGATTGGCAATCCTGATCACGACCATCACCCCGACGGCTGACATTGCCACGGCCGACCCAAGGGTGACCAAGGTTGCACCGACCCACCCGCCTCCGAAGACAAACCACAGCAATGCGAAATGCGTCGCCATGCTAAGCGCGCCGACGAAAGACGTCACAATCCATGCTACGTATCCCCTTCGCCGGATGTATCCCCACCAACGGCCCCAGGTCATGGGGCCGATCGGTTCGCCATGGAGATCAAGTGCCCGTTGCCGGAATGCGCCAAGTCGCTGGAGGTCGAGCGCCGACAGCCCGGTACCACGTTCCCGAGCCTGTTCACGGGCGTTCAGGCCTTCCTGTCGCCGACGGCGTGCCGCATCCCGCCTGGCCTTGGCACGCGGACTACACTCAATCGCAACAAAGACCGCGAGTGACCCAAGCAGCGCAAGGGTGACCACCCCACCGATGACTGTAGTTTCCATATAACTAACGTGGCTGTCAGTGCGTCCTGGGGGTCGGTCGAACCGGGTTCCGCGCACAGGTGCCAAACTCTAGCAGGGGTCCGGACCGTTTCCCTACCGATCCCACCGTTCATGCAGAACCCCTGTCGAATGGTTGGGAGAAATGCGCGAGGCCCGAACTTGACAGGGAAAAGCCCATGACCGCCATCTTCTCCGCCGACACATCGGTAAGCGTCGAATTGGCGCTCCGCCTCGCCACCTCAGTGATCCTTGTGGTCCTTATAGGCTGGAATCGTGAAACCCACAGGCATCCCGCCGGACTTCGCACGCACCTGCTTGTCGCCCTAGGCGCATGCGCATTCACCATTGGCGGGGTGGTTACGGCAGGTGGAAACACTGACCCGATGCGTATTGCAGCACAAGTAGTGACTGGTGTCGGCTTCCTTGGTGCCGGCGCAATCTGGAAGGCCCCAAGCGAACGCTTCGTCCACGGGCTCACCACGGCAGCAAGCCTCTGGATCGCTGCTGCCATCGGGCTACTTGCTGGCGTTGGCGCATACCCACTCGCAACCGTGACCGCCATCCTCGCGTTTGGCATCCTCCGACTTCGCACGCATCCCGGCATGTCCGAGGACGAGGACGGACGCTCCGAGACAGGAAAAAACGTGTGACAGGTACGAACGGTCCAACGCCATCATCGTCGCCCGGAACTGCCATTGACCTCCACGTCCACACCACCGCGTCATCCTGCGGCTACATGACGCCGTTGGAAGTTGTTGGGCACACACGCGCCGCCGGTCGCCGGTACCTTGCAATTACTGACCACAACACCACTAGTGGAGCCGTCGAAGCGAGAACTTTCGCGAAGGCCACGGGGGACGACGTGACGGTCATCGTCGGGATGGAACTGTCGACCGCTGACTTCGGTCACGTTCTGGTCTTCGGCGAAGGCGTGGAGGACGACTGGGGATGGAAGTCGCTCATGCCAATGCCACGAAACCTGCCCGATGGATGGGTCGCAATCCAGGCACACCCGTTCCGCGACCTAGTGAAACGTGCGCTTCCCGGCCCAATCAAGTTCGATCTGCCTGACTTGCCACCGTCCATCTCTGCCATTGAAAGATGGAACGGCAACGACCTGCTTTCCAAATCCCCGGACCGGCGCGCCGACCTCGATGAGGCGTCGCTGTCCTACATCGCGGCACAGGGCCGGACGGCTGTGGCTTCCTCGGATGCCCATCGCGCCGTGTCGATGCACGCGTACCACACGGTGTTCCCAAAGCCCGTGAGATCCGTCGCCGACATTGCAGCGCAGATCAAGTCCGGAGATGCCTACCCGGGTTCGGCCTCCGAAGCTGAATTGGCCGAGATTCGCACCTCATGGCGACGACGCAACGCCATTGGATGGCATCTGATGAGCTTGGATTGGCAGGCGATCTCTGCCAAGAAGGGACACGATGCGGATGAGGCAGTTGAGACAATCCGGATCTACGGCATTGCCCAGAAGATGGTTGGTCTCGGGTTCGGGGCGAGCGACCTGTGCGAGGAGACCGGAGTGACGCTTGCAACCGCCATGGATTTCATTGCGATAGTCCACGAGGAGAACCTCGACCCACCGCGCGTCCGATAGTACGTCTCACCGGATACCGGTCCTCAAGTCGTCTCACCGCGAAGTCTTCGCACAGTCTCCATGATCACCTGCCGCTGAGTGCGCCACCTATCGTCAGTGACGTGAACCTCGACACCATCTGAAACCAAAATCCGGTGCCATGCGCTCGCCTCGGATCGCTCACCCACAGTCGGCACGCTGGATGCGGGCACTTCTTGGTTCAGGTCAGAAGGTTGGACAAACGCAAGTACGTTGGCATGCCGGCTCAGCCGTGACGTCAGGCGGGCATCGGTCCCCGCAGATGTAGGCTCCTCCGTCGCAGGCGATGAGGTCTCCCGAGACCCCGTTCGTCTCCGTATCAGGGCTTCAATGTACTCACGGCCGGATGCAGATTCACTCGCACGCGTGAGGGCACGCTGCTGCCGATCAATCACCGACTGCAAGCGCAAGACTTCGGGCTCGCTCAACCCAAGCATCCGGTCACGGATCTCATTGATCGGAACATGCTGGTCAACGAGTGAGCGGATCAAGCGAAGACGGCTTAGGTGAGCCTCCGTATAGCGCGTGCCCCGACCACGAGTGCCTGGCCCAGGCAACAGCCGCGCAGAGATGTAGTAGCGGACCGTCCGGACTGATATCCCGACAAAATCTGCCAACTCTTCGATCGTCATGCATGGCTCCAGTGGGCACGCGCCATCAGCGCACCGTGGCAGAACATCCCCGCCAATCAGACACCGACACTGGCATTATACCGCAGTAGCCACGTCAGGGGTCACAGGTCGTCAATTGCAGCGTGGCCTATCGGACGCCCAACTGCTTCTCAAGTGACACAAACAGCGACCGCATTCCAATGATCGAACTGATGACATCGCGTTGCACGTAATCCGGGCCTTCCACCGGACGGAGATCGACATACTCGATCGCGAACAATCCGTCGTAAGCACGTTCGTGCAAGCGCGTCACGATGCCTGCGAAGTCAACCTCACCGTATCCCGGAACCATCTGAAGGGCTGCGGGCATGCCTCGGGCGTCGCGCATTGTGACGTGGCGGACATGTGGAATTACTTCCCAGAACACCTCGCCTTGGTTCGCGCCAACGTAGAAATGGCTCGCCTCAAGCGTCAGCCCAAGACCAGGTATCGCCTCGCACATGCGCACCGCGTCGCCCGGCATTTCGCCCACAAGACCACGATGGGTCTTCATGCAAAGCTGGATGCCACGCGATGAAACCGCATCCGTGATAGATCGGAGGCGTGCCACGGCCGCCTCGAATGGCGTGCCCGCGGGAGAACTCAGGGTCGTGATCAGGCCGACGCCCAACTCGACCGCGAGATCGGCTACGGCGAGCATTCGGCGAATCTCCTCTGCAATAGGCAGGGGTCCATCACCGACTCCGGTGTATATAGTGGCGACGCGTTTCATTGAATTCTTCGCGAGTGCGTCACGAATGCGCAACGCGGCCGCATCCACGGAAGCACGACCGCCATCGGCAAGGGCCTTCGGTCGAAGGTCGCCGAACGCTTGAAAGATGGCTAGCTCGGCTTGACCCATTTCCATGTCACCGATGCCTGCAAACGCAGCCTCTAGCGACTTGGCTGCCCATCCGAGTGTCGATACGATTACGTGATTTGGCATGAGTCCCCGCTTGGTCCCAAGTTTCTATCTGGACACCCGCGTCCAGCCATGCCTCAATGTTACCGTTTGGCACACGGGTCGACCTGAGCGGGATGCAATACCGTTCAGAATTGACCTACCCACCCAATAACCGAGCATCCAGACACGCATGTACTGACCCGGAGGGCGACCAGATGAGCGATCAGAACAGAGAACCTGCCTCACCGCAACCACGCCAGGCAACCGGTGACGTCATCCCGATCCAGTCGTGGCAACTCCCGATATTCCTCAAGACCCTTGTCGACAATGGTCACGCCACGGTTGGGTGGAACCGCGATACCATCCCTCTCGACGAGGCAATCGAACGGGCCGAAGCACTCACCCCGACCGCGACCGTCGTGGTTGATGGCACGACCATTTACGTGGCCGAACCGGATCATTCGGCGGATGACCCGGCCCTGCACCGTGGCCCGGTCGCATTCGTGAAGCGCCGCCCACAGTAGGCCTCGTCGGCGACCCGCCGACACTGCGCCACCATCGACTGGAAGGAGTTCAGTTCGTGAAAGTCTTCGGACGCATGATCAACCTCCGGAACGACCCGGAGAAAGTTGCCGACTACATCCGTTACCACGCCGAGGTTTGGCCGGAAGTCCTCGAAGGACTGCGTACCGGCGGGGTGACCGACATGAAGATCTTTCTGAGGGGTCAGAGAATGTTCATGTACATGACCGCAAACGATGACTACGATCCCGGCAAGCCTTCAGTTACGCCGCCTCACCCACGCGTCCTTGAGTGGGACAAGATCATGCGGACCCTTCAGGAACGTTCGCCCGAAGCGACTGAAGACGAATGGTGGGCCGAGATGGAAATGGTCTTCGACATGCATTGGCCACAGCACCTCTAGGACGCGCGCACCGAACGCACTGAGGCCCCGGCATCCCAAGCGGTTTCATCCGCCCGGACGTCCGGGGCCTCACTGTTTTCCACGCTGTTGAGCGTCGGCATTCGGTCAGACGGCGGCGACTTCTGCCTTTGCCAGACCCTGCTCAACCAGATACTCCTCAACCTCGTTGCCCGCCACATCAGCGAGCATCACGCCGTTGATTTCAACACATGGAGACAAGGGCTGCCCGCTCTTGCGGACCATCTCGCTGTAGTTCGAGCGATCGTTGATGATGTCGCGGTCCTCATACACGAGGCCATGCTTCTGCAACACCGCGCGGACGCTGTTGCTCCACCCGCACACCGGCTTGAGATACGCCACGATTGTCGGAGCGGCAGTTTCGGACACGGTCGAACTCCTCCAGAACCTTGCGTCACCGCTCACCCATTCCGGGATGAAGGCGTCGCCATCAACGTCGCACCCATACCAATCCGGGTGCCTTCACGACATTCTACCGGGCTTGACAGCATTCGGTACCGTCCGAACCTGTTTGCCAACGCTACCATCCGGCATGAATAGCACCGACCCCATGCGTCCGGTAGTGCCTGCCACCGCGCCAAGGCCAGATCGATGGACGTGACTGAACGGTTCAAACCAGGCGACATACTCATCGCGAATGATGCACATCCCGTCGGGATCATCGAACACGTCCTGCACCCAACCAGTGGCACCTTGCTCGTCGTTGAGCGCGCCTGGGCACAACGTCAGTATGTCGTCGCCAACGCCACCACCGTCGCGTCTACCGAGCAGCCATTCGGCACAACTTCGTGGCACACCCTGTCTGTTGGTCTGGATACGGTGATTTCACGTGGCGTCTACCGCCGCGTCATGGGGAGGCTGGTCCCCGATCCCCACCGAGGCGAGATATCCCGGCCACACTCGCCGGAAAATGACATGGCGGCCGCGGATGCCATCCGTCCCTTGCTTGCCGTCCAACCCCTCACTTGCGCACAGCCGATCACCTGCACCGTTCGCCACGGTGTCGCGTGCCTCGGAGGGAGAATATCTACCGACGCCGGGTCACTTGAAGCGGCCCACGTGGCGCGTTCCGTCAATGACGTATGGCACGTCCTGGTCACCATCGTCTCGGATGAGGCACTCGTCTCCCATCTCCGGCGCGCCATACGGACCGATACGGAATCGGTCATGCATGTTCTCACCGTGTCGGTAAGGAATGGCAAGGGACTGGTCGAGGTCAAGTCCGGAACCCCAAGTGATGCGGTCAGCCGTCTCGCCGACGTGGCCAGTGAGATCGAAGGACTCGTGTCAATCGACGTTCACGTCGCCTCAGCGGACCGTGACTAGGGCTTGTCGCCAAAGTAACTCCAGAGGGTCGCGGATGGGACGGTCACCGCGCCGGATTTCCATGTCCCATTGGTGGCGCAACCGCTCCGGCCGCCCTACCCAGTACGGCCGTGAGGACCGGAACCAGCATCACGGCGATCACGCCGGACTGGCGCTCGACAACGATGGCAATGATCACGGCGAGGACCGGAGCGAGTGCGCCCACCCCGATTGCCACCACCAGCAATAAGACTTGCAGGAGTGGCTCCGTCCATGACCATGGATCGTCGGACATCTCCACCGCCATGACCGTCTGCCGACGCCGGGCCCCAAGCAACGCGCGTCCCAAATCGGGGGCGGGACCAAGGTCGCTGATCGCACGCATCTCGGCCTGATTCCGGGGAACTCCGGCAAGCATCAGGTCGCGGGCCGCCGCCTCGAGGTCGGCACCAATCGACTCGACGATGACCGCACGGGCCACGCCGCTCAGGGGCGCATCAATCCCGTCAACAGCAAGCGACGTGTCGGCCTGCCCTTCCAGCACGGCATCAAGTTCGGCCAGATACCGCTCCACTGGAAGCGACGGGCCAGCACGTCGAACCCACCCCGAGAGGCGGTCAGATGCGCGTTCCATCGACAATCACTTCTGATCGTCCCCCGGCCCCGAGTGCCTTGAGGAGATTTTCGGCGAACTCACGCCATCGGCCAGCCGTCTTCCTGGCCTCGGCCCTGCCAGACGGCGTCAAATGGTAGACACGTCGCCGACGTCCGCTCCCTGCAGTTGGCGCCGACCATTCGCCGGAGATGAGGCCCTGCGACTCGAGACGCTGCAGGGTTGGATACAGGCTGCCCCACCGCGCGTGGAAGTACCCCTCGCTACGGCGCTCAATCTCCTTTGCGAGTCCGTACCCATGCATCGGTCCGTCAGCCAAGACAGCGAGGACGAGCGTCGGGCCTGGCGTACTGACGGGTGGCACGTCTACCTGAGCCAAGTCACCGGGAACGTCTGCCTCGCTGTCCAGAACTCGTTCTGCCGAGTGACATTCCTGCACTCCCTCGCCTGTCACTCGACATCCCCCTCATCACAATATCCCGTGCCACCAAGACAGGTAACGTAACGAACTCAACCACGGGCGAAATCAGGCTTTGACGGCCACGATCCTTTAGCGGATCCTGCGATCAGATATTCGAGCGCCCCTGAACCCCATCGACTGGGATACACGCCCCGCTCACCCAAGAAGCGCGAGAAGAGCAAAGGAACGCCACCACATCGGCAACTTCCTCGGCACGTCCGAACCTGCCAAACGGGAGGTCACGCTTGACAAAGGCGGCCATCCCCTCGGGATCGGCCTGCTGACGCTTCTCCCACGTTCCCCCGGGGAACATGATCGATCCCGGCGCAACCGCGTTCACGCGAATTCCCTCAGGCGCCAACTCACGCGCCATGGACTTCGCCAAGCTGTTCATTGCGGACTTCGCCACGTTGTAGCCGGCATAGCCTCCCGCCTCGCGCCCGTAGATGGACGAGATGATGACAATGCTTCCACCGCCCTGCTTCCGGATGTGAGGCACTGCAAGCCGGCTCGTCTCAATTGCGGGGTACAAGTTGATGCCCATGACACCACGCCAATCCTTCGGCTCGGTCTCCATGAACGGCTTGTTTGCCGGTGCACTGCCCCCAAGGTTGTTCACCACGACATCGATCCGCCCAAACTCCTCGGCGGTCCTTGCGACGAGCATCTCGGCCATGCCAGGCAGTGTCATGTCGATCGAAATCGGAAGGGCCCGCCGGCCAAGCGCCTCGATCTCACGCGCCACACCCTCGAGTGCCTCTGATCCACGCGCCGCGATGGCAACGTCACATCCTGCCGATGCCAATGCCAACGCGATTGCCCGGCCAATGCCCCGGCTCGCACCGGTCACGATCGCGGCATGTCCCGTAAGTCCCAGATCCATGTCTCAAGTCCTCGTTCTGTCCGGCCTGCTGGGGCTGACTGCCTGACTGCCCATTGTAGGCGGGCCAATCATGCAACTGGAACCGGCACACGCCAGACTGAACCTCCCCGCGACCACCCTCAAGGGCGCCGGCTGAAAGAGATGCCGCGGTCGCGCAAGCACCGCATGGACCGGGTGTGGCAGGATCAATCAAGCATGAGAATCTCGCAACATGACGCCGGGGCGACACTGGCACCCGATCTGGATGCATCGCATTCGCGGGGGGCGCTTTCTACGGCCTATGGCGGCGCAATTCCGCATCCGGACGAACCAACTCGAGCTCGCTTCCTGAGCCAATTGCGTGGCATCGTCGGGGCTGGTGCCGTGGTCTCCGAGCCAGCCGCTCTCGTCAGTTACGAGGGCGACGGCTACATGGCGAGAGCACGACCACTCGCAGTCTGCCTGCCAACCACAACTGGCCAGGTTTCGGACGCCATTCGGCTCGCTCGCCAGTACGGCTTTCCAGTCACACCCCGAGGTGCGGGCACCGGTCTCTCAGGCGGTGCGACCCCGATCCACGGCGGATTGGTCATTGCGACATCACGAATGCACAGGATCCGCGAAATCGATGCGGAAAACATGCGTGCGATTGTCGAACCAGGTCTGGTGAACGTCGACCTGACACGCGCCGCAGAACCGTTCGGCCTCTACTTTGCACCAGACCCCTCTAGCCAGACCGCGTCGACCATCGGCGGTAACGTCGCCGAGAATGCCGGTGGACCCCATTGCCTCGCCTACGGCGTCACTACCAACCATGTCCTCGGCATGGAAGCAGTCCTCATCGACGGCACCATCGTGTCTTGCGGGACCATGGCAAGTTCCCCGGACGCACCCGGATACGACTTTCCCGGGATCCTGACCGGCAGCGAGGGGACCCTCGCCTTCGTGACGGCAGTGTGCGTCCGGTTGATGCCTCGCGCGGAAACGGTCCGGACGGTCCTGGCGCTTTTCGA
The DNA here is from genome assembly GCA_002347925.1 of Chloroflexi bacterium UBA2235. Classification (GTDB taxonomy): domain Bacteria; phylum Chloroflexota; class UBA11872; order UBA12225; family UBA12225; genus UBA12225. The sequence goes on along the minus strand of DDYL01000108.1, from coordinate 34,491 downwards.
TACGTTCAACGATGCCGGAGCCGCGACCTCAGCGATCATCGAAGCGGGGATCATTCCGGCCGCGCTCGAGTTTGTCGATGGCGTCACCATCGGTGCCCTGCGTGGTGGAGGGTTCCCCGAGTACCCGGAGGGGGTGGAGGCGCTCCTCCTCGTGGAGGTCGAGGGACTCTCCGAAGCCTGTGCCGAAGACGCCAGTCATGTGGAAGCCCTCCTGACGCAGTACGGCGCACGGGAGGTGCGTGTCGCCGCATCAGTTGAAGAACGGCAACGTCTGTGGCGCGGACGCAAGGGAGCCCTGGGGGCACTCGGTCGCCTTGCACCGAATTACTACATCCAGGACGGTGTCGTGCCCCGGTCACGCCTTGTCGAAGTCCTCACCAAAGTGCAGGACCTAGCCAAGCGCGAAAACCTCCTGATCGCGAACGTGTTCCACGCCGGAGACGGCAACCTGCACCCGAACATCCTGTACGACGCCCGGATTCCCGGGCTCACCGAACGGGTCATCAAGGCCGGTGAGGAGATCCTTCGGGCCTGCATCGACGCCGGGGGCACCCTCTCCGGCGAACACGGAGTCGGGTTGGAGAAGGCCGCCTATCTCGACTGGGTGATGTCACCCGCAGACCGGGCGACGCAATCCTCTGTCAAGCGTGTCTTCGACGCAGACGGATGGCTCAACCCCGGCAAGCCGTGACGAATGTCGTGAGCAACGACACCTAGGCGCTGGCCGGATCGACAGGTTCAGACGGACGCTTGGCACGGAGGGCCGGACTACGTGGCACCTTCACCATGTAGTTCTCCTTGCTCGCGAACACCGAGGGGACCCGCGGTGATGACGTTCCACACGTCGGGCACGGCGCCCCTTCCCCAGACTGGCTCATCGGGCGCATGAGTTCAAACTCGCGCCCACACGGATCACAGACGTACTCGTAGATCGGCATCGGTTCAACCCTTCCAGTACAAATCGACGCGTCTACATCAGGGGTGCGGGGAAGTGGTGGATCCTGCTAGGAACTCATGCGTACCACGGGGGTTCGGTTCAACGGATCGCTGATGGTGATCGCCATCTTCATGGTCGGGTGCAATCGGCAGATGAACGTATGCGACGACGCGGCATCCTGGAACTTTGTCGTCCAGGATTCGCCGGGTTGCAAACGGCCACTATCCATCTCGCCAGTGACGATCTGATGGGTGGTGCTGTCAAGATTCCGGAATGTCACGGCCGTTCCGGGAGGCACAGCAAGCGTTGGCGGCTCGAATGCCATCCCCCTAATGACAACAAGTTGGGCCGGCAACGCCGTAGCCGTCGCGGCAACGTTCGTCGCTCTGGCTATTGCGGTGGCTGCATTGGCCGTGGCTGCCTCAAGTGCGGCCGGCGCAACCGTCGGGGCTGGCGGCGGTGGGGGTGGAGGTGGCGGAGGAGGTGCCTCGGCAGCCAATGGAGTGACCGCTACCGCAGCAGCAGCCTGGATCGGGCCCTGTTGCCCTACATCCTTGGTTTGAGGTCCTTGCGCCTCAGTCGGAGTCGGCCCGGGTCCAACGGTCAGGATAACGGTGGAACTTCCCGATGGCGGGTCTCCGCGTGCCGGCAGCGGGTCAAGCCCAGGCAAGGCGCACGCCGTGAGTACGAGCATGCCAAGGCCGCGCAGCAGTGTCCAGCTGCGCAGTGAGGGCCTTACCCTGTCCACGCTTGCCTCGGGCCGTCGCATCGTCCGCAATCCTCACTCGCACCCGAATCACCGCGCATCATTCGATACCACGCTACAGAACGCTACCAACCGGCCGCTATCTGGGCAACTCGGGAAACAAAACCATCCCGTTCGGGCGGGCGACACAACCGCCCCAACTCTCTCGGAAGAGGCTTGGAACCCACTCCCAGTGCCCGCGTCGCCGTAACGACCGGTCCGCACGTGCAGAGGATAACGACCGGCGCAACCCCGGTTTCGCGGGTCGCACCCAAACGTCACCCGGAACCTCCCACCGTCACGATGTCACGCCATCGGCCGTGCTTCCACCTACACTGTTCGACGATGAAGCGTGCTGGCGAAATGTGTGGCGATCAGGGGCGATGGGGTGCCAGTTGATACCTTGTCCGAGCCTCCGCGCCGGCCACCCATGAGCGAAGCGTCTCAACGCCGGAAGAGATGGGGTGGGTTGAGGTTCCGCATCCAGGTGCACTGGACCTGGATCATCACCATCCTGGCCCTCATCGCGGCCCTCGGCATCCAGCGGGTACCTTCGGTACGTCCGGAATGGCCAGATAGCGCAGTCTGGGCAACCGCTGTCCTGACTGCCCTGCTCGTCGGCACGTCACTTGTTGGCCACGAGGCGTCGCACGCCATGGCCGCTCGCGCCCTCGGTGCCCGTGCAGTCCTGTTCAGGTTCGCCCTGGCCGGGGGGGCGATGACAACCGATGCGCGCGCGCTTGGCCCCCGCGGCGTCGCTCTCACCGCCCTCGCGGGTCCAACACTCAACGCGGTCGTTGCGGTCGTGTTCTGGACCTTGGCAGACCTGCTTGACCCTTCAACGGGAAATCGCCTCTTCCTTGGTTGGCAAGCAGCTGCACTTTCCATCACGCCAGTCACCGGGACCGACCCGACCCTCGCTCACGGGTTCGCCTTGGCACTGACGGATGCCGCGTGCATCAACGCGCTGGCCGGAGCCATCAACCTCTTGCCTGTCCCTCCGCTTGACGGAGGCTTCGTCATTGAAGCGATCACCTGGAGGCTGACCGGTCGCTTTGAGACCGCCCTGACAGTCTCACGTAGCCTTGCACGGTGCCTCGGCATCCTCGTGATGCTCATTGGCCTGTTCTTCTTCGTCCTTGGGGACTTCGCACCGGGGGCCCTCGCCGTGATCCTTGGGATCAGCCTCGACAGATTGCAAGGGCCAAGGCGAACCAGCAACCACTGACCCTGCCACACACGCTCAGATCATGAAGGCGCCACCGTTGATATTCAGGGTCTCACCAGTCGTTGACCCCGAGCGGTCAGACACGAGGAACACAATTGCGGATGCGACCTCGTCGGTGGTGGCGAGACGTCCGATCGGGATCGTTCGGACGAGCGCTTCGACCATCTCTGGCGCGAGGCCGAGGATCATTTCCGTCTCCGTCGGACCCGGTGCAACGGCATTGACGCGCACACCGTGAGGCGCAGTCTGCATCGCCAAGGACATGGTCAACCCAATCACTCCTGCCTTTGATGCCACGTAACTTGGTGCCGCAAGGGTCGCCTTCGTCCGGCCGGAAATGCTTGCAAGGTTGACGATGCTGCCTCGCCGGCGCGAAATCATCCCGGGAAGGACAGCCTGGCAAACCGCGAAGGTTCCTCGCAGGTTGATGTCGTGAACCAGATCCCAGGACGCGAACGTGATCTCGGCAAACGGCCCCACCCGATAGATGCCCGCGGCGTTCACCACGATGTCAATCGAACCACGCCACGACTCGCCAACCGCGACCGCGTCCCGCACACTTGCCTCGTCGGTTACGTCTACCGGCACTGCCAGCGCGTCGCCACCAAGGTCACGAACCATCCGGGCAGTCGCGTCCGCAAACTCGGCACGGATATCGGCCGCAATGACGGCCACGCCCTCGGCGGCGAGCAACCGTGCCGTTGCCTGACCAATTCCGCCACCCGCACCGGTCACCAATGCCACGCGACCGTGTAATCCAAGGTCCATCTCTTGCCACCTTCCACGTGATCCGCCCCCGGCCACGACCCCGCAGGATAATCCCACCCGCCCCTCACCAAACCCATTTCGGCCTTCTGGCGCGACGCCACGTCCGCGGATATCCTCCGCGCCATGCGATCAGGTGTAGTTGGACTTCTGCCGGGCGACCCCGCCCAAATCACAGCCGCGCACGCCGCCGTCATCCGAGACCTAGGCTTCACAGGTGCAAGTGTCATGCTTCCCGATCCCGATGGGGTCTCGAACGATGTCCTCGCGCACGCACGTCAGGTCCTGGCCGACTCAGGCGTCCATGTGGCCCAGGCGAACGCACGGTATCCGTCTCTCGTCCACGCCGACCCGGAACGGCGTGCCGAGGGCATCCGACTGGCCCAGCGCGCGTGCGTCGGTGCCCACGTCCTCGATGCAGACTTCCTGTTGATCCGTCCCGGCAGTCTCAACTTGACGGGGGATTGGCGACCGCATCCGGGCAATCACACCGCCGAGACCGAGGCCCGACTCGTGGCGAGCCTCGCTGCTGTATGCACGGTTGCGTCGTCCGAGGGGGTCACGATTGGTCTTGAGTGCGGAAGCATCTCGCCTCTCGATTCTCCCGCGCGGGTCCGGCGAGTGATCGACGCGGTCGGATCTCCCGCCCTTCGATACAACTGCGATCCGGTCAACTTCGCCTCGACCTTCCCATTGGCATACGACACTGCGGCGCTCATTGCCGACATCTTCCACCATCTCTCTGACTACATCGTCTGTGCCCACGTGAAAGATCTGCGGGTCAGTGATGGCATGCCAATCAAGGTGGAGGAATGTGCTCCCTCAGAGGGCATTTTTGACTTCCCGGCGTTCTTCCGTGCCTACGAGGCAATCCGGCCGAACGGCTTTGCGCTGATCGAACACCTCCCGGATGAACGGATCCCGGCTGCCAAGCAGGCCGTCGACCGCATCGTCCATGACATGGGACTTCACTGGGTCGTTTAGGACAACCCATCTCACTGAGAAACAACCAGAGATTGCGCACCTCTCGGGAGACATGTGTCCCAAGAGCGTGCAACAGGAGACGACACGTGACCGGACGACTTTCAGGCAAGGTGGCCATCATCACCGGTGGAGCCCGCGGCATTGGCGGGGCCACGGCGATCCAGTTCGCTGCCGACGGAGCCCGCGTCGTCATTGCTGACATCCGTGAAGCAGATGCCTCGGAGACCCTTGCCACGATTCACGCGCACGGGGGCGAAGCGGTGTTCGTCCAGACCGATGTCACCGATGAGGCGGCTTGTGCCAATCTCGCCGAACGCGCGGTTGCGGCATTCGGTCACGTTGACTGTCTAGTCACCTGTGCCGGCATCCTGCAAGGGGCATTCGTCCCGCTTGACGACTTCCCCCTGGAGACATTCGAACGCGTGCAGGATGTCAATGTCCGCGGAAGCTTCCTGACGGTCAAGCACTGCGCGCCAAAAATCGCGTCGACCGGTGGTGGTGTCGTCCTGTGCATCGCCTCGGGCGCAGGTGTCAAGGGTGGCAGTTCGTCAATTGCCTATGGAACCAGCAAAGCCGCCGTCCACGGCATGGTCATGGTCCTGGAGTCCCGGCTTGCCCCGCAGAACATCCGCATCCACGCAATCTGTCCTGGTTCGATTGACACACCCCTCAAGCGCGACAACGTGCGTGACGGTGCGATTGCGTCCGGCCACGACCCCGAAGCTGCCCTTGCAAGTGCCCATCTAGCCTCACCAGACGGCGTTGCCAAGGTGCTGGCATTCCTGGCGAGTGCCGATGCCGACTACGTGCGGGGAACCATCTTCACCCGCTGATAGATCTGGGCCGGCTCCGAAAAAAAAGTGGGTGGCGGCCCGGCAACCGGTCCGCCACCCAGAACAGGGTCAAGCTGGCTTCAAGGCGCTACTTGGAGCAGTCACCCAGCGCCTTTGCCATGTCACGCCCGAGTTCCGGGAGCACATCCTTGGCCGTGCGCTGCTTCTCGGCGAGTTCCTTGTTGAAGTCGATCAGCTGCTGCCGGAAGTCTGTCCACGCGCATGACGGGGTGAAGGCGCGTCCGTACTGCCCGGCAATCTCGCCGAACCGCCGGAACACCGGATTGTCCTTGACGTATGCCTGCGACTGGAGTGCCTTGCGCGGAGGCGGTGAACCGCGCAATTCATGAAATTTCTGCATGTTCGCCGCACGCGTGTAGAACTCAACGAATTTCCACGACGCGTCCGGCACCTTGGTCTGGGCGCCAACGCAAAGCCAGTTCGTGAACACCGCTGTCTGCTGCGACTTGCGCTTGATCGGCGAGGCAATCCCGAGGTTATCTAGTCCGCCGTTCTTCTGCATTGCGAGACCAACGCCCGGACCCGCCTCGGTCATGGCCTGTTGACCTGTCTCGAAGGCTCCAGGCAGTCCCTTGGGATCGGCAAGCTTGAACTTGTTGAAGACGTCCCAGATGAACTGGCCCCAATCCTGAGCCGCCGCCGTGTCAACGGTGGCCTTGGCGCCATCGGCGGTCACGTAGTCGCCGCCGGCCTGGTACATGTACGCGCACCACGAAGACCAGTTGGTCGTCATGCCGTACCCGGACACCGAAATCTTGTCACCCTCGGTCTTGGTGAGACGGCGTCCCCAGTCAAGGAGTTCCTCCCACGAGGTCGGCTGCTTCTCGGGATCTAGTCCAGCCGCACGGAACAGGTCCTTCCGGTAGACCAGCACGCGCGCATCGGAAGTGACCGGGACACCGTAGTTCTTGCCACCGGACATCGTGGCGTTCATCGCGGACTCGGTGAAGTCGGACGACTCGCCCCAGACCTTCACGTACGGCGAGATGTCGAGGGCCATCTTCTTGCCGGCCATCGACCCAACCCATTCCGCACCACCCGTGAACACGTCCGGCAGGGAACCAGCAACCATCACCGCATTCAGACGATCGGCGACCCCGGTCCAGTTCTCCCACTTGACCACGACCTTGATGTTCGGCTGTTCCTTCTTGAACGCCGGCATCAATTCGTCATCCCACCACTTCTGCACTTCCGGACCGTGGTCATTGAGCCAGACTTGCAGTTCGGTTTGCGCACTGATGACGGTTGGAACCGCCTTCGCCGCGGGTGCCGCTGGGGCCGTGGTCGGAGCCGGTGCGGTTGTCGGTGCTGCCGCCGCCGGTGCCTTGGTTGGTTCTGCCTTGGCGACTGGTGCCGCCGGTGCCGCTGGCGCGGTGTCGCCACCGCACGCCACCAGGGCCGCGCCTGCTACCGCACTCGCCAGGACGCCCCGGCGCGCACCCACCGAACCAAGCACGCTGTCGTCCCCACCGACAGCGCGACCTGCCTGTTCCTGATCTGCCATGTTCCACCCCCACAGATTGGCGTTCCCTGCCGCAAAACAGACTCCGACCGACGAACGCCCTTGACGGTCGGAGCGCGAGCCCGGCTAGGTCAGTGATAGACCCGCCTTGGCATAAATTGGTCGCAGGCAATCGAGACCCGCAGCGGCGTATGCCTCTGGCGCGACCCCCGCCATGCGCGGGCCAAGCACCTCAAGAGCGACAAAGCCATCGAAACCCGTGTGACTGATCGCTGACAACCAATCGGCCAAGGGGAAGTTCCCCTCGCCCGGCATGATCCGGTCAAAGTCATGGAGGTCGTGCCTCGCCACATCAGACTTCCCATCATTAATGTGCAACAAGGTTATCCATGCGCCCGGAGTCTCACGGATCTGGGCAATCGTTCCATCCGACCCGTACCAGTGGTAAGAGTCGAGTGTGATGCCGACATTCCGCGACTTCACCTCGTGAAGAATCTCATTTGTTTCTGCGAGGGACTGGATGAACGGGTGTGTTTCCCCCCTAGACGTCCAGTGGGTAATGGTTTCCGGCTTGTATACCGGGCAACCAAGGAACTCGAGCCCAATCCGGACGCCAGTGCCATCGAGGGCGGCATCCATTCGCTTGAGACGCTCAACCGCAATCGGCCACGCTTCCGCCTTCGGCATCGCGGCAAAACGGCTAATCCCGCCGCCAGTGGTACTTCCACCAAGTGCCACGACATCCGCGGCGAGCGCGTGAACATGTTCGAGCGCAGTCGCAAACTCTTCCTCTGGGGAAAAGACGCCTGCGCGAACAACACCACCGATGGTTCCCGGCACGACGCCGTTTGCATCGAGAAGATGGCGAACCTTGGCGTTGTCACCGTAGGCATGCGCTTCGGCAAGGTTGAAGTCAACCGCCGGATAGCCCGTCCGACCCGCAAGAACGACCTTTTCTTCGAACGAGAGATTGCCACCACCGAGTTGCGAGCCATGCAGTGTTGGACGGATTCGTGCCATGAATGTCTACCCTCCCTGCCGGCCGGGTTGATGACCCGTCGGACAATCAGGACCGTGACACCGATTTCAGCGCACGGACCCCGGCCAACAGGATACGGCGTCTTCCTGAAAATTCCTGCGCCTGCAGCGGGGATGCGCAAGGAAGTTCACGCCGGACCGCCGCCCGATGCCAATCAGGTAGATGACGGCCCTGAACTGGACGGTGGGCGGTGACGGCGGCGAAGGAATTCCTCGAGTGCGTCGACCATAGCCGCGCCACTCGGCAATTCTTCGCCCGCGACTGCTGGTCCGTCATCGTCTTCATCATCGTCGCCCTGACCTTCACGGTATTGGCGTTCGAGATCTCTGACGTACTCCATTGCCTCAGGGTCGCGTGAGACTGCTTCGCGAACCTGGTCACCGAACCTGGTCGCTGCATCATCGATGGTCTGGAGATCAAGGGAGACTTCAACCATCCGGACGAGTTCCCGCAACATTCGTGACGCAACGACCGGGTTCGGACTGGCAGAGATGTAGTGCGGCGCATGCCCCCAGATTGACAGCACCGGGTACTTGCGTTCCGCAAATCGCGAAGTCAGGACTCCAACAATCCCGGTCGGGCCGCGGTACTTGCTCGCCACGAACTTGTGCGGACGCAACAATGGGTGCCGTTCCTGATTCGTTGCAGACTTCGACACATGCGGAGGCACCGTGTGGGGAATGTCAGTATTCAGTGAGCCCAGACCGACCACGAGTTCAACGCCAATGCGCCTCGCCACGTCGAGGACGATGTCAGCGAACTGGCGCCAACGCAGGTCTGGCTCGGTTCCTAGCACCACGATCAGGTCGCGCGCCTCGGGGGCATCAGAGGGGTCGACACACGTGAAGAAATCGACGGTCGGCCAGATGATCTGACGCCGGCGACCCTTACGGGCTGGCCTGACCATGGGTCTCGTCTCGGTGAAGACGAAGTATTCCTCCGCATCGACCCACCCGAACCGGTCTCCGTCTCGTTGGGAGACGATCAACCGGGCTGCCGTAGATGCGGCCTCACCCGCGTCATTCCAACCCTCAAAAGCAAAGACCAATGTCGGGTGGCGAAGCACGGGTATGCCGGTCAGTGTGAGAGAAGCCGGCAATCTCTCCCCATCAATCGTGCGCCTGCCCCGGCCGCGATTGCGGCTGGCTGCATGGGGCTCGTCCGGCAAGTCCGCCAAATCTTCATCTGGGCCGGGAATTTCAAGCCGAAAATTGAACCGCTCGTCGAAAACGTCGCCCGTCTCACCCATCTGACGCACCCATCATACCCGAGTGACCTGACGGACCGCTGCACCACGGAGACGTTGATCACGACTGACATAAACACCAAGAGGCACGCCCACTGGTGTGGACGTGCCTCGTTTCCTGGTGCGGCTCCGCCCGGTTTCCCAGACGGCACGCTCACTTGCGCTTGTGACGCTCGCGCTTGAGACGCTTGCGGTACTTGTGACGCGAGATCTTGCGCCGACGCTTCTTAATGACCGAACTCATGTGGCCTTGTTATGGCACATTCCGGCGCAACCTGTCAACGAATCCCGGGAACCAGCCCCACATCGGCCCTGATCGCAACCCGGATTCCCCACGTCACCGCCAGTCGATGGCCCCGTGTCCACCAGCGGCATCGACTACCCGGAGGTCGTTGGACGATGGGGTGAGGACGTAAATCCCGCCACCTGACACGAGGGCAAGCCTGGTTCCGTCCGGTGACCACGAAGCCGACGGACTGTCCTCGCCCAAGGTCGTAAGTCGACTGAACCCGGTGCCATCCACCCCAACCGCAAACAGGTCCATCGGCACCCCGTGCGCCCGCCCACGCGCCGAGGCAACCCTTGCACCCAGCCAGGCGCGCCGGGGCAGTGGAGTTACCGTAGGCACCGGCGTGAACGGACTCGCCGCCGAGAAGACCAGTTTGCTTCCATCACGCGAAAACCGCGGCCACGATGCGTTGTCCGCCAATGTGGGTGAGACCACCGTGCGTGCACCTAGCCCATCATTTTCCCCCACCTCAATGGCGCGCCCGTCGATGGTTCGTCTAACCCATGCCAGATAGCGACCATCCGGGGACAGCGCCGCGTCAAAGCCCTTCCGCACCACAACCTCTGGGGTCGCCAGTCCCGATCCAACGGCAATGCGAACGACTTCCTCGATGGTGTCGCGCACAACCGATCCATCAAGGATTGGCGCAACGTGATTCGCGTAGATCGTCCGTCCATCCGGCGACCAAGTCGGACGGTCGTAGGCGCCACCCTCACGATCATGCACGAGAAGTTGGCGCGTGGATCCCGTTGCGACATCCAGGAGGTTGAGATCGGTCACCGGCAGCATCAGCGCCGGCGACGCCCCACGCGAGACGTTGAGGGGCGGCGTGTACGCGTAGACAACTTGCTTGCCGTCGGGCGACCATGCGGGGTCCCGCGCCACCGCGCCTGACGGCACCGCGAGAATGACCTTCCGGGACCGCCCATCTGCCGACAACTGGACGAGATTGCCTTCAGACCCAAAGATCAGGCGCGGTTCACCATCGGATCCTCCAAACCCAAGAGAGCCGATACCGCCGAACTCGCACGACGCGAGTGCAAGGAGGCTGGCTACCCCGGCGAGCAGTCCACCGCGCGACCAAGTTCCTGCTGTCGGAACCCGTCCTACACCCAAACCCGAAGCAAGAGCGCTTGACGCCCGACCCATCAGCGACCTATAGTCGATGACACGCTGATGGCGCAATCCATCGGAGGTGGCGTCCGGTCCCACCGGCGCAATACGGGGAGTGGCGCAGCCTGGTAGCGCGCAGCGTTCGGGACGCTGAGGTCGGAGGTTCAAGTCCTCTCTCCCCGACCATCGTCCGTGGCGATGATGACACGGTTGCGGAGCTCACACCCGCTCATCACTACCGTGACATCACGGGTCCGCATCAGCCGGGAGAGACGGGTGGTTTCACAGCCCGCCCCGCGATCATCATGCCTCTGGTGCGACCAGTGTCACCAAGCCAAGGCCGATGACCATCGCAAGTCCGCCAGCCCACCACAGGTCGATTTCCATGTGGCCAAGAGTTGCACCGCCAACCGCAGCAATCACGAAGCAACCAACACTCGCCACCACAAAGAGTGACGCAACGGGACTTGGGGACGCGCCACCTTCGATCAGAGAGTAGTCGTGGTTGTCACCATCGGTGGGAGCAGGCCCAGCCGCCTTCAGCGACCCGCCTGACCGGGAACGATTCTGGTCACTCATCGGGAATTCCCTCGCATCAGGCACGTCAAGCCACAACTCCGGGTGGCCGAGGGGTTCATTCGCCCGGCTTTGCGGGAGCCTTTGCGTCGCCGGATGTACCTCGGGCGGCCAACCTGGACGGCGGCTTCGCCGTCATCGCATCCTCAAGACCAGGAACGTCAATCCCGCAAAAGGCTTGGACGTCATAGCCGTACAGGAACACCCTTCCGTCTGGCACCTGCTCACCGCCCTGCGCACCGATCACATCACCGGTCTCGGCATCGATGTACACCATCTGCCGGCGCAGCACATACCCGGGGAAATACTTGGAGATCTGGAACCACTTGCGCTCCGGAACGTGTTCCCGCGCCCACGCGAACCGTTCCCGGTCAAGGAGCCATCGCTGTACGTTTTGCGCCATGATCAGAACCACCGTAGCACCTGATCGGAACGGGAGTCAATCAACGGTTGACGCTTCTCCGAAGCCATGGCTACCATCATCCGCCACCCGGCCGTTCTGACGATGTGCGTTTTCGCACCAGACGCCCCCGGAGAACCGGAAACCGACGATGCCCGTACGAATCGTGCTTGCCGATGACGAGGCCATCATCCGGATGGATCTCAAGGAGATGCTCACATCTCTCGGCTATGTGGTTGTCGGTGAAGCAGGCGACGGCCGGAGCGCCGTGAACCTCGCACGCGAACTCCGTCCAGACCTCGTGATCATGGACATCCAGATGCCCGACCTTGACGGCATCGATGCCGCTCAGGAACTGTCCGCCGAATCGATTGCCCCAGTGCTACTCCTCACCGCGTACTCGCAGCAGGAACTGATCCAGCGTGCCCGGACCGCCCCGGCTGTCGTGGGATACCTCGTGAAGCCATATCGCGAGAGTGACCTGGCACCTGCCATCGAGGTGGCACTGGCGAGGTACCGGGAGTTCCGCACCATCCAGGGCGAATTGCACGACATCCATGAGTCACTGGAGACGCGAAAGGTTGTCGAGCGGGCGAAAGGTCTCCTGATGGACACCCAGGGTCTCAAGGAGGCCGAGGCGTTCCGCAAGATCCAGAAGCTCTCAATGAACGCCCGGAAGTCCATGCGCGAGGTCGCCGAGGCGATCCTGCTCGCGAACGAGTTGTGATCCAGCACCTCACGGTCTGTACGGACCAACACGGTGCGCACGCACCCATGCCCGAACCGGAATGCTTCGGGGGACCCGCCCGCCCGCCGGTCCGCAGGCATCCCCGCCCGCATCGCATTGCGCGAAACCACCATCTCGCCCACGCGGTCAACCGCCACGCACCACACGCACACGCGTTCAACTACTGGTGACGAACATGCGCCGACACGTCGCACCAGTGGCGCTTGCGCTGACCATCCTCGCCGCCACGCTCCTCTTCGCCTGGAAGCTCATCTTCACCGGCCTCGTCGTGATCGGGTACGACACGATGGCCTACATGTACCCGTACCGGGCATTCGCCGCCGAAGCATTGCGCGATGGTCGAATCCCCCTCTGGAACCCGTGGATCTACTTCGGAGTTCCCTTCCTCTCCAACCTCCAGAGTGCAGTCTTCTATCCCTTGCACGTCCTGTTCCTGGTGCTTCCCGCCCCCTTCGCCATGAACGCATCGGTTGCGGTGCACTTCTTCCTCGCCGCATGGTTCGCCGCCCTTGCTGCGCGGGGAATGGCTGATCTCGATTGGTGGAGTGCCGGAATTGCCGGTTGCCTGTACGGGTTTTCCGGGTTCATCGGCGCCCAAGTCGGTCACCTCAACCAACTCAATGCTGCGGCCTGGCTGCCCCTCGCGTGCCTCACGCTGCACTACGCACTCGAAAGCCACTCGCTCCGGTGGGCCGTGGCAACCGGTGTCGTCCTCGCAATCCAGTTACTTGCCGGGCATGCCCAAGAGAGCTACATGACCGTCGTCGCGATAGGCGCCTATGCGATTTTCAGAATCGGCGTCACTGGGTGGACCCTCGCCCTTCCCGTGCGCGCGCCGACACGAGATCCGCTCGGCACCTGGGTCAGGGCGATGCTCGCCGAACGATCCCGGAACGGCACGGAGGGCACCACAGCGACCCACCCGGGACACCCAGGCGGCTCCACCGAATGGGTCCGGCGTCGCATCGCTCTCCGGCACGCAGCATGGACAACCGGCCTTCTGGGGTTGTCCGGAGCCATCGCCGCTGGTCTCAGTGCCATGCAGACACTGCCAACCACCGAATTGACGGCAGCTTCGATACGCGCGGCCGGCATGCCGTTGGGCGAGGCCGTCGCCTTCTCACTTCCGCCAAGGGAACTCTTTGTCGGGTTGCTGCCTACCTTCGGATTGGCCACTCCCACCAGCAATGAGTACCTAGGATGGCTCGGGTTCATGGGGTTCATCCTGGCGCTCTGCGGCGTAACATTCCGCGCCCGCCACCCGGCGATCCTCTTTTTCACACTCCTTGGGCTTGTCTCACTCCTACTCGCCCTCGGAAATCACACGCCCATCTACTCGCGGATCTTTGCGTTGCCGGGAATGAACCTTTTCCGCGTGCCGGCCAGATGGCTCTTTCTCACAACCTTCGCGGGTTCGATTGTCGCCGGCGCCGGCTTCTCATTCCTGAAGTCACCTGGCCCAGACCACCACGGTGCCGCGGCGCCACGTCCGTGGTACCGGCTCATCGCCGCAAGCCGACTGCTCATCGCCGTTCTCGTCGCGAGCGGTGCTGCGACCCTGTTGTGGCCAGCCCAGCACGTCCGTTCCCAGGAAACCGCACCACAACTCATCGTGGTCTGGGCAGCCCTTGGCACCGGCGCGGTCGTCCTGACATTCATCGCCCTCGCAACGGCACCGTCACGCCTTGGGGCGATCCTGGTCTCTGTCGCCACGATCACCGAACTCTGGGCATCTGCAACCACCCTTGAATACAACAACCCAAACCCGCCCGGCGTCTATACCGACAGCCGCCCCGTCATTGATGCCCTGCGGGACAACCTTCCCCCCGGTCGTGTCCTTGCAGTGGCACGCACCGGGTACCAACCCTACGATGCACCGCTTATCCAGGGCGACCACGGGGCACTGCTTGGCCTGCGAGGCGTCGGGGCCGGCCTCATCAACACCAAGTACAAGGACACGCTCAACCCCAATCTCCCAATGGTGTTCAAGATTCCCGTCGTGGATGGCTACGACGGTGGCGTGCTTCCTTTCCGACGCTACGTCGACTTCAAGTCACTCATCGTTCCGCCCGAACGCAACCAGCCTGATGGCCTCTTGCGCGACCAACTCAGTCGGGACCTGGTTCCAAACTTGCCGTCACTGAGCCGCCTGCGCCAGTGGGGCGTCACCTACCTCCTGCGCGACACGATCGACGACCGGCAAATCGACGGCGACTACTACGACTCCGACGCTTCACTCATCGTGCGCGCGGGCATGCCGGTGACCATCCCGGCACCAGTCCTCGCCCTCCCGTCGGTCCTGGCACGCGCCGACCTTCCCCAAGGTTCGGCGCCCGCATCCCTCACCGCCTCGCTTGTCGGACCTGACGCCCCCGGGCCGCGTATGCGTGACGTGCGGGCGATCGGAATGATCGTGTCCAACGCGACCAGCGAGCTCGGGATCGCGACCTTGATCATCACGGCACGCGACGCCAGCGATGCACCACTGTGGACCGGACGGTTCACGGTCGGATCAGGGACGAGTGGCACCTCCGCCCAAACTGCCACGGTCACACCGTTGCCCGGTACAGACCCTGCCAAGCCCACCACGTACCTTGTCCGGATTCCCGTATCGGTCAACCAAGACACCACCATCGCGTCCTTTACGGTCACCCGCGAAGCGACAGGAACGCTCGCAACCGACACCCAAGGGTCGACGCTTCACGCACTCTCGGCGATTGGTGATGGCCAGTCGTGGCCGGCTAGCCTCATCCACGGTGGCGGAGTGCAACTGGTGCATCGGTCTGATGTCAAGGTCTACCGCCTCCTCGAGCCTCCGCCGCGTGTCCGACTTCTTCCCAGAGCGGTCACTCGACCATCAGCCGCCGAGGCACTCAACTACCTGCGCGATGCACCAGAGGGCGATGACAGCGTCGTGCTCGAGACGGCACCCGTGAGCGATCCTGACGAACCGGCTTGGCGAACCCGTCTCCGACCCTGGAGGGACGCCGTCTGGCAGTTCCTTGGACGTAACGCCTATGCGGGATACCTCTCCCCCGCCGAGCAGGAAAGCATTGCCAACACGACGCTCACGCCCGGAATAACCTTTTCAGACGACGCCGTCGTCATTGAAGCCGAATCCGCCGAGTACCTGAGGATCCGCGTAGACACACCCGTGCAGGCAATCCTCACGGTTCGGGATTCGTTTTTCGCTGGATGGACCGCAACCATAGACGGACGTGACGCGCCGGTCTGGCGCGCCGATGTCCTATTCCGTGCAATCCCAGTCCCTGCGGGTCAGCACGTTGTGGAAATGCGTTTCCGTCAAGCCAGCGCCGAAGCAGGGTTCACCATTTCCGTCGTCGCCGCACTCCTCGCAGTCGTGATCATGGTGGTTCCTTGGACGGCCACCTCCCGCCGCCAATGGCCTCCATCACGTCCACTGTCTGGACCGCGTGAAGGCCAGCTTCACCGGGTGGGGCCGGCCGGACGCAACGCAGTCGAATCAGGTGGGGTGAGGCAGGCCAACGCGAACGTATTGCAATCAGGGGCGATTGGACGGGGCGGAGCCAACCACCTGCCTGTGCCGACCGTGCCAGCGGACCGACCGCCGGGGCCCGTGGACCCCGACGCAATTCCCCAGAACCACCCGTCAGGCCAAGATGTCGCAACCAAGCGCATCCTCGACGACGACACTCAACAAACCGCCCTCTTCATTGCATCGACGGATGATCCAGAGGTCGCACGTGAGACCCTCTGGGATGGTCGGAGCCATCGTCGGAACGTTCCGCCGTCGGGCCAGGACGGACACGTGTCGTGACCCGGACCATGCCGCGACTGCGTGTGACGTTGGTGGCGCCGTTCGCCCGTCAACCGAAGGCAACATCCAGTGCCCGCACCATCCCGCTTGCGCGCGCACTTGCGTCGCGTGGGCACACCGTCACCGTGATCATTCCACCCTACGACAATCCCGCCGAGGGTGGGCGTGATGAGATCACCGATGGCGTCCGCATCCAGTCGATGCGTGTTCCAGGGCGCGTCTCCGAGGCAAGTCCGCTCCAGGCCCTTGCCCAGCCCATCCTCGCCTTGCAAACCGCCCGCGCCGCCATCGCAAGTCTCCCCGACGTCGTTCACCTGTTCAAGCCAAAGGCGGTCACTGGGCTTACCCACCTCGCGTTGAGGGGCCGACAATGGGTTGGCTACCCAGCACGCCCACCGGCAATCGTCGTAGATACCGACGACTGGGAAGGGGACGGTGGATGGAACGACTACGAAGCCTATCCGTGGTGGCAGAGACAAATCGTCAACGTGCAAGAACGATGGGGCATTGCGAATGCCGACGCCGTCACCGTCGCCAGCCGAACGCTCCAGGCGCAGGCATGGAGTTTCGGCCAACCCACCCATAGTGTCGAGTACCTCCCGAACGGACTGGACGATCGCGACTACCCAAACTGGTGGCCAAGAGAAGCGCACTCGGATCAGGTGGGGCAGGGTGGACCTGAGTACGTGCCCGGCGGTGCCTCAAAGCCCGGCAGCGAGCCGATCCGCGCACGCCTTGGCATCGGGCCGGGGCCAATCGTCCTGCTCTATACGCGCTTCTTCGAGTTCTCACCCAGCCGAGCCTTCGAAACCCTGATAACCATCCGGAAAGACGTTCCCGACGCCATGCTCCTTGTCGTCGGGGCCGGCAAGTTCAATCAGGAGCGGGATCTCGCAACGGAAGCAAGGTCGCGAGGCTTGACCGGTGCGGTGCACCTGGCGGGCTGGCAACGGCCTGACGCACTTCCAGAACTCCTGTCACTTGCAGACGTCGCCATTGCTCTCGCCGACGACAACCTCGCCAATCGCGCCAAGTGTTCGGTCAAGTTGCTGCAACTCCTGCGACTCGGGATTCCCGTGATCGCCGACGCAACCGGCGAGCAATCGAACTACATCGTTCCGAGTGTCTCCGGGATCCTCGTTGCGCCGGGAAACACCGACGCCATGGCGAAAGCCGTGATCAGGTGCCTCACTGAACCCGACTTGCGTCAGTCACTGGGTGAACAAGCGCGCAACCGCGCCCGGGATCACTTCGGTTGGGACACCCTTGCGCCAGCCGCCGAACGGGCATACCTCGCCGCGCTTGCCCGCCGCGACCGCTGATTTCACGGCTCACCCTGGGACCGCCCCCGCGGACACGGTTCAGATGCGGATCGCATTCGAACCAAGTGAGCCAATGGGGAGAGCCAAGAAGCTGACTGCAATCAGGGGCGATGGGGTGGGCGAAGCAAAGCGCCTTGCAATCTGAGGCGATCAGGTGGGGTGGGGTGGACCAGCGGGGACTAGCGTTCGCGCCCACAACCCCGTTCGAGAGGGCAACAGACCTACCCGCGAACAGCGTCAATCGCGTCGAGAATCGCTTCACCCGTCGCCGGCAGGGCCAAGGCGACCCGTTCCGGATACGAGCCCCGAGGGGCAAATGAAGCGACCGCATCCCGGATTGCTTCGCGCACGGACAGGCCAAGCATGAACGGCGGCTCACCAACCGCCTTGCTTCCGTAGATCACACCGGGTTGCGCCGCCCGCGGAAGCAGCGACACGCGCCAGTCCGCGGGCACGTCCGTGGATGCGGGGATCTTGTACGTGCTTGGGGCGTGCGTTAGCATGCGCCCATCGCTGCCCCACACCACCTCCTCCATCGTGACCCACCCCATCCCCTGGATGAAGCCTCCCTCAACCTGCCCGGCATCAATCAAGGGGTTCAGGCTTGACCCCACGTCATGGAGGATATCCACCCTCAGGACACGCACCTGACCGGTAAACCCATCCACCTCCACTTCAGCAATCGCCGCGCCACAAGCGTAGTAGTGGAACGGCTTGCCTCGTCCTGACGCCTTGTCGAACCAGATGCCCGGTGTCCGGTAGTACCCGGTGGAGGAAAGGCCAACTCGCGCCAGGTAAGCGGCCCGAACGACGCTTGCAAAGGTCACACGGTGATCCGGTCTCGACCGCACCCAGACCTGCCCATCGCCGAAATCGACATCGTCAACATGCACTGCCGGGGCACCTGGCGCGGTCAGGAGTTGGGCCGCCACCGGAGCCAGGCGCCCACGCAACGTCAGGCAGGCATCGCGAACGGCGCCACCATTCAGGTCCGACCCGGACGACGCCGCCGTGGCCGACGTGTTCGGCACCTTGTCCGTGCGCGTCGGCATCATCCGTATCGATGTCAGGCGCACACCCAGAACCTCCGCCGCCACTTGCGCCATCTTGACCTGCAGGCCCTGTCCCATCTCCGTTCCACCGTGGTTCACTTGGACGCTTCCATCGCTGTAGATCAACACAAGTGCGCCCGCCTGGTTCAGGAACGTGGTGGTGAACGAGATGCCAAACTTGACCGGCGTAACCGCGATGCCCCGCCGAATTCCACCACCCCGGGCATTCGCCGTCCTGATTGCCTCGCGTCGCGAAATGAACTCCCCGGACTCCTGAACACCCTCCCAGATGGTCACGAGCCGGTTGTCACCAATCTCCTGCCCATAGTGGGTGGTGTTGGTCTCGCCCGACCCGCGATACAGGTTGCGCGTCCTGACGTCATGCGGGTCCATGCCAATCGCACGCGCCGCGCAGTCGATGATCTCCTCGGCGACTGCCACCCCCTGGGGCCCACCGAACCCCCGGAATGCGGTCTGTGACGTCTTATGGGTCTTCAGGACTTGCCCACGGACCCGCATCGCGGGGAAGAAGTAGCCATTGTCGGAATGGAACATTGCCCGGCCAAGCACCGCATCGGACAGGTCAAGCGACCAACCCCCGTCAGCATAGAGCTCCAGGTCAAGCGCGCGAAGGTCACCTGACCGACCCACCACCACCCGGTACCGTGCGACGAACGGATGGCGCTTACCGGTCAGGATCATGTGACGGTCCCGGTCCAGGCGCACCTTCACCGCCCGCCCGGTCTTGCGGGCCCCGATCGCCGCCACAGCCGCCCAGGCGTTTGCCTGAGTCTCCTTGCCCCCGAACCCACCGCCCATACGGACGCACTGCACCACCACCTCGTTTAGCGACAGCCCAAGGGCATGCGCGACAATCGCCTGCGTCTCCGATGGATGCTGCGTCGAACTGTGGACCATCATCCGGCCGTCCTCATCAGTCAGGGCGACTGAGACGTGGGTCTCCAGCGGGAAGTGGTCCTGCGCACCCATCCTGAACTCGCCGCTCACGACGGCGTGACCGGCCTCTCCTGCCCCCGCCAACACCGCATCCACATCCCCGCGACGGATCCACTGCGGATCGGTGTGGACACTGCCCAATCTGATCGCATCGGCAGGATCAAGGATGGCGTCAAGTTTCTCGTAGGTCACGACCACCCGGCTTGCGCCCTGTCGAGCCGCATCCACCGACGTGCCTAGCACCCACGCCACCGGCTGTCCGTGATAGGTCGCAACATCCCCGGCACCAAGGAAGAGTGGTTCGTCATGCCGCAGCGGACCTGAATTGTTCTCTCCCGGCACATCCTCGCGGGTGAGGACAGTGACAACCCCGGGGGTGGCGCTTGCTTCGGAGACGTCAACCACTCTTATCAGCGCATGCGCGTGCGCCGACGTGACCGGCCATCCGTGCAACGAACCCGGAGGAAGTGGCAGGTCATCGGTATACCGCGCCTGTCCGGTCACATGAAGCCGGGCACTCTCATGTGGGGTCGGTCGTCCGACCACCCGGGTCACCGTGTCTGGCATCTCACCGGTCGCTTCCAATTCCCGTCTCGGAGAGGCATGCATCGAACAGGCCGGTAATGAGGCGCTGCCGATAAGACGCCGACCCCCGGTGGTCAGAGAGCGGCGCGAATGCCGATCCCAGTAGGGCACGGGCATCCCTGACACCGCCATCACCGGCGCGCCACACCGCTCCGATCAGCGCGTCTTCGGCACCCAACGCACGCACCGGGGTCGCCGCAACCCCTCCATACGCAAGGCGCGCCGAAACGACCGTCCCACGGTCATCGAGTACCACAAGGAACGCCCCGGCCACCGCCGAAATATCTACCCGATCCCGGCGGGCAACCTTCCGCACCCACGCGACGCGCCGCCCACGTGGAGGTGCCACGCTGTCGTCAATCCGCAGCGCAACCAGAAGTTCGTCCGCACCGACCGCCGTCTGTCGATAGCCCGTGAAGAAATCCGCCACCCTGACTTCGCGGATTCCCGACAATCCACCAATCAACGCAACCGCATCATGTGCGAGCCAGACTGGAGACATGTCACCAATCGGCGATGCCGTCATCAAATTGCCACCGACCGTCGCGCGGTTCCTGATCTGGCGCGAAGCGAACCATGGCAGCATTTGCCCAGCCAATGGCACCCCGCCATCGCGGAGGAAGTCTTCCAGGGCGGTCATGGTTACGCCGGCGCCAATCGTGACGGTCCCTTCTGCACGTGAGCAGCTCGAGAAGATTGGGTCGGTGATGGCGTCCAACGAAAGAATGCCCGGATACCTTTTGAACCCGCGGGTGACTTCAACTCCCACGTCGGTCGCCCCGGCAATCACCCGCAGACCGGGTTCACTGGCGCGGCGGGCAATCGCTTCGGCTAGCGTTGATGGTCGATACGCCACGACTGCCGAACCCAATTCGGCCGGCACCGCACCCGGGACTGGATCATGCAAACGACTCGCGAAACGGTCTGCGTGCTCCGAACCCTCAACGAGGCCGGCACCAGACGTCAGTGCGGCCACCGAGCGCAATGCGCGATATCCCGTGCACCGACACAAGTTCCCCGCGAGAACTTCGCCACCTGGGTCGACAGACTGTGCGTCCGTGACCAGTGGTGAGTAATACGACGCGAACATCGTCATCACGAATCCGGGGGTGCAGAACCCGCATTGCGAACCGCCAGTGGTAGCGATTGCCTCCTGGACCGGGTGCAGCTGAGACTCCGCCCTGCCACCCGCGTGCCCGGTGTCACCGACACCTTCGACCGTCCAGACTTCCGTACCCGGCAACTGCGCGGCCAACGCGAGGCAGCCGTTGATCGCCCGGTAGACCGACGGACGCTCTGAGTCTTTTGCCGGGAGCGGCGGCGGGTCCAGGCGTGTCTCAATCAAGGGGCGATGGGGTGATGGGGTGGGTTCCCGGACAACGACGGTGCAGGCACCGCAGTCACCCTCCGCGCATCCCTCCTTTGTGCCGGTCAGTCCACGGTCGCGCACGAGGTCAAGAAGGGTGACGTGAGGATCCGTTCCCTCTAGATCAACGAATTCGCCGTTGAGGAGGAAAGACACCGATCTCACCCCACGCCCTCCAATCGCGCACGTCCCACGTCACGCCGTTCCGGTCGTCGCCTGTCCGCCAAATGATTCGCGCTGCCCGAAGAGATTATTCGTCCGGCTCGGATTCGAGCCACGCGTCAATCCCTTTCAGGATGCGCTGCTTGACGTGCTCAGGCGCACCGGACGCGCGCGCACTCACCCGCGCGAAGTCGGCCAACTGTCCATCGGTCAGGTTGAAGGTGTCCCGCACCAGTCGGTATTCGTCGCAGATCAGGGCCCCAAAGAACAGCTGATCGTCGGTGTTCAGCGTGATCGGCACTCCGGCATCCATCAGCTTTGGCAACTGGTGCAACTCAATGTCCTGGGCAACACCCAAGAGCAGGTTAGAGGTTGGCGCAACATCGCAAGTGATCTGGTGGTCGCTCAGGTAGGAGAGGAGGAACGGGTCCTCAACCGCCCGCACTCCGTGGGCGATGCGGTGCGGGAACGTCGACTTGATCGCAGCCCAGACACTCTCCGGACCCATTGCCTCCCCGGCATGCGGAACCACCAGCAGACCTGCCTCACGTGCAATATGGCATGCAGGCGCAAATGGCTCTGGCGGGATCCGTTCGTCGCCCGCAATCCCGAAAGCGACGATCCCGTTGTCCTTGTTCCTCGCAGCGAACCGCGCCGCTTCCACAGTACCGTCGACCCCGAAACCACGATTGATGCCCATCATCAACCCAACTTCGGTGCCAGTCGCACGGGTTCCCTCAGCAAAGCCTTCCTGCATGATCGCCCACGCACCGTCGGTGTCGAATTCCTTGAGGCGAATCTGGGCACCACGAAACGGATGCTGGTTGCCAAGATATTGAGGAACTCCCATCGGTTCCGTGTACCAGACACCTTGGGCAGCCTCATCCTCGACCAGCTCACGGCAGATTCGCTTCAGGGATTCAGGTCGCTTGATCACGGCCGCAGCCTTGGCATACACCTGCACGAACTCCGGAAGATTGCTGAACGTCTGTTCAACATCAGGCATGCCCTCGAGTTCGGCAAGCTCCTTGATGGTGGAGGGCCTTGCGCTTCCCTCCAGATGAAGATGCAAATGTGCCTTGGGCAGTCGGACGATTGATCGTCGCTTCATGTCTTCGTCACTCCTGAGGGCCACGATGCCATCTACGCAACCTTTACTGTCGAGTGTACGGTTCGAGACCCTGTAAGGGCACCATCTTGAATTGGTGTCGGTCAGACAAACCTGTACGTGCGCACCATTCGCGCTAGACGCCAAGCGTCAGCGCGTCACCGATTCCACCTCGCGTGACACGCCTCCAGCCATCAGGAGCCCTATTTCCTCGCGTGTGGCAGTGGCCGGCTCAACCTCGCCAACGATCCTGCCCCGGAACATCACCATGATCCGATCAGACACCGCAAGGAGTTCGTCGAGTTCCGCCGAGACCAGCAGTACTGCAGCGCCAGCGTCNNCGCGTCGGTTGTGCAGCCACCAACGCACGGACATCGCGCGAAAGCTCCCTGGCAATGATGACCTTCTGCTTGTTGCCCCCAGAAAGCGATCCGACCGGTCCCTCCGGGTTCGCCGGTCTGACATCAAACCTGCCCACAAGATCGCGCGCCTGATCACGCATCGCCTTGGCCTGCATGACCAACCATCGCGAAAACGGCGCACGGTGGTAGCGATTCAGGATCATGTTCTGCTCTACGGTGAAAGGAAGCACAAGTCCGTGTCGCTGCCGGTCTTCTGGAATGTGGGCAAGCCCAGCATCCGTACGGTCGCGTACCGTCGCACGGGTCAAGTCGCGGTCACTAAGATGGAAAGATCCCGATTGGGTTGTCCGAAGACCGGTTATCGCCTCGACGAGTTCGGTCTGGCCATTCCCTTGCACGCCAGCGACACCCACGATCTCGCCTGTCCGAACCGACAGCGACACACCATCGACAGCTCGCACCCGGCGGTCATCGTTCACTACAAGGTCGCGAACGACGATCATCGGTTTACCCGGAACCGACCTCGCCTTCTCCACACGCAGGAGAACATCACGCCCTACCATCAGGGATGCAAGAGACTCTGGCGAGGCGTCGCGCGGCAGGACCTCTCCAGCGACCGCGCCCCGCCGCATCACGACGATCCGGTGGGCTAGGTCCAATACCTCGCGCAGCTTATGGGAGATGAAGACAATCCCGGTTCCCTCGTGGGCAAGACCCCGCAGGACCTTGAAGAGATCGTCAGCCTCCTGAGGCGTCAGGACCGCGGTCGGCTCATCCAGGATCATCACCCGAGCGCCACGGTAGAGCGCCTTGATGATCTCAACGCGCTGCTGCTGCCCGACAGATAGATCCTTCACAAGCGCTCGGGGATCAATGTCTATGCCAAACCGGCGCCCCAGCGCGGTGATCTGCGCTTCAAGGTCGCCCAAATCAAGCATCCCACGTCGCGACGGTTCCACTCCCAACGCAATGTTCTCGGCAACCGTAAATGGCGGAACAAGCATGAAGTGCTGGTGCACCATTCCGATGCCGAGCGCAAGGGCATCGCGCGGTGACTGGAGGCGGATCGCCTCACCGTCGATCAGCACGCTTCCGGAATCCGGCGCGGTCATGCCGAAAAGCATGTTCATCAGCGTCGTCTTGCCTGCACCGTTCTCCCCGAGCAAAGCGACGATCTCACCGCGGCGAACCCCGAACCGCACGTCCTTGTTCGCAAGGAGCGATCCATACCGTTTGGTCAGTCCCCGCGCCTCCAGGACATACCCCTCGTGAGGCACTGGTGCGCCGCCGCTGCCCCCAACGGCATTCATGGCCAGCCCCGCCTTGAGATCGTGCGTCCCCGAGCCCACATCTCAGTCCGCCTCATACGGGGTGCCGACAGCCGCGGGCGGACTGACACGTCCAATCACGCCAGCAAGGATGACAATCGTGAGCAGATACGGAAACATCCCAACGATCTGGGCGGGAACGGGGATTCCGAATTGCTGGGCATTGATATGCAAGGCATTCGCCGCCCCGAACAGCAACGACGCGGCCCACGCACCCGCCGGTGTCCATCCGCCGAAGATCAGCGCTGCCAAGGCAATGAACCCCCGGCCATTGGTCATGAGCGGCTCGAATGCCGGGACCGATTCCAACGTGAAATACGCGCCTCCAATGCCGGCAATCGCCCCCCCGATCATCACTGCGGTGTACCGGGTTCGAATGACATTGATCCCAGCCGCGTGCGCGGCCCGAGGTAATTCCCCAACCGACCGAAGGCGCAACCCCCACGGCGTGTGGAAGATCACCAGATGCGTTATTGGCACAAGCAAAAGCGACACCCACGCAATGGGTTGCTGCTGGAAGACTGGCCCGACTACCGGCAAGTCGGCAAGCACAGGTATCCGCAGTGCCGGCAACAAGCCAGCCCCAACCAGTGCCTGACGACGCACCACTTCTGTCGAGAGGAACCCGGTAATGCCGGCAGCCATGATGTTGATCACGGTGCCACTCACAATCTGGTCCACCCGTAGTGAGACCGAAAGCCAAGCGTGAAGGGTTGCCATCGCCACGCCGACCGCCATGCCCGCCAGTACACCGATCAGGAGGTTCTTGGTAGCAGCGGCCCCAAGGAACGCCCCGAACGCCGCCGATAGCATCATGCCCTCAATGGCGATATTGGCTACCCCACTCCGTTCGCAAAGCAGACCGGCAAGGGCACCAAGCGTCAGCGGTGTCGCGAAACGCAGCATTGTCGCCAGCATGCTCGCCGCGACGATGGATGCCGAGACATCCGGCGACCGCAATACCTCAGCGCCCCCGACGAGCATGCCTATGCACCCGATAATGAAAGCGAACCGGCCGCGGGTCACCGGCCACTCTCCGAACTTGCCACCGGTGCGGCGGTCGAGGTCGCGTCCGCAACGGCTTCGGGTTGCGCCGGACCAATGCGGTAGATCCACCTGATGATCTGGTCAGCCGCGATCATGAGGAGGACCAGCGCCTGGATCACGGAAATAATGTCCGTCGATATCTGGGTCCGAAATTGCAACTTCGTCGCACCCGTTCGCAGCGCGGCGAACAGGATCGATGACAGGACCACCCCGGATACGGTGTTCCTTCCCAGCAACGCGATGGCAATGCTGTCGAACCCGTATCCCACGTTGAACCCAAGCGTGCTCCGGTAGTTCACCCCGGCAACCTGAACGGCTCCCGCCAGACCAGCGAGCAGTCCCGATACGCCCATCGCCCACGTCATGCGCCGAACCACGTTCACGCCCGCGTAGGAGGCTGCATCCGGATTGATCCCCACCATCCTGAGTTCAAAGCCCGTGGTCGTCTTCCAAAGGACAAACCACACCAGCACCGCGACACCGATGACGAGGATCACCCCACTGTGGAGGCCAGGAATGAGATCAGGCAGCCGTGCCGTCTCGGCCACCTTTGGAGTCTGTGCGATCACGTTCAGGGGCGATCGATCGCGCAACACCCCGTTCAGCAGATACGCCGCGAGTTGCCCTCCGACGTAATTGAGCATGATGGTCGTGATGACCTCGTGCGCTCCCGTTCGCGCCTTCAGCAGGCCAGCAATCCCTCCCCAAATGGCACCTGCGAGGCAGCCAGTAAGGAGAACAAGTGGCAAGTGGATGATCAGCGGCAGTGAGGTGACCGAAAAGCCGACCCACGCACTTGCAAGTGCGCCGACCGCCAACTGTCCCTCGGCACCAATGTTGAACATCCCTCCGCGGAACCCGACCATGACGGCCAGTCCCGTGAAGAGGTAGGGAACCGTTCTGAGGACCGTGTCAATGGTTGAAGCACGTGACCCGAACGCGCCCTCGACCAAGGCCTGATACGCCTCGACGACAAACCAGATCCCGAACCATGGGCCGTCAAGCCTCGGGCCCGACGCCCAGATGATGACGCCTCCGATGAGCAGCGCCGTCACGATGGCAAGCGACGGAATAAGCCCGCCGATCAATCGCGTCCTGACGGCCTGCGTCACCGTGACGACACCTTCCCCGCCAATGAAACCGGCACGGCATCCCTGTTGAGGGACGCCGTGCCGGAAGTGTCAAGACAGGCGCCCCGGCGATGCATGAAGCCACCCATCGCCGGGAACGGTTCCTAGCCCTTGGCCGGCTTGACGTTGGTCTTGAGCGTGCCGGCATCGAGGTCCTTGCGGATGGTCTCGAGCTTGGTCTTCACCTCGGCGCTGACCTTGGAGTCAAGATCATGGAACGGTGCAAGGCCAACCTTGCCGTTTACGTTCCCACCCTTGAACTTGCCGTCGGCCACTGCCTTGATCAGATCGGAGACGCCCTGGTCGATGATCTTCATCCCGCTTGAAAGCAGGACGGCCTTCGCCTCCGGAACTGTGAGGTACTGGTCGGTATCAACGCCGATCGCCAGCACACCCTTGTCCTTGCGTTCCGCGACACCGTAGAGAGCCCCGTTTCCGGTCTTGCCACCGGCACCGAAGATCACATCGACACCCTTGTCGGCCATGGAGAGCGCCGTGGCCTTGCCCCACTCGGGATCGTCAAAGGTCTTCTCCGGTCCCACATCACTGTGATAGACGATCTGGAGATCGGCATCAGCCTTGGCGAACTTGACCCCGGCACGGAAACCCTCGCCGAACCGCCAAACGGGTGGCACGACATCGGTGGCAAGCACCGCGCCGACCTTGCCACTCTTGGAGACGAGCGCCGAAAGGGCACCAACCATGAACCCGGCCTTGTCCTCCTCGAAGATCAGTCCGGCGAGGTTCTCGACCGGCTTCTCCTGGAACTGGTCAACACCGATGAACTTGATGGTCGGATTGGCCTTCGCCGCCTCAATCGTCGCATCGCCAAGCAGGAAGCCGACCGTGACGATCACGTCATACTTCTCGGAGACGAACTGCTGGATGTTCTTCTTGTAATCGTTGGGATCCCGGGTCTCGACGTACTTCGACTCACCCTTGATCGCCGCCGCGCCAGCCTTGGCGCCATTCCAGGCAGACTCGTTGAAGCTCTTGTCGTCGACCTTGCCGACGTCAGTCACGAGGCCGACCTTGAGCACCTTGGCCGCTACGGTCGGCTCGGGGGCCTTGGTTGGGGCAGCAGCAGCCGCAGGTGCGGTCGTTGGTGCTGCGGCCGCCGGAGCTGCCGGTGCCTTGGTTGGTTCAGCCTTCGCTGCAGGCGCGGCCGGAGCCGCCTCACCACCGCATGCTGCCAGAATTGGCAACGCTGCGAGCCCGAATAACAGATTACGCCGTGTTCTCATCGCCACTCCTCCATGTGAAACAACCACTGGGTGCGCCAGCTGACTGCTTCCCCGCCCCCTGCGCAGTCGACTTCAGCGAGTATAGCGAGGAAAGGCTACGCGACCGGCAATACGCCCCTACCCAGACAACCTCGCCAAGGCATGGGCAAGCACGCGCACGCCATTCGCGACCTCTTCAGGGGCAGTGAACTCATCAGGCCGATGGCTTACCCCACCACGGCACGGCACAAAAACCATCGCCGTGGGACAGATGCGAGGCATGAACAACGCATCGTGATAGGCGCGGCTCGGCAACTGGTGGGTAGCAAGTCCAGCATCGGCCGCACTGGCCTCCAAGACATCCCGCAAACCAGGATCCATGGTTTCTGGCAGGTCGGTGGTTACGACCTCAAGGTCTATCCGAACCCCCCGTCGCGAGGCAATCCCGGCAGCGTCGTCGCCTATCCGGCGAAGGACACCATCCCGCCTCGCGCCATCGACGTCGCGCACATCCATGGAGAGCCGAACCTCCGATGGAACCCCATTCACCGCCCCGGGGAAGACCGCTACCTGACCGACCGTTCCGACGGTGTCAATGCTTCCAGTTCCACGGGCGGCCGCTTCCACGCAGAGGATCAGTTCGGCAGACGCAGTCAACGCATCGTGTCGATCCGGCATCAGCAAGCCGCCGGCATGTCCGCCCTCGCCCGTGATCACTGCCCGGACCGTCGCCGGCGCCGCGATCGCGGTCACCACCCCGATTGGCAGGCCAAGACGCTCAAGCACCGGACCTTGCTCAATGTGCAGTTCCAGAAAGGCATGGTAGGTTCCCTCCGGTATCCTGACGTTCTCCAAGGGCCCGGACCAGCCTGCCTGACGGCGTGCCTCCTCGACCCCGAGACCTTCCCCATCTCGCAAGGAACGCGCCTGGTCTGGTGACATTGCACCGGACATCAGTCGGCTGCCAAGGCAACCAACGCCAAACCGCGTCGGTTCCTCACTGGCGAACACGATGATCTCGATAGACCGCGCCGGTACGAAACCGGCGTGCCGGAGAGCCCTCACCGCTTCAATTGCCCCGATGACCCCCACGCAACCGTCGTACAGTCCGGCATTCGGAATGGCGTCCACGTGCGACCCGGTCGCCACTGGAGGCAGTGAGGGGTCGGACCCGGTCCATCGGGCATAGATCGTCCCGATCTCGTCGGTGCGCAGTTCCAGTCCAACTTCTTCAAGGAGGGTCGTCACGTACGCACGCCCTGCCAGGTCTGTCGATGTCCAGAGGACTCTTGTCACGGCGGGAGGGGGCGCATCGGTAAACGTTGCCAGGTGTGCCAACTGTGCCTGCACTCGACCCGCGTCAATGCCAATGCGACCAGTCTCCACCGCGAGCTGATCCTGCCTCGCGTCAGCGAAAACCGGTGAACTGCCTGCAGTTCGTTGGCCTTGGGGTGAAGCGGCACGATCAGTCATCAAGCGTCTCCGGGCGCGATTGTCAGGTCAAGGAGCGGATTGCGGTTGCCGTTCTTGTAGTACAGGTACCGAGCAGGCTCGTTCCCGACCGCCGCGAACCACTGCGGGCAGAACGGTCCCATCCACATCTGATCCTCGCGTTGCACCGGATACCACTGGTCCTCCAGACGGTAGATGCCCCCGCCCTGAAGGAAAATCACCCCGTGCTCCATGTAATGGCTCTCCACGAGGGGTAGACACGCGCCCGGTTCGAACGTGAACACATTCATGGCAATGTCAAAACCCGGCAGGTCTGGCAGGAGAGACTGGAGCCGGGCACGGGGATCACCAAGAAACGGCAGCTTCTCAATCTCGTCCAGGCGCGCGACCACGACGAACGCCGGTTCTGTACCGTGCGGCGCGGTGATTGCTCGTCGGTCAAGCACGAATATCCGGCTGGTGGTCACCGCGTCCATTCCGGTGAATGTCCCCGACGGGGCGAACGCAAATGCCTCCTCATGGAGTTCATGCACGTCATGCCCGGCGCGGAAGGTCACATGTCCCTCAAGGACGAAGACAAATCGTTCTACCCCCACCGGGGGCGGAGCCGCGTGCCCTCCTGCCGTCATCTCCGAGATGTACTGGACGAAGCCCGCCCCGACATGAGGCGAGATTGTCACGATCGTTCGCGTACCGGACCACCCGGGAAACGAGGTCTTGACATGACTCTCAGGGGTAATGACTGCGTGCCTCGCGCCAATGAATGTGCGTGTGGTCGGTGGCAGGGCCATGACTTCTTCTCCTTGGGTGTGGTTCCCGCAATTTCGGGTATGTCGGGCAATTCGTCGTCAGGCGTGTGTGGCGGGACGCACAAGCCGCCCCTTTGGGTCACCAACCGGCTTGCCATCTATCGCAACCGTCATCCCACGAAGGATCGTTCGGCGGGCGTGTCCAGTGAAGGACCGACCCACGTACGGGCTCTGCAAGTGCCGGTAGTGAAGGTCCGACTGCGCCAGAACGGTGTGTTCATCCGTGGCCACTAGCGTGAGATCGGCATCAGCCCCGACGGCAATGCGCCCCTTGCGTGGCGAAAGTCCGAAGCGGCTCGCC
>DDYL01000108.1:0-4077 GCA_002347925.1 Chloroflexi bacterium UBA2235 | reverse complement strand
CCGGCCGCAACCAGCGACGCAATCCGTGCAAGCGACAAGCCGTGGGCCGGTCCCTCGGTCAGGAGCGCACCAAGCGTCGACTGCACACCCGAAATACCACCCCACACCGCAAAGAAATCATCGCCGCCCTTCATGGACGGAGGGGCAGGGGAGTGATCAGAAACCACCATGTCGACCCCACCTGAAACGACAACTCCCCAGAGACGCGCCCGTTCCTCAGCGTTGCGAACCGGTGGGGCACACTTCGCAACCGCCCCGAGCGCCTCAATGTCCTCGTTGGTGAAAGTGAGGTAGTGCGGACAGGTTTCGCAAGAGACATCGATCCCGCGCGCCCGCGCCGCGGCCACGATGGCCGCGCCGCTTCCACTACTGACATGGACGATATGCAGGCGCGCACCTGTCGCCTCGGCAAGATGAATCGCCCGCACGATTGCCTCGGTTTCGGCAACAACCGGGCGCGATGCCAGGTATGACTGGACGTCCTTCGCACCGGATGCCCGAAACCGTGCCGTCAACCCTCGCGTGATCGCATCGTTTTCGGCATGAACCGCCACGACCATCCCCAGTTCGGCCGCAATGGTCATCCCATCCATGAGGGTCAGGTCATCGGACGCCGCAAACTCCGGCAAGCCACTATCGGACATGAACGCCTTGACGCCGATCACACCGCGGGCATGCAAGTCGCGTAGGCTATCGACGTTTCCCGGCACCAATCCGCCCCAGAGGGCGAAGTCCACATGCGCAATGCGCGATGCGATCTCCAGTTTCTCGTCGAAACTTGCTCCGTCCAAGGTCAACGGCAGGTTATTGAGCGGCATGTCGCCGAACGTCGTGCCCCCGCCGACGGCAAACGCGCGGCTACCTGTTGACAGACCCTCCCAGTCGGCGCGCCCCGGTTCATTGAAGTGGACGTGCGTATCCACTGCGC
Source organism: Chloroflexi bacterium UBA2235 (assembly GCA_002347925.1). Classification (GTDB taxonomy): domain Bacteria; phylum Chloroflexota; class UBA11872; order UBA12225; family UBA12225; genus UBA12225. Next base: position 3,149 of record DDYL01000108.1, on the reverse strand, counting down.
CCGGAAAGACGTGAAGACCGGAGGCATCGATCACCGTGGCGGATCCGGCTTGCAGCTCCGGCCCAATGGCAGAAATGATCCCATCGCGGATTTCGATGTCTTCCCGCCAGACCGACCCGTCACGGACGACCGATCCACCCCGAACAACCTGCCTGCCGGTCATCACTCCCTGCCTCCTGCATCCGCCGTTCCTTCCCAATCTCCGGACCGAACGCGCTCCGCCACCACTCGGACCGTCTCAACAAGCAGCCCCAAGGCAACTGCAACGTCGGACTCGATAACCGATTCATCTGGATGATGACTGATTCCACCCGGTGACCTGACGAAAAACATGCCGACCGGCGCGATGGTCGCCATCACCATTGCGTCGTGGCCCGCGCCGCTGACGACCTCGCGCAATTCGGTACCGAGCGTTCGTCGGGACGCCTCTTGGACAGCTGCGGTCACTCTGGGGTCGCACGCCACTGGCGCAACATCCATGACTCCATCCACGTCGACGCCGAGGCCCCGGGACTCCGCGATTGACCTGATGGCATCGATGATCGTCCCCACCGCCTCGTGAAGAACGGTCTCGGCCTCGTGGCGAACATCCAGCGAGAAGGCCACTTCACCCGGAATCACATTCGCTGATCCGGGCATCACCTTCAGTTCGCCCACCGTCGCAAACAATCCCGGTGTCTGCCTCGCCACATGTTCAGTTGCAAGCACCGCCTCGGCTGCACCGCCCAAGGCATCCGCACGCAAACGCATCGGCGTGGTACCAGCGTGATTGGCGCGTCCGGTCAGGGTGACGCGTCGGCGGGTCTGTCCGGCAATCGCGGTGACGACACCCACCGCCTCGCCTGCCACATCAAGGACCGGTCCCTGTTCAATGTGCGGTTCCAAATAGAGAAGAATGTCACCCGGGGCGTAACTGGGTCCGTGACCGACCACGCTTTCCGGGTCATGGCCTGCCTCGCCCAACGCCTGCCCAAACGAGACCCCATCAGTATCGAGGCGCGCCAGGAGTTCCGCGGGAAGGTCTCCGGCAACCATCCTGCTCCCAAGGAACGGCAGTGAAAACCGCGCACCCTCCTCGCCTGCAAACGCCACCACATCGATCCCGAACGGCAGTGGCGGAAACATCGGACTAGGGGGCGTGGCGAGTGTTTCCGCCAACGCAATGCCGAGCAATACGCCAAGCGGCCCGTCATACCGACCAGCGTTCCGAACGGTGTCGATGTGTGACCCGATGACGATGACCGGGACAGTCACGGCACCTGATGGTCGCCACCGACCCGTGACATTTCCAACGGGATCAACCGTTGCCTGCCCACCGGCATCCCGCATCCACGACGCCACAAGGCGTTCGGCGTGGCGTGCAGCCGACGTGAGAGGCCGACGCGACAGGAAGCCAGGTTCCTCACTGATCTGCCCAAGCTCGACGCATCGTGCCAGAACCACCGAGGCTCGCGCCGCGAGACCGGGGTCAAGCTCACATCCACCGGGCTCAGGCCGAAGTGTCACGGTCAGCTGCCACGATAGGTGCTGTACGCCCAAGGGGACAACAGCAACGGTACGTGATAGTGCGCGTCGCCATCGGCAATGCCGAACCGGACCGGCACCGTCTCCAGAAAAGATGGCTCAGGCAAGGTCACGCCACGCAGTCGGAAGTAGTCACCAGCGTGGAAGACCAATTCGTACCTTCCCGCCAGCAGGTCTCCCGGTTGCACGACGGGACCGTCAACACGGCCGTCGCCATTGGTTACGACCTCCCGGACCCGCAGCGCCTCACCGGTGACAGGATCAAATCGGAAGAGCTCGATACGCATGCCGGACGCCGGGCATCCGTGCATGGTGTCTAGCACGTGGGTCGTCAATCGACCACCAGTTACAGACACAGGTTGCAATCCTCAGGCATCGCGGTGGACCACAAGGCTGATGCTGCCGTAAGGAGGTCGGGGGTCGCAGTACGACACGACCTTGCTGCCATCCTCGGCCCGCACAACGACGTCCCACAGGCGGTTCTGCGCCTCGAAACTGACGGTCGCAAGTTGCGGAAACCGCGCCAGTATGCGCTGACCCATCTCCCAGACAAGATGCTGGATTGACATGCTGACGAACTCATGGAAGGTTACGGCACACAGATCACGCACCTGTTCGGCCGGCACGTATGTCGCATGGGTCGGATCGAGGAGTGCACGCGTGTCCGAGTAATTCCACCCTACATCAAGGAAGATGTAGAGAGGCCGGTCAACCCGCTCTTCCAGCGTCGTGAACCCGTCCCGTACGAACCGTGCGAAAGCCGAACCTGTCACCTTGATCAGTTGCAATCCAGCGATCCCACACTCGTGATGGGTCACGTGGGTGCCAGAACCATCACGTTTGACGTCCAGCGATGCTGTGCCCACCTCATCACGTCCGTGGCTGAACAACACGTTACTCGGCCCGAATCCGTGATCAGTCGGCACCATCGACGCACGGTACGGCAGCTCACGCCCACGAACGCGCACCCAGCCCATCTGCGGGTATGTCACCAGGAACTGCGTCCCGAGAAACTCCAGGAAGCCCTCAAGTGTCGCCCCGGTGTATGCGATCGCCATCTGATGCACGAAGTTCTTCATCGAGTCGGTTGCGACCACCTGGGAGTTGTCCCCATCGGTGTACGACGCCAGGAAACTGTCGCCGTAGACCTCGACATCCACGTCATAGGCAAACAGGGTGTTCGCCCGACCTGTGAACGAGGATTCGGGAATCGGTCTGACCCCGGCAAGGGGAGACGCATAGAAACGGTACAGGGATACATTCGACTTGCCGTATCGGATTTCGGTGCGCATGGTCATCGTCCTTAGGGGATCGCAACTAGACACAGGGAGCCGGAACCGGCCTCAAGGGTCAGGCCAAGGCAATCGCGGGCAACAACTGTTCAAGCCGGATTTCGGCAATGCGTTCAATCTGCTCCAGGGCCGTGCGGATCTCCTCGTCGCGGCTATTTCCAAGGCGGCGTTCGAATGCCTCCAGGATCCCTGCACGCGTGGTATCTCGCACCGCAATGATGAAAGGGAAACCGAACCGCTCACGATATCGGGAATTCAGGTCGTGAAACCGTTGGAATTCCGCTTCAGGCATCTGGTCAAGCCCAGCACTTGCCTGTTCGGCAGTCGAGGACG
>DDYL01000209.1:1360-2534 GCA_002347925.1 Chloroflexi bacterium UBA2235 | reverse complement strand
TGACACTCCTGCCTTCCTCAACACCCTATCGCCCCGCCTGATGCAAATACTCTTCGCTTGCCCTCGCTTCGCTCCCCATCACCTCCCGGTTCGTCCACGCGTCGCTTGCCCGGGGCACGTTAGCGGGGCGCCCGTAATCTACCCCATGGCAACGTCCATCCCGTCATAGCACCAAGTGATGTTCTGCCCCTCGGGACGGTCGCCCATTCCTTTACTCAGGGTTGGCCGGACGTCGGCAACCACGCGAACCGATTTGACATCGCCTTAGCAATGGTTGCCGATACTCCTGTTGTCGGTCGGGTGGAGCGGATCCACCACCGAACATCACACGGGAGACAGGCACATGAACATCATCACCAAGCGGGCAATCCTGAGTGGCGCACTGGCAATGGCAATCGCAAGCGGTGCAGCCATTGCAAGCACAAGCGGGTCGGCGTCGGCCCAGACCGTGCCCAACGCCACCACCCCGCCTGATTTCCATACGCTTCGCTTAGCGCACCCAGTCTTGCCAACGTCGGGCACCAGCGCCTACACACCGGGCAAGAACAGCGAAGCCTACGAGGCCCGGTACGCCGCCCTTGAGGTCGCCGCCGACACCATCGGGATCACCGAGGAACAGCTGGATCTTGAACTGCACGACAAGTCCTTGGCGCAGGTTGCCGAGGCACATGGGATCAGCGTGACTGGCCTGAAGGAAGCGATCATCACCGACGCCACCACCCGGATCGACGCCCAGGTCGTGGCGGGGGTCCTGACCGCCGAGAAAGCGGCCGAGAGGAAGGCCGGTCTTCCGGAGCAGATCGATCGCTTCCTCGCCCATGTGCATGGGGCACCGCCACCGGCAGGCGGAGGACGCCGTGGGATGAACCCGCCTCCTGGCAACGCCACACCACCACATCGCCCCCGTATGTAGAAGCGCTTCGCTTGACCCACCAATCCGGCCGTCACTCCACACCACCACCCCGCCTGATACATCTGCGCTTCGCTTAGGCGGCCCACGGGGTCCGGTTGCTTCCCACCCCACCCCATCTCCATCTGGTTTTTCTACGCTGCGCGATCCGTAAGGCACTTCCACGCAGATCGCATCCAACCACCCCGGCGGGATCTCTCGTCCGGGGTGGTCCCATGCCCCGCGCCTCGCTATCCCCATCGCCCAGTTTTGTGTGTACGATCC
>DDYL01000209.1:0-1251 GCA_002347925.1 Chloroflexi bacterium UBA2235 | reverse complement strand
ATCATGGACCAGCACGCGCAAGAAGCGACCACGCACGCCCTCAACCAGGCCATTGCGACCCTTGGCGAGACGGGTCTGCAGGCCGCTGCCATTTATCAGGGAACGATGGTCGTCAACGCGGTCGCCGGCATCGCTGATGTTTCCACCGGTGCTTTGGTGACCCCGGACACCCTCTTTCCGGTCTTCTCAATGTCAAAGGGAGTCACCGCCACCATCGTGCACCGGCTGGTGGAGCGCGGTGTTCTTGCCTACGACGAACCGCTCGCCCGGTGGTGGCCAGCGTTCGCGGCGCACGGCAAAGGTGGCATCTCCGTCCGCCACGCGCTCTCGCACCGTACGGGTCTGCAGACGTTCAAGAACCTCGACCGGTCCGAATACCCGTCGTTGGACGCCACCGGTCGCAACCTCGAGGACGCCACGCCGGAGTACGCACCCGGCGCGTCGATGGGCTACCACGGAATGACCTTCGGCACCCTCCTCGGCAAGGTGATCGAAGGCGCGACCGGCAAACCATTCGCGCAGGTCCTGCATGAAGAGATCACCGGGCCCCTGGGCATCCCCGACCTGTACTGCGGGGTTCCGGACGTGCCAGCCGTCACCGACCGGATTGCTGCCCTGTTGCCGGGTGGCATCCCGGATAGCGCCACCGGACTGGTGGCAATGACCGATGCCGAACGTGCGCCACTTGCAGTGACGTCGGCAGAGAGGGGCAAGCGCGAGTTCCAGACCGGGTGCATGCCGGCCGGAGGCATGATCACCAACGCCGGCAGCATCGTCCGGATGTATGGCGCAATGCGCGAACCCGGCCTCGATGGCGTGCGGATGCTGACCCCCGAGACGATTGCGAACGCCACCGTGCCGTACTTCGGCGCCGACGGCCGGCACATCGAATGGGTGGGACGCATGGGACTTGGGTATGTCATCGGCGGTTCGCCTCACCTGGGGTGTGGCGTGGTGATCCCTTCACCATGGCCGGACTCATTCGGGCACACCGGACTTGGCGGGTCACTCGCAATGTACTGTCCGTCACGAGACCTTGCCGTGGCCCTGACCAAGAACGCCCTGATGCCCGGGCGCCTCGAATGTCACACGTGGGACCTCGTCATGCGGGCAATCACTGGCGCCCTCGGCCTACCCTACGAGGCATAGCGCCAAGGCAGACGCGGCGATTCACGGTCATCCGGACCGTTCGATGAAGCGCGGGTTGCCGCGCGTAGTCCCGCGGTACCCTCTCACCCACGCAACACCGGG
>DDYL01000111.1:8278-11167 GCA_002347925.1 Chloroflexi bacterium UBA2235 | reverse complement strand
TCGCCATCGACCTCGTCTCCTCGAATGGTGGTTGCCGCCCCGTTGGTGACGGAGCGAAATCTTGACTACTGCTTCTAGCATCGCACGCCCATCAAGCATTCCGGACAACCAGTGTCTCGGAACGGCACCCAGACCCGTCAGCGCAGAGCATCAAGCTGATGCACCCAATCCGTTCGGAACCGACGGCAGTAGGTTCGGGAGCCCACATCCGGGATCGAACCGGAGACCTCAGTCTTACCAAGACTGTGCTCTACCTACTGAGCTATGTGGGCAAACACCACCGGCACGTTGCCGACATGAACACTGTCACGAAGCTTGGGCCGTGAGAAACGGCTTGCAAATCCCGGACAACCATCTGGCGGAACTGACTGGGTTGGGCATAACCGGAGCCGGTGAAGGGACTTGAACCCATGACCGGCGGTTTACAAAACCGCTGCTCTACCACTGAGCTACACCGGCGCGAAGATGAGTATAGAGTTCTCGGGACTTCAGGGGCAACCGCTACCCCTCGTCCGCCTCTTCCGGTCCAACCTTTGGAATACCTCCACGGCGCGCCTCGAAAAGCACCACGGCCGTCGCAACCGAAACATTCAATGACCCGAGGCGGCCAAGAAGTGGAATGCGTATCAGCGCATCGCACGCACCAGCTACGAGCCTGCTGAGTCCCTTCCCTTCCGCGCCAGCAACGATGACTGTCGGGCGGTCAAACGTCGCTTCAGAGTAAGTTCCCTGCGCGTCACCATCGAGGCCGTACACCCAGTAACCGTCCCGCTTCAGTGCCTGAAGAGTAGTCGTAAGGTTTGCAACCTGAATGACCGGGACCGTGTCGACCGCGCCGGCGGACGACCGTGCAACGGCAGCGGTGACTGGCGACGTTCGCCTCGAAGGCACGATCACCGCCGCAACGCCAGCACCATCGGCAGATCGAAGGACCGCTCCCAGATTCTGGGGATCCTCAATCCCGTCGAGCATCACGATAATTGGGGTCCTGTCCTTCGCCGCCACTATTCCAGGAAGCTCGGTCAGGTCGCGATACCTGAAGGGGCGGACCCGCGCGACGGCACCTTGATGGAGGGCCCCACTTGTCATCCGCTCTATGGCATCTGTGGTGACCACATGAACCTCAATGCCCATGCTGATGGCTCGTTCAGCAGTCTCCTGGTGTCGCGCAGTCTCCGTTGAAGCCAACCAGAGTTCACGGACCACACCAGCGTCAATCGCCTCGCGAACGGGGTGGGTTCCCCAGCGAAGGGTTGGTGGCGGCTCGCTTCGCGCTGGTCGTTCGCCGGCCGCGAAAGCTCCGGCGCGGCCACGACCGGCAGGTTCACCGCGACGAGTTCGGGGCGACGTCCCACGCCCGCGACCACCTGTGTCGGAACTCCTCCCAGTACGAGGCTCGCCGCGAGGCTTTCGCGTCGGCCTCGCCTGTCCGACGGATGGTGCATCCGCCTCTTCGCTGCTCCAATTGACCGGCGCACGGTCAGGGCTCTCTGTCCAAGGCACGAATGGAGGCCTCTTGGGGCGCCTCGCCTCGCCCCGCGTGCCTCTGGTGGGGCGCGCGTTTGAGCTGCGTGCCTGCGTGGCACGGGCAGACGGTTTGCCCGCCGACTTTGGCCCCCCGGAGGAGCGCCGTGGTGAACCCTTGCGCGCTGCCATCACGCAGGATCCGATTCTGACGGTCCGGCAGCGACACCAACGAGCCTCGTCACCTGATCTCGCAAGTCCCCAATCTCCCGAACAAGGTCCTTAGCTTCTGCTCCTCCGTCCAGCGCGGAGATTCGGGCGTCCAACTCCAGAACCTTTTCGTGAAGGCATCTGATGACCTCTAGGACCGGGTCCGGAAGGTCTACCGACCACGGTGACGCGCGATCAACCCGGCGCGCCAAGCCCGTAGTCGGATCACGTTCCACGACAACGCGCCCCGGAACACCGACGACTGTCGTGTGGGGTGGAACATCCTTGGTCACTACCGACCCAGCCCCAACGATCGCGTGTTCTCCGACGGTAATCGCGCCAAGTATCTTTGCCCCGACGGTAACGGTGACGCCGTCTCGCAAGGTGGGGTGGCGCTTCGTTCCACGAAGTTGGGTGACATTCGACGTGTGATAGATGCCGAGGGTTACTCCCTGGTACAGGGTCACGTTGTTTCCAATCTCGGCAGTCTCGCCGATTACGACACCCATGCCGTGGTCAATGAAAAAGCCACGGCCAATCCGGGCCCCCGGATGGATTTCAATTCCAGTGATGAATCTCGCAAAGTGGGCAACCAGCCGCGGCAGAATGGGCACGCCGTTGGAAAACAACACGTGCGACACGCGGTGGATCCAGATCGCGTGAAGTCCAGGCGTCGTAAGGATCACCTCAACCCTGCTCCGTGCCGCCGGATCACGGTCAATGACCGCTTGCACGTCCTCGCGCAAGGTCCGCAGAAATCGCCTGAGGTTCCGACCCACTGAACAAAATCCTCCGCTACGGTGCCCGCCAGCGCGAGACAGCCCTATAGCTTCACACGCAGACGGGATGAGCGACGAGCTGCAATGCGTGAAAATTGGCGCATCTGCTTACCTATCGTACCCCCCACCGCCGCGACCGGGTGCCTATTACCGTGTCCGCCCCCTCACCGCGGTCACTAGTGAAGCGTGACCAAAGCATGAACCGCGACGGCACGCCCCTCACCTACTGCGTCCAGGCCCTCATTGGTCTTTGCCTTTATGTTCACTGTCTCCACCCCAATCCCAAGCGCTGAGGCCAAGCGTTGGCACATTTCCGGAAGGTGCGCCGCAAGTCTGGGACGTTCACAGACAACAGTCGCATCTAGCTGAAGCGGGTGAAGATTTGACGCTGCGGCGAGTTGTACCGCTCTGCGAAGCAGTTCCATGCTGTCCGCGT
>DDYL01000111.1:6056-8219 GCA_002347925.1 Chloroflexi bacterium UBA2235 | reverse complement strand
TGCCCAACAAAGCCCGTAGTGTGGGGGATCACAACCCCACCCAGAACGAATGTGCGTCCCGTGTCAAGGCGATGAATGTCGTATCCGGTACCGATCCGCAACTGCGAGACTTCGCGCTCCCGTGCCCGGGACTCACCACCAGGATCCCGAGCACGAAGCAATGCAGTCGCCACCGGCAGGTCATCACGAAGTGTGACCTTGAGGTTTCCCACGCTTCCAGGAAAGATCGCCACCGGAAACCCTGCAGCTTCAACAATTCCGGCATCGTCGGTATATTCTGAAGCGCGATCACCGATCAATTGGTACGCCTCAAAAAGGACAGAAGACCGAAATACCTGAGGAGTTTGCGCCGCCCAGAGACCAGCGCGGTCAACGGTGCTTTCAACAAGTAGAGGCTGGCCTACGCTGCGCTTTAAGGTGTCGCGAACAGGAATCGCAGCCACCGCCGCTCCATGGCTCCGGGCTGAAGCAAAGCCACTCCGAATGATCTCGGCCGTAACGAGTGGTCTGGCAGCATCATGGATAGCAATCAAGGTGCACTCACCAAGTGCAGTAATCCCTGCAACGACAGACTGCTGCCTCGTATCTCCGCCAGCGACTACGGAAACGACTTTGCGCCAACGGCTTTCCGACGAAAGTCTCCGTGCTTCCGCTATCCGGTGCGGTCCAACCACTAGGACAATCTCGTCTACCTCATCCACGCCTTCGAACGCGTCTACCGCGTGACCGATCAATGCACGCCCATCCAACTGCATGAAGGCCTTGTCCACCCCGCCGAGGCGGGTTCCGGATCCCGCTCCAACGATCACCACACCGATGCGCCCCGACGCCTCCGCTTCCACAACAAGATCAATCATGACATCCCTCATCAAGTTCACTGATTCGCGCGGGCAACAACGCTACATACGTTCATGCGTCATCGTCTTCGAACTGAGAGTCCTCCTGCTGCAATGCATCGGAAACTAGGCGCGTGCGTCAACCTCGCGCCAGAACATCCCCTCGCGCCCCACCAGAAGCGTCATCGCGACGGCTAGACGCACGAGATCTGCGCAATGCACCTGCGCCAAATGCCTCCAGGACCGCCTCGCCCACAGTGGAGGCTCCGACGAGGGTCATACCTTCCCAGACGATATTTGCCGGCCGCTCCGAATCCTTGGAGGTTGCGGATCCTGACCGCGAGGTTGATCTCTTCGCACGCACTCCGGTGATCCGGTCCACATCACCGGCGGGCAGGATGCATCTGGTGAAACCCAAGCGGGCTGCTTCTGCAAGGCGACGCTCGACCTGCCCTACTGGTCTGAGCTCGCCTTGCAACCCGACCTCTCCGACCACAACGGTGCCATCGTCAATGGCAATTTCCTGGAAACTTGAGACAAGGGCGAATGCGAGAGCCAAGTCAACGGCCGGTTCAACAATCCTAAGTCCACCAGCAACATTGACATAGATGTCCTGTGCACCAAGGCCAAGACCCAGTCGACGTGTCAGAACCGCCACAAGAAGCTGAAGCCGGTTCAAATCTGCGCCAATCGCCGTGCGTCTTGCGATGCCAATGCCACCAGGCACGGTCAGGGCCTGGACATCCACGAGAAGCGCCCGGGTTCCTTCGACCGGCGCCGTAACGATCGAGCCAGGTTGCCTCGCTACGCGACCGGCAAGAAACGCTGCCGAAGGATTGGTGACCTCGGCGAGGCCATCGGTCGTCATCTCGAAGACACCGACCTCATTCGTTGACCCGAAGCGGTTCTTCGCAGCGCGCAAGAGACGGTAGCTGTAGTAGCGCTCGCCCTCCAAGTAGAGGACCGCGTCGACCATGTGCTCTAGCGCGCGCGGGCCGGCAACATTCCCCTCCTTGGTGACATGTCCAATGAGGAAGATCGGTACGTCACGCGCCTTTGCAACTTGCATGAGCCGAAGGGTGGACTCGCGAAGTTGCGCAACATTGCCCGGTGACGACGCAAGGGCGTCACTCCACATTGTTTGAATGGAATCCACAACCACCATCGCGGGATCGAGACGCGCTATGGCCGCCGATGCCGCCTCAACGTTTGTTTCCGCAAGGACAAACAGGCTCGGTTCGAGGGCGCCGAGCCGCGATGCGCGCAACCGCACCTGCCTCGCCGATTCCTCACCAGACACGTACAGGACCCGCGACCCACCCGAGGC
>DDYL01000111.1:0-6046 GCA_002347925.1 Chloroflexi bacterium UBA2235 | reverse complement strand
CCACCCAAAACCCGATCAAACTCGCTGATGCCGCCGGTCCGGCGTGGAGCCTCGTCGGGGTTCACATCCGCAAGGCTTACCGGAACAGAAGCACGACGGCTAGAACCTGCATCTTGGTCCCCTGCCAAAGTCGCCCAGGTCTCTCCGAACGCCCCGCCACCGCTCCGGGACGCGCTCCCAGAAGACGGGCGGGGGGAGGGGCTATCAACCCGTGCCGTCTCAACGAGCGTGTTCCAAGCACCGCATGCCGGGCACTGCCCGAGCCATTTGGCTGCCTCGTGCGCGCATTGCTGACACAAATAGACAGTCTTCGGACGCGCCATCGCTACCCCTGACTAGCGCGGACACCTTGACCGCGTCCTACATGGCAAAACGAAGTGGGGCCTCGCAAGCGAGGCCCCACAGGTACACGGTGCCACCGGCAACTGCGTGCAGCCTAGATCGGTGCGGCGGCCAACTCGGGCTCTGGTTCAGCTGGCGGGGCAATGGTCGGGGTGGTGTGAACCTTGATCTCACCCCCCTCAGACGTGACCACAACCGCACCGCCGCCCTTGAGTTCACCTCGAAGGAGCCGGTCCGCCAACTCGTCCTCGATTGTGTTCTGGATCACCCGACGCAATGGACGCGCACCGAAGTCAGGGTCGTAACCCTTGGTGCCGAGCAACTCCATGGCCTCCGGGCTGACCTCCAGCGTGAGTGACTGCTCCTTGAGCTGCTTGCGGATCCGATTCAGCTCAAGTTCGACAATCTGAAGAACGTCCTTGAGCGCAAGTGCTCGGAAAACGACAACCATGTCGACACGGTTGAGGAACTCTGGCCGGAAGACATTCTTGACTTCACCGAGCACCTTCTCGCGCATCCGCTCATACGCCTGCTGCTCGCTCCGCTCGTCGTTGCCCAAGGTACGGAAGCCAATCTGTGCCTCCCGCTTGATCATCTGCGCACCAACGTTGCCCGACATGATGATGATGGTGTTGCGGAAGTCGACAGTACGTCCCTTGGCATCGGTGAGGCGCCCATCCTCCATGATCTGGAGCAGAATGTTGAACACCTCCGGATGGGCCTTCTCGATTTCGTCGAGCAAAATGACTGCGTAGCTGCGGCGTCTGACTGCCTCGGTAAGCTGGCCACCCTCTTCATAGCCGACGTAGCCAGGAGGTGCCCCGGTAAGGCGCGCAACCGAGTGCCTCTCCATGTATTCCGACATGTCGAGGCGGATCATCGCGTCTTCTGAACCGAACATGAACTCGGCCAGCTTCCGAGCGAGAAGGGTCTTGCCAACACCGGTAGGTCCGAGGAAAATGAATGACCCAATCGGACGCTTCGGATCCTTGAGCCCGGCACGGGCGCGACGGACCGCCTTGGCAACCGCCTCAACCGCCTCGTACTGACTGACGATGTGCTTGTGCAGGTTGTCTTCCATCTGCAGCAATCGCTCGGATTCCTCCTGGGCGATGCGCATTACCGGGATACCGGTCCACATCGAGACAACCTGGGCGATGTCATCCTCACCGACTATCGGGCGGGCAATGTCTTCCTGCTTATGGAAACCTGTCTCGAGACGCTGCACCTTCTCGCGGACCTCCGCCTCGCGGTCACGCAAGGCGGCAGCCTCCTCGTACTTCTGGGCCTCGATTGAGGCCTCCTTTTCCTTGAGAACCGCGTCAAGCTCACGCATGGCTTCCTTCAAGGAATTCGGCGCGGTCGCCCGCTGGATACGAACCCGGGATGAAGCCTCGTCAATGAGGTCAATCGCCTTGTCAGGGAGAAATCGATCGCTGATGTAGCGTCCCGCCATTTCCGACGCGCACTTGAGGGCATCATCCGTAATGGTCACCCGATGGTGCTGCTCATAGTTGGCGCGAATACCCTTGAGGATTTCAATGGTCTCCTCGACGGTTGTCTCGCGAACCTGAACCGGCTGGAAGCGACGCTCTAGCGCCTTGTCCCGCTCAATGTACTTGCGATATTCATCGAGGGTGGTGGCCCCGATCACCTGAAGCTCACCGCGGGACAGGGAAGGCTTCAGGATGTTGGCGGCATCCACCGCACCCTCGGCCGCACCAGCTCCCACCAAGGTGTGCAATTCGTCAATGAAGAGCATGCAATCACCTGACTGCTTGATCTCTTCGACGACCTTCTTGAGACGTTCCTCAAACTCGCCCCGATACTTCGTCCCTGCCACAAGTGACCCAATGTCGAGCGTGACCAGCCGCTTGTTCATGAGCGTGTCGGGAACGTCACCGGCAACAATACGTCTGGCGAGACCTTCAGCAATCGCGGTCTTGCCCACGCCTGGCTCCCCGATGAGAGCTGGATTGTTCTTGTTGCGACGGGAAAGGATCTGGATGACCCGTTCGATTTCCTTGTCGCGGCCGATGATCGGGTCAATCTTCCCTGCCCTCGCTAGGGCGGTGAGGTCTTGGCCCATCTGGTCGATCGTCGGGGTCTTAGATTGCTGCTTGCCCTCGGCAGGAGCGGTCGTCGTTGATTGACTGACAACCTGGATCACCTGCGTGCGAACCTTCTCGAGATTTACTCCAAGGCTTTCAAGCACGCCGGCCGCAATTCCCTCACCCTCGCGCACAAGACCGAGTAGGAGGTGCTCCGTTCCTATGTAGTTGTGATTGAGTCTGCGCGCCTCTTCAACGGCAAGCTCGATCACTTTCTTCGCGCGTGGCGTAAGACTAATATCGCCAATGACCATCCGGTCACCGCGCCCGATAATGAACTCGACGGCACTGCGGACCTTCTGCAACTCGACGCCAAGGTTGGACAAGACCTTCGCAGCAATGCCCTCGCCCTCACGGACGAGCCCTAACAGCAGGTGTTCGGTCCCGATGTAATTGTGATTGAAGCGCTGGGCTTCTTCTTGAGCGAGGACCAGAACCTTCTTCGCCCGCTCCGTGAACTTGTCGAACCGGTCGCTCATCGGAACTCCTCACCGCGATTGAGGGTAAGGCCCCTCACGCCAGACTATACCACCGTTATCGGTACAAAACGGGCCCGGAACGCACGAAACGACGCGCCCCCAAACGGCCGAAACCGGAGGAAACGCGTCGTCAATTCATTTCATGCAGCCCGGAGGCAGAACCCCGGCTAGGCCTCGACCGGTTCGTCCTCAGGAATTGGGACAAGACGCAAGCGTCGACGCTCACGGTCGATGGAAAGAACCCTGAACGCAATCCGCTGACCCTCTTGAAGGAGGCGCCGGTCGTTCGGTGCAATCTCAGCGTTGTGGACCAGCCCTTCGATACCCTCGTCAAGCCTGACGAAGACCCCGAACTGCGCCTGCTTGAGGACTTCGCCCATCACGATGGAATTCACCGGATGGTCATCGTCTACGCGATCCCAGGGGTCTTCAAGAGCCCTTCTCAAGCTCAAGGCAATCTTGCGGGTGTCACGGTCTACCGAGATCACGAAGACATCAACTTCCTGCCCGGGGCGCACAACCTCACTGGGATGCTTGACCCGTGTCCAGGATAGTTCAGAGATATGCACCAGTCCGTCAGCGCCGCCTAGGTCAACAAACACGCCGAAACTGGCGACATTGCTTACGCGACCACGCCTGATCTGGCCTGCCTCGAGCTCCTGGATGAGCGTGTCCCGACGCTGCGAACGCAATTCCCGATTCGCCTGCCTCTCAGAGAGGATGAGCCGGTTGCGCTTTCGGTCAGCTTCAATCACCTTCAACCGCAGCATCGTGCCGACAAGACCCTGAAGCTGCTGCTCAATGACAGCCTGTTCCTCTTCAGTCTCCCCTACCCGGGCGACGCTCGAAAGCTGCGAGATTGGCACGAATGCGCGTGAACCAAAGTCCACGACCACACCGCCCTTGTTTGCTTCAAGGACCCGCGCCTCAATGACCTCGCCATTCTGAACCTGCATCTGGGCCCGACGCCAGAAGCGCTCGGATCCAGCACGCTTGTAACTGAGGATTGGATGCCCTTCAGGGCTCTCAGTCGCAACCACGAAGACGACCAATTCATCTCCGACTTCCGGACGGCGCCCAAAGTCCTCAACGATGGTCGACAGTTCCCGATTGGGAACCACACCCTCGGATTTCAGCCCGATATCCACCAACAATTCTTCCGGGTCGATGCGGACAATCACTCCGTCAACAACCATTCCACGACGAATGTCGCGGACAGCCCCTTCACGGGCATCTAGAAGTGCCTGCATGCTTTCTGGTTCGTCATCCCCTGGCACGTTAATGCGCCCGCGACCGTCCCCAGCCGCGGCGCCAAGCCGGGGACGCCCTTGATCGTCCATCGACACCCCATCTCACGGGTGAGTTGATTTCCGGTCCATTAACCTAGCGGGTTTGGTGTCTCGCGTTCGAGAACACCTCTGCCCCTGAGCGCAGGAGATCGGAAGCACTGGTGAGTATAGCCGTTCCCAGAAGACGCGGCCACCAAACGGACAGCAGCCCCTGTCGGTCGCAGTGTGCCCACACGGGAACGCGTCGTCGTCACACCAGAGCCCGCTTCATTGCTAGCGACATCGCTGTAACTATGTTGAGCGTAGTATAATAGGAACCCGCAAGGCCAATTCGCCCGGACCGCGCGGACGCCCACCGAGAATCCCTAGACTTCGGTGTCCGCCACCACGGCGGACCATTCCACACCCGAACGGGAAGGACCGATACGATGACCGGTGTTCACGTGTACGGCATCAATCACGTCGCGATCGAGACAGACAACGTTTCAGAGACCGTCGCATTCTATGAGGACGTTTTCGGGCTCAAGATGCTCAAGGGTGGCGAAGGCGCTGCATGGTGCCAGGTTGGCGAGCATCAATTCCTCGCAATCTTTGAGGTCGAAGTCCTTGCCCGAGGCCAGCAGAAACACTTCGGGTTCATCGTGAAAACCGAAGCCGAGATCAATGCCGTCAAGGAAAAGCTGCGCGAGAAGTACGGACTGCACGTCCTTGACAGCGGGTTCACGAGGTGCGACTTCGAGGACCCGTGGGGCAACCATATCCAAGTGGTCGACCTCCATGACGAGTCGCTGATATGGCTACTGCCATACAAGGAAGTCCAATCGCTCGGCATCGAGTTCGGGACACCGAAGTCGGCATCACGACCAGAGGACCTCTAGCACCGACCGATCAAGTCGGTCATGCAGACGCGGGAGCAGTTTCCAGCGGAACCTCGTGCATTCGCCCGAAAATCCGTAGAAGCACGTACACGGCGATGCCAAGGGCGACGATCGACAGTGCAAGACCGTTAAACAGATCTCCGGGCTCGGTACTTGACGACCCGCCGCCCATCAAAAGTTGCACGGCGCTCGAAAGCAAATCTGCTTCAAATCGTAGGCCGATGACAAGACCCGTAACCAGCGTCCGGCTCACCATCTTGAGTTCTTGAGCGATCAGGATTGTGAGTGGAACGCCTCCAACGAGGAGGGCCTCCGCAGCAACGTAGCTCAACCCCTGGAGCGTTGGTTCACGCACCGCGGCACCGACTACGGACGCAAGGACCGAACCTGCCACCGCCCAGCCGAGGACCGGAACGTACCCAAACCTTTCGGCGAGAAGGCAAAGCCCGAGGATTGCAAGTACATCCACGATTGGACGTACAGACGCCGCCCAAGCCGCGCCCTTCACGATGATGGTCGTCACAAGGGTTTGAGACACCGCGTGCAGGACCACGAGTACAGCGAGGATCCCGAGCGCTCCATAACTTGGAGGTGAAGCGGGTGCGAAGTCAACACGTCGCCCGGATTGCACTCTCCGGGAGCGCGACGCCTCAGCACCGCCCGAGCGACCACGATCATTGGGCATCGACGTTCCTGTCCCCAGCAATGGTTCGCCCGCACACGTCTCCGTCCGGCAGATCAGCCGAACGACAGCCGAAACCAACGGGGCACTATCTCAATAGATAGGAACGCGCCGGACACGTCAGGTACTCGCAACCGCGACCCCGAGCCGCACACAAATCACACAAATCTGCGGGCTGAACAAGCGCATCAACCCAAAACAGAATGGTGGAGACGAGGGGACTCGAACCCCTGACCCTCTGCTTGCAAAGCAGATGCTCTCCCAG
>DDYL01000217.1 GCA_002347925.1 Chloroflexi bacterium UBA2235 | reverse complement strand
CGCCGGGATTGACGCCACATCTGCGTGTTCCCACTCTTTTGCATGGTAATCATGCCCGATGGTGCATGCCTTTTCAACGTTACGTCACCACCTCCTGGCTGAACCGGGACGCGCCGGCGGGGTTCATCGGACGATGCTTCCCCGGGACGCGAGGCCGTCGATCTGGCCGGAACTGACCGGGATGACATTCGCCCAGACACGGGTGAAGTGATCCTGGTTCGATGAGAATGTCTCTGCCGTGATGTAACGCGCGACGCCGAGTGCATCGACCTCGTAGAGTTCGCCATTCCGGTCACCGTCCAGGACCCAGAGAAGGGCACCAGGGGCGGCGCGTGCCAGTTGGAACTGCATGATGGTCTCCTTGGTGAAGGTCAGACCACCAGTTGCAATGGCGGTCCAGTTGACGCACCCGGCCTGTTCCGGTGTCACCCAGTCTAGTACACCACCAGATTCCACGCCAAATGTTGCACCGGCAATACCCGTGTCCTCAAGGCGGATGTAGGTGGCGTGGCGCGCGACCGGGCACCAGGCATCCGGTTCCGCGACGGCGATCCCGGTCCGCAGTTCGATGGCACCGCGACCGGGTATGGCGAGGGTGATCACCCCCCTGATGGGATCCTCGGCGAACCCGACCCGGTCACTCCGGGACGGGGCGGGTGCCGGGTTGACGGATGGGGCCGTCGCGGCCGGACGCGAGGCCCCGCGAGGTGCCGGGGAGGCCGGGCCCGGGCCATCTGACGGCGCGTTCGCTGGCGCGTTCGCTGGTGCATTCGATGGTGCGCCGGCGATGGGTGCCAGGATCGGTTCGATGACGGCATCCACTGGGGGCGACACCGTGACCGTCCCCGGGATCATCAGCGTTCCGGTGGCATCGATGGTGACCCGGAGTTGCCCGAGGGTTGCGGTGACCGAGGCACCATCGGCGACGAGACCGGTCTGGAAGCGTCCGGTACCGGCCGGGACGACGGTGATGGCATCGCCACTGGTGGCATCACCGGTGACGCGCAGGTAGACGGTGCCCAGGAGGCCCTGCCCGCTGAAGCTGCCAACGCTGCTGCCGACCTGGCGGGCGAAGCCGAGTTCGAGGACGGAGGGTGTGGCGGTGAGTGCCTGGCGCAGGACGACGGGCAGGGGGCTGCCGGTGGCGCGGGTCAGCATGCCCGCGGTGTTGGCACCCGAGGCATCGACGAACTCGAACCCGTTGCCTGGCGCAAGGACGACCTGTGTGGCGTCGATGGCCTGGCTTCCGGTGGTGACACCGATGCTGACCGGCACGATTGATCCGGGGGCGATGGCGACCCCGTTGGCAGGTGACGCAAGCCAGATGGTTGCGCCGCCACCGGTTGTGCGGGTGGTGACCCTTGTGGCGGTGACCGTGGCCCGGGCATGCAGGGGAGCGATGGCCCCCGCGGTGACGGTGTAGTGGTAGGTGTCGGCACCCGGGACCGATGGTGCGGTGACCAGGGTCGTGCGCGTGGTTGGATCCGACGCGGTATCGGTGAGGGTGGCCAGACTGGCACGCAGGTCACCTTCGCCGGTGGCACCCGCCCTGGCCTCCAGGGTGACGTTGCCGATGCCTGCCGGGCCGCCGGTGAAGGTGGCGAGGGCGGGGTCAAGCGTGAAGGAGACCCGTCCGGACAGGGACTGCGCATCACAGGTGACACCGGCCGGTTGGGTCACGGCGCAGGTGGCGGTGAAGTGTGCCGGGTCGTAGTCGATGGTCGCGCGTCCACCCGTGGCGGTGGCGGTACCACCCACCGTCAGGGTGATGCCGGCCGTGAGGCTTCCGGGTGCTTGCGTGGTGACATTCAGGTCGAAGGTGGCGGTGGGATCGACGGTGATGACCGCACCGGTGACCGGGGCGCGGACGGTGACGGTGGTCGGTGGACTTGCACTGTCGTGGCCGGTTGCCTCGGCGAGGGTGACGGAGATGTTGCCGGTACCGGGTGTTCCGGGGGCAAGGTTGAACCGCCCGAGGGTGACGGTGCCACCACTTCCGGCGCCACCATCGGTCGTGGCCACGAGGGTCACGCGCGATGTGGCATCGGCGCTGCAGGTGATGCCGGCCGGTTGCGATGGCGGGCACGTGGCGGCGACGGCCGCGGTGCCCGAGACGACCACGCGTGCCCGGTCAAGGGTGATCCCGGCGGGCAGGGCGAGTGTCACGTCATGGGTCGTCGGGGATGCGCCAGATGTCGTAGTTGCTGGGAAGGCCGGTGATGTCGTGAGGTTCCCGAGGTTCAGTTGGCCGCTGAGACCGAAGTTCCGCGCCAGAAGGCTGAAGTCCCAGGCATCCACGTACCCGGACTGGTTGAAATCGGCGGTGGAGGTCGTCTCGGTCCCGAAGGTGCGTGACAAGGCAACGAAGTCGGCACTGTTGATCGCGTCATCGCCGGAGGCATCACCCTCGGGCAGGCTGATGACGGTCGTTGCCGGTGCGGTGGTGGTTCCCCCGGGCGTCAGGGAGATGCCCCGGATGATGACGGTGAGGGCTGACCGGCCCTTGACGAGGACGTCGTAGGTACCGGGTTCAAGGTCGCCGATGGTCACGGTGCTCAGGGGCGTGGTGGAACCGGGTTTGCGGGCACTCGTGCCGGTGTAGCGCATCGTGGCCGAGGCGGTGGCCGGGTTGGTGCCGTCCGTGGCAACCGACGGGGGAGTGACCGGTTGGGCGCGCCGGATGGCGAAGGTGGTCTCGCCGGGCCGTCGCAGGCCGACGCGCATCGTCTGGATGAAGCGTGCATCCGCATCGGTGGCGGCACGGCCCTGCAGGAGGGCTTCGACGGTGAGGGTCGATGGCTTCTGGCGGGTGACCGCGGGCAGGACGTCAAGGGTTTGCGCGTCGCGACCGCTGTCGTACAGGTTGGTGACGAACGGTGTCCCCGCCTGCTGGCGGATATCGGTGGTGGTGGCGATGCCGAGGGTGACGGCCGAGGTGGCCGGGATGCCTGCCAGGACGCTGAACCGAAGGCGGACCACGGCGGTCGGGGTCGTCAGGAGTGAGGGTGTCGCGGTGCGCACGAGGCGGACCTGCACCGTCCCGGGGGTGGCGACGGCGACGGCACTGTTGGCGCCCGCAGCGATGCCGCTGGCCAGGGCGAAGTCGGTGCCACTGGCGGGGGATGTTGCGAAGCTGATCTGCGTCGGGTCGTAGGTGATGTCGAGGTCGAACCGGTCGGCCTGCTGCATGTCGGCCGTCCCGGCAAGGGCCGCAACCTGGACGTCCAGGAACCGGAGGTCGGTGACCGTGCCGGTGGCGACGGTGCCGGTGGTGGTGACCTCGAGTGGCGGGGCGAGGCCGGAGGTAACCGCGGGCGGGAATGAGACGGTCAGGCCGAGGCCGACTGTGCCGCGTACGGCAGGGACCGATGCGACGGTGCCACTGGTGGTGGTGATTGTCCAGTTGAAGTCCGGGTTGTCGCCATTGGCGGTGAACTCGCCAATGGTCGCGGCGGTCGTATTTATATCGAGGCTGCCCCGGCGCAACGGTCGCAAATAGACCGTGGCGACCACGTGGGGGCCTGACCCGGCATCAACGGCGAGGCGGTTGATGCCGGTGACCGTGATGGTGACCGTTCCGGTTGTCCCGGAAACGGTGTAGGAAGATGCCGAAGTGGGTGACCCGAACGCGCTGCCAGTGGTATCAGCGAAGCCGGTGGAGGCACCCGCGGTCACGGCGGTCGGGGGTGATCCGGTTGGCCCGCTGACAAGCATGAAGTCGGCGGTGTTGAAGGTGGCAGTGACGCGGGCGCGGTTGGCATTGCGCACGGTGGTGGTTGGATTGATGACCAAGGCGACGGGAACGACATCACCGATGCGCCGGACCGTGCCCACAACCGGCGTCGCGGGGATGGCGGTGACATTGGCGATGGTCTGCGCGACGGCAACCGTGGTGCCGGAGACCGGGCCGAGGATGTTGGTGCCGGTGGAGGTGCCGTTGACGGTGGAGACGATGCCGTACCGGCCACCCGATGCGGCGGAGTCCTTCAGGGAGACGGTGTGGCTGGCGGTTGACGGATTGACCGGGTTGTTGCGTATCCGGAGGAAGACGCTGCCAATGACGGTGTCCGTCCCCGGTACCAGGGAGATGTTGGTCGTGGGGCCACTGGACGGAAGCGCCGTGCCGGCATCGAAGTTGATCTGCCCGACGATGTTGGGGGCGGTCCCGGTCTGGGTGTAACTGTTCTTGAGGACAGTCGCGTTCAATCCGAATGCACCGGATGCAACGGCAACAATCCCGTCATCGGCGAGGACCGTCGACGAAACCGGCCGGGGGGTGAGGTTCGTGGGTCCGGTGACAAGTTGGAGGTCGGAAACCGGGAAGTCGAGGTAGGCCTGGATGGCGTTCATGGAGACCGGACGGATTGTGGCAAGGGCGATGTCGAACTGGACGGTGTCGCCGACGCGATAGGTGGAGGTGGCAGCGCTGAGGTTGGTCGCGACCAGTTTCATGGTGACCGGACAGTCGGTCGTGGGCGCGGAGATGGTGGTGTTGCAGGTATCAGGGTTCATGCCCCGGCCGGTGACCGCACTGCCAACCACGCGACTTGCCGGTGTGCTGACCGGATTGGAAGGTGTCGGAGAGGCCGTCGCGACGGGCGACGCAGCGACGGTGGGGGTCTGGATGGTTGCGTTTTCGGCGTGCGCGGTTGTGGACCCGATGGCCACCATGGCCATGAGGCTGAGGGCAATGACGACCAGCCCTTGACCGACCCGCTGCACCCTTGCCTCCAGACCCGCCACCGCGGACACTCCGGTCCAGTGAACCATATCGACCGGCCGGCGGCGTTGATGGAACTCACTCGACAGCGGGTAACCGCCAAGAATCACTTCACCACTATCATCAACGATATTGCATCATGGTAGGTGAAAGTCACGAGAGAATGAGAAGGATGGGCGGTTCGTGCTACCCGTCGCAACCTAGTCAATTACGATACGCCGGGGACAGGACTCTGTCAACCTGACAGGTAGCGGTACCGTCTCGGTTTCAGGTTCCCTAAGTTGACGTCCACGCTGAGAGAAGCTGGTACGCCGGGTACAAAAAAGGGGCG
>DDYL01000100.1:10316-14212 GCA_002347925.1 Chloroflexi bacterium UBA2235 | reverse complement strand
GGCGCCGATCCGGAATTTCCGTGGCCACCTTCTCCAAATGGAACCGCCTGACAGGCTACGTGGCGCCATAGTCGCCAGCTTTCGGGCATCGCAACCCCATGAATGCGGGTCACAGTGAACACATACATGAAAGACCTTCTATTTCAGCGCTATCAGTGCGCCGAGGCACTTAATCCGTTCACGTGGATGCGATACCTGGAAGGGTCATCCTGGAAGGCCCCGGTAGACCTGCAGACGTGGTCTCGTGCATTCGCGCGGGATGTGGGCAAACCACTGCAGTCAGTTACCTCTGACCCGGGAGATGTTGTCATTGGGTTGCTTCTCGTGGTGCTTGCCGACCTGCGTGCAATAACCGCGGATCCCGAGGGAAAGGAAAGTTCTCGAGGGGCAACCTGGCACCCTGACCGACGCATCGCGCTCCCCGTGGAAACGGCAAGCATGGCGGAAACCATCGTGCGTGCCGCGATGGTTGCTTGCGAGGCGCGTCCAAGGTGGGCCAGGGCCATCATGACTGGCCAACGGACGATGGCGGAACTCTTCGGACTCATCGCGCGGCGACTCGACGGGTCACCGTACCTTGGAAAACTCGGCAACGAATGGGATTTCAATCATCAGTTCTATCACCCGGGTGTCTACGACGAGGCAACACTCTCCATGCTTGAGGCCGGCATGGTGACGGAGATGGCGTGGCGAGGAATGGAGAGTTTCGTAGTCGTTACAAATAATAGATGGGCACGTGATAAAGACCCTTGGAACTGGGCAGTTGGCGACCGGTTCACCTTTCCTGTCAAGGACACCGTCACCCGGGCGCATACCCTCTCAACGCAAGTTGGCCAGGGGATCGTGAAACAGCTCCGGTCGCTAGGACTGACCGAGGCAGAATGGCCTGACGACACCCATGTGTCGACGGCGGTGAAGACCCTTCACAACGCCGTGGCAGACGTGCGCGGATACAAGGAGCGTGACAAGCGCGCCGTGCGTCAACGTATCCGGGCGGCGTTTGACACGCTCATGGACACATGGTCGCGACACATGAAGTCCGCTGCCGTGAGGATGGACCGACGGGGCATCACGGTGTACTGGCCCCGAGAAGTGCTTGTGGTCCGGCAATCCCTCACGCGTGAGGATGTCACCGCCGATCCGTTGCAGGCACTCGCGACGATCCGGGCGCTTCGCACCGATGTCGCCGCCCGCGTGCAAGCGGCGCGGGATCTCGCGACGGAGATCGAGGCAGCCTACCGGGAGTGGGTTGCCTCCCAGCAGGCGTGGCTAGTCGTCTCGGGTCAGGTGCTGGATCCGGTGGTCAAGGGCGGCTCCTGACATTCGGGAAGTCGGCCGCCGTCAGTGCCGGTTCACCCTTCCAGGTGGGATTGGTAACACCGGGACCGCGTTCGACGATGTTGCCGTGTTCGTCGTACCACGTGTGGGTCGGCGGCACATGGGGCGTGACCGATAGGTAGAGGATGGCAGGCACATCGCTGACGCATCGCAGGATGTGCACCTGCCACGGGGCGGCGGTGAGTGCCTGCCCCGCGGTGATCACGACCGGGACACCGTCGATGGTGAACTCGAGGGCGCCTTCCAGGCAGAGGAAGAGTTCCCAACCGCCGGACTGTTCGTGACTGTGGCCCTCCGTCTGGGCGAAGCCGGGTTCGAAGCGCATGAAGCGGGCACGGATCGGCGGGACGGCGACGATGGTGCCCATCGGGTCGTCACGCCAGTCGAAGACAGCCGGGGTCATGGACGAGGTCTCCTTCAAGGTCAGAGGTGTGGCGGTGACCGTCAGACGCCCCGCGTGGCCCGCGCCCACTCGATGATGAACGCAGTGTCGTCACGGGCTTCCTGTGCGCCCACCAGGGGTTCGACCCCACGGGTGATGCACGCATGGAAGTGCTGCCACTCACGCTTGAACTGGTTGTCGAACCCGGGAGTGACAAACTTCTCGGTATGGGCGGTGCCTGCAGCGGGCCAGCCCTCGCCACCCGGCACCACGATGCCCGGACGGATATCTCCGGCGTGCGCGGTTCCATCATGGCGGCCATACGGTGCGGGATCGGCGGGTGACGGTTCCATCTGCTGCACGCGGACGGTGGAGGCATCGCCGGCGATGAACGGCATGGCCAGCGTCAGGCTGACCCGGATGTCGGGGCCGTAGCACGCGAACTCCTGCTGGAAACGACGCACGTCACGGATGTCAATCCACGCGTAGTTCACCTTGGCGCCATTCGGGAACTCGAACATCGCACGCCAGCAGTGGCCATCGTCCCAGACCTCGGAGGCGATGATCGACTTCGGACGGCCAAGGAGGCCGGAGAGTGTGTAGACGTCGTGGATGGATGAACCCATCATGCCGCCGAAGCACTTGGCAACTTGATCATCGGGGTTCGGGCCGAGGGCGGCTGCCAGGACGGCCTCGTGTTCGGCACGGGCGGCTGCCCTTGCAGAATCCGGGATGTCGCTTGGCCGGATGACCGGGAAGTAGTCCATGTAGCGTTCATTGCGGCTGTGGATGTGGTGGGCTTCCACGAACCGGATCTCGCCCTTGTCGGCCAGCGGTCGGACCAGGCGCTGTGCGTACTGGTAGCCAGGGTCGTGGCGCTTCATGTAGGCCATGAGAGTGACCGCACCGTGCTTCTCACGGGCCTCATGCGAGGCAGCGACGAAGGCATCCGCCTCATCGATGCGGGAGGTAAGGGGCTTCTCCACCAGGACGTGCTTGCCATGCTTGAGGGCCTCGATGGCGTAGGGCACGTGGGTGCCAAGCGGGCAGATCAGGACGGCATCGACGAGATCAGAGGCACAGAGGGCGCGGTAGTCGGTGAACTGGGCGTGGGCCGGAACCCCGTATTCGACCCCGAGGATCGACATCGTCTCGGCAGAGATGTCGCAGAGGGCGGCGATTTCGAACTGTTCACGCAACTGGCGCAGGATCGGCAGGGGGATGATCTGCGAGATGGCACCGCTGCCGATGATGCCGACCCGGATGCGACCGTCGCCGGATGGTTTGGCCATGATTCTCTCTCCTCAGTTGCCTATGGCCCCAGTGACCCGTGCGGTCACGCGGGGTACGCGCCAGTTGGTCACGCAAGGTTCAGGCCGAAGCCACGACACACCGCCACCCCTTCACTCCCCGGTCTCCCGGTGTGTCGCCCCGACGTGTGGGGTCTTGACTGACCAATGACGGGCAGTTAGGCTAGCACGCGCCGCAGGGGCAGGTCGGCACCGCGTGGGCGTGACCGCTGGGCAAGCGGGGGCACGGGGCGTGCCAGTTGAACCGAGTAACCCTGTGGCGAGGGGAATGGAATGGAATATCGGGACAAGCCGTCGGTGGCCGGCGGCGCACAGGCATCATTTCTTGGTTCGGCGGTACGACGCCGGGGTGTACTGACCGGGGCGGCGTCGCTTGCTTCGCTCGCCACAATGGCTCCGGTTGCATATGCACAGGAAGCATCACGCGCAGGACTCCAGCGCCCATCGGAACCTTTCCCCAAGCGGGGCGGTTCTCTGCGCATCGGCTTTGGCGTCACAACCGCCCACTTCGACCTGACCCAAGGCGGGTCGGCAAGTGCGCTTTGCCACATGTACAACGGGCTTGTACGCTACAACCTCTCCGATGGACTGCGCACGATCGTGCCGGACCTGTCGTCGGCATGGGAGATATCCAGCGACCAGTTGCAGTACACCTTCATGCTCCGCAGCGGTGTGAAGTTCCACGATGGTGTCGTCTTCAGTGCAGATGACGTGGTGGCGTCGTTCCAGAGGATCATCGCCCCGCCCGAAGGGATCGTGAGCGTCAACAAGGGCATCTTCAGTGCGGTCGACAAGGTCGAGGCACTCGACTCGATGACCGTGCGGTTCACATTGAAGGCACCGCGCGCGTACTTCATGGACCTGCT
>DDYL01000100.1:7224-10297 GCA_002347925.1 Chloroflexi bacterium UBA2235 | reverse complement strand
GCCTTCCAGTTCAAGGAACACCGCCCGGCCGAACGGTGGATCATGGAACGCAACCCGAACTACTGGGATGCCGAACTGCCCTACCTGGACCAGATTGAACTGATCCACGTGCCGGCCTGGACCGACCGCGGGACCGGTGTCCTTTCCGGACAACTCGACATGTCGTGGAACATCTCGCGCGAGACGTGGGATGAGGGTGCCAAGCGGAAGGCACAGTTTGGTGCGAACCGCCTTGGGAACTACGGCTGCTACGCGGTCATGTTCAATACCAAGCGTGGGCCACTTGCCGATCCGCGCGTCCGGCGTGCGATCCATCTCGCCGTCAGCCGGCAGGACCTGATCACCGCGTTCGAGACGCAGGAGATGATCAACCTGACCCGGTGGATCCCGTATGGCAACCCGTTGGCAACCCCCTCGGACGAAATCTCCCGCCTCCCCGGCTACCGGGCGAACAAGAAGGACGACATTGCCGAGGCGAAGAAACTGATGGCCGAAGCCGGCTATGCCAACGGGATCAAGGGACTGGACTTCTGCGTGGCTTCCGTCGCGGCGCATGCCGAAATCCTCGGACCAGCCTTCCAGGACCAGTTGAAGCAGACCCTGAACATCGACTGCAACATCCGGATCACCGAACGTGCGCTGCAGATCGAAGACGAACAGAAGGGCAACTTCGACATCGTCCTCGACACGCCTGGGCACACAATGGGTGACCTTGCGGTGATCGGCAATGCCGTCTTCCGCACGGGTGCAAGCCGCAACTACGGTGGGTACAGCAATGCGACCGTGGATAGCCTGCTGACCCAGTACGAGGCGGCGACGACCCTGGACGAACGTGCGCAGGTGGCATCACAGGCACAGGATGCCTTGGATGCGGACCCGCCTTGGTTCCTGGTTGGCTACACCTTCCACTTGCTGATGTGGCGCAACGCGTTGAAGGGATTGGCCTTCGACTACCGGGCGTTCTCGCAGTGGGGACGGGTGGAAACCGCCTGGATCGATTCGTAGTCAGGTCCGATGACCCGGTACCTTGCCACGCGCTTCGCCGGTGCGATTGTCACATTGTTCGGCATCACCCTCCTGATCTTCATGGCCATGAGGGTGTTGCCGGGGGATCCCCTTGCCCAGATCTCAAGTGAAGGGCAGGGGCAGTACCGGCTGTCCCCCGCGGAACTCCAGAAGGCGCGTGCGTCGCTGGGTCTAGACCGGCCGCTGTACGCGCAGTACGGCAGCTGGCTCGCTGATATCGCCCGGGGTGACCTCGGGCGATCCTTCTGGCGAGGCGAACCGATCAGCGAACTGATCATGCGGCGCGCACCGATCACCGCCGAGATCGGCATCCTCGCGGTGATCATCTCGTGGCTGATCGGTGTGCCCGTCGGGGCATACAGTGCAATCAATCACAACCGGCGAGGCGACCTGATTGTCCGGGGAATCCTGACCTTCCTGACCGCGGTGCCGAGTTTCTGGCTTGGCCTGACCCTCGTCCTGGTTGGGATCCTCTACTTCAGTTGGCGTCCACCACTCACCATCATCTATTTCTGGGACGACTGGCGAGGCAACCTCCAGATCGTGACCGGCCCGGCAATAGCCCTCGGCCTCGGCCTCGGCGCCGTCACGGCACGCCTGACCAGATCATCGGTACTGGAAATCCTCTTCGACGACCACGTGCGGACGGCCCGGTCCAAGGGCTTGTCCGAACGGGTTGTCGTCAACCGCCACGTCCTCCGGTTGGCGTTGCTGCCGGTCGTGACCCTTTCAGGGCTTGCCCTGGGGGGATTGCTTGGCGGATCGGTCGCGGTCGAACGGGCGTTCGGGGTGCCGGGTCTTGGCCTGGCACTGGTACAGGCGCTGAACGAACGTGACTGGATGGTCATCCAGAACCTCGTCTTCCTCTATGGCGTCCTCTACACGGTGATCAATCTCATCGTGGACGTCAGCTATGCGTGGCTTGACCCGCGAATCCGGTACGGCTAAGGGCAGCGATCAATGGCCACCACATCATCACCGTCCCACCTTGCGGGGCTTGGGACATCCCTGCGCCCGTCACCTGCGACCCGATGGACCCAGACCTTCCTGCGCATGTGCCGCCGGGCGCCTCTCGGGGTGATCAGCGCGGTGTTGCTGATCATCGTGGCCCTCATCGCGATCATGGCGTACGACGTTGCACCATTCGATCCACTCAAGACGAACTTCGCCCAGACCCGCAAGCCCCCGTCGATGCTTCATCTGATCGGTACCGACAACCTTGGACGCGATACCCTCAGCCGCCTGATCCATGGCGCACGCGTGACCCTGTTCGTCGCCGCAACCTCAGTGATCATCGGCGACGGCATCGGGTTCATCCTTGGCGTGCTGAGTGGCTACTCCGGCAAGAAATTCGACATGGTGCTGCAACGCATCCTGGAGGTCCTGCTGGCCTTCCCGACCCTCATCCTGGCCATGCTGCTGCTGATCGGCCTCGGGGCTGGCTTGCGGACGGTCATCATCGCGATTGCGGTGACGCGTGTACCGGGTACATGCCGGGTCGTGCGATCGGTGGTGCTGTCGGTTCGCGAATACCAGTTCGTCGATGCGGCGCGTGCCCTCGGGGCTTCGCCGTGGCGGATCATGCGCCGGCACGTGGCACCGCAATGCCTCGCGCCGTGGCTGGTCCTCGTCACGGTCAACCTTGGCACGGCAATCTTTGCCGAGGCGGCGCTGAGTTTCCTCGGGATCGGCATCCAGCCACCGGCACCCAGTTGGGGAAACATGCTTGGCGGGGTCCTCGCGGAGGCGTTCAAGCCACCGTGGTGGCTGGTGATCTTCCCGGGCATGGCGATCACCCTGACGGTGCTTTGCTGCAACCTGCTAGGCGACTCGCTTCGTGACCTGCTTGATCCACGGATCCGCAAGCGCCTGGGGTGATCGTTGGTGACGGATGTTCAGGCGGTGCTACCCGCACTTCCGCAGGGGAACACCGCCCGAGACATGGTCCGCGGTTCCAATCTGGCCCGCGGGTAGCGTTGCCCGCATCCCCTCCGGGCAACGGCGGTTCTTCTGGGTCCAGGAGACGGAAATCATCCCGAACCCAGAT
>DDYL01000100.1:3235-7206 GCA_002347925.1 Chloroflexi bacterium UBA2235 | reverse complement strand
TGGCGGGCAGGGATGGCATCCGACCAGTTGGGGAACCCGGCGGGGGATCGGGACTAGCGTGCGCCCCCGAACTTGACCGACCGCACAATCATGGTCCCGTCGTGTTCGGGGTCGCTACGGGTCTCGCCGATCATCACCGTCTTGTCCAGGTTGGCAACCTGGCCCTTCCAGATCGGACGTCCGTCGATTGCCAGTGACGCCACGCCATCGACGTATTCGAGCTGCCAGATGGATCCCTCGGGCCGGGTCGGGTCCGGCAGGATGGTGTTGCGCATCTCCTTGGGGTTGGCTGGATCCGGAGTGGTGATCATCAGGCCATACTGAGATACCTGCACGTGCAAAGGGGGCCGCTCGAAGACGGTCAGGTAATTGCCCCGGCGTTCGGTGCGCAGGTCAAGGATCAGGCGGTCGGCAGACGGTGGGGGATAACTGCCAATGGCATCACGCAGGCTTGTGCGCCACGTGGGATAAGGGATCACCACGTCCGTGACATCGAAGGTGATGTAGGCACTCTGGCCGGGTCGCGGTGAAAACCGGTAGCCGTCGGGTGTCCATCGCAGGCCGATCAGGTCGGACCCCTTCATCCGCCACCACAACTCCCCGAGATAAGGCGATGCGAAGGTCTCCACGAACAGCGTTGCCGATGGCGGAGAGATGAACCGCAGGTAGACAAACCCACCGGACGCACCAATGAGGATCGACGCAAGGAACGCGATGATCGTGCGGACCACGTAAGGCGATTGCCAGTTGATCGGCGGGATGGCTTCGAACGGGTCCCAGTCGTCATCCCAGACGTCAGGCACCTTGGGCTTGGGATCCGCTTCGGCCGTGGCCCCGACGGTGAGTGTTCCCACCGTGGCGTCGGGCAGGGATGACTGCGAACCAAACGCCGCCGTACCTGCATCCGGGGTGGGCAGGGGCGACGAATTCGTTGTGTGGTCGGAATCCCGGCGGCTCATGTCGATCCAACGATAGCGCGTGTGGCAACGCGGCGCATCAAGACCCCGGGAAGACCGGGCCCTCCATTTATGTGACCGTCCAGAACTGGATGACCACTTGGGCGGGATGGCGCGCGCCAGTTCCCACAACCACCGACCGGGTCAACCATGCCAGGGCGGGTTCGGCCGTCTCGAAAGTGGCGACGGTGCGGAAATAGACCAATGAGGGATCGACGGCCTCGCCGGCGTTCAGGCGGACCATGACCCCGGACGGGGCATGACGCAGGCCTCGGTTCACGACCGTCACGAGGGCACCGGCATCGGTTTCCAATAGGTAGCGTGCCTCGATATCAGAGACCCCATCCCGCCGAAGCACCTGCCAGTCGGCGCCGGCATGCACGATGCCTCGCAGGTGCGGGCCTTCAAAGCTGCCTCCGAGGATTGGCACAATCCGACGGGTTCCGGCCGGGGTCTCACCGATCGTGACCGGAGTGCCGACATCGACCCGCGCCTCGAACGCGAAGGTGAGACCGGGCGGTTCAGGCGTCGGCATCAACATCGGTCTCCGGAAAGAGGGTGTCGCCCTGCCGGTTCAGGGCATCGGGATCAAAGCCCGCCAATCGCTTGTAATGGCGGGCCGTGTCGGCGAGTTCGGCATCGGAGATCACGTCGGAAAGATGCTTGAAGCCGTCGGGCGCGCGTTCCTCGACCATCTGCATCACCGCCTCGGGTCCCTGCTGGCGGTTGGCAAGGACGATTTGCGAGGTCGGGCCAAGGCGCGCGGCCTCGTAGCTGGTCAGGGCGTCTGCAAGGTCCGAACCCGGTTCCGCGTGGCGCAGGGCGTTCGCAAGGGCGAGGGCATCGAGGATGGCTTGCGAGGCACCGTTCGAACCGACGGGGTACATCGGATGGGCGGCATCCCCAAGCAGGGTGGTGCGCCCGAAACTCCATCGTGCGACGGGATCACGGTCGGACATCGGGAACTCATAGACGGCCCCGGCACCACGGATCAGGGCGGGGACATCAAGCCACGGAAAGCGCCAATCCTCGAACCATGGCAGGAAGTGGGACGGGTCGACAGTACGGTTCCAGTCGCGGACCACCGGTGTCGCATCGGTCTCGGCTCCGCTTGATCGCCCCCGGTTGGAAGGATCCGACACGCACCGTTCGGCAATCCAGTTGATGCGCATCCGTCCGGAGGATCCCGGACCAATCGGGTAGGCAACGAACTTCTGGTTGGCGTGTCCGGCCATGATCATCGACCGTCCAGTGAGGAACGGGTCGGCCTCGGTCACGCCCCGCCACAGGAGGCGTCCGGAGAAGACGGGTTCGCGTTCATCGGGGTAGTGATGCGCGCGCACGACCGAGTGGATGCCGTCGGCACCGATCAGCAGATCACCGTGCACATTCGCAACGGTGTTACCTGAAGTCCGGTCGGTGAATGTGGCCTCGACACCACTGGCAGTTGTCTCGAAGGAGGCCAAGGCATGTCCGGTATGGACGCGGTCGGGCCCGAGACGGGTGCGGACGGCGTCCAGCAGAAGCATCTGCAGTTCGCCCCGGTGAACCGAGTATTGGGGCCACCGGTATCCGGCGTCGATGCCTCGCGGTTCGGCCCAGATCGGTTCACCCCGCCGGGTGTAGTAACGCAGGTCGGCAGTGGCAATCCCGGCAGAGGCCAGGGCGGGACCGAGATCCAGGGCGGTGAGGATGCGGACCGCATGGGGAAGGAGGTTGATGCCCACGCCAAGGGGACGGATCTGCCTGGCTGCCTCGAAGACAACCGGATGCAGGCCCGCACGGTCAAGACAGAGGGCCGCGACAAGCCCGCCAATGCCCCCGCCACAGATGAGGACGACGGGTGGCCGGCCCGGGGAAGGAGACCGCCTAGACATCCGCGCCATCCCGTCGCCCCTCATTGCAGGACGCTTCGCCATTCGTGACGGGCATGTGGGGAAGCAGCATGGGCATGCGGGAAGGGTACTGGGTTGGGTGTGGGCATCCCGACCACCCAGTTGACAACCATGCCCGCGCGTGACACCATGCGCTGGCTTGTTGCAAACGATTCGCAGGAATGCGCCCCGGCCCTGCCAGGAAGTCGACCGCCATGACCGCATCCACCAACGGAACCGCCCCGGCGTCGATCCCCCGGCGCCTTTTCGCGCAGACCGATGGGGTCCGCGGACGCATCGCCCTCGCCGCCGGTTTCGGCCTCCTTGCATCGGCATCGGGTGTCCTCCGCCTGTCGGTCCAGGGGGTTGCCCTTGCCGATCTCTTCGCGGGCAAGCCATTCGGCGATGTGGTGCCATGGTTGCTTGCCGTCGTCGCATTGCCCTTTCTGCGGCTCACCTTCATTACGTTGCAGCAACTCGTCGGGCATGAAACCGCCGCCCGCATGAAGGTCCGCCTGCGAGGACGCATCTACGCGCACCTGCTCGACCTCGGTCCAGGTTCGCTTGGCACCCGACGCACCGGTGATGTCCTTGTCGCCGCCGTCGAGGCGGTCGAGCAACTCGACATCTACTTCGGGCGCTACCTGCCCCAACTCGTCGTCTCGTTCGTCGCACCGGTCGGCATCTTCCTCCTCATGGCATGGATCGACCTGCCGTCGGCACTCCTCTTCCTCGCCTTTGCCGCCCTCGCCCTGCTTGCCCCCAACCTGTTCCGTACCCGCACCAATGTCACCTCCGTCGAACGCCGTCGCGCGTACGACGACCTGGCTGCCGAGTTCGTCGATGCCATCCAGGGGTTACCTACCCTCAAGGCGTTCGGGCAGGGTGCCCGCACCGGCAAGGACCTTGCCAGACGGAGTTGGTCCCTCTTCGAGGCGACAATGTCGGTCCTTGCCCTGAACATCGCCGAGGGTGGCGTCTCGAATGTCGCCATGCTTGCCGGGGCGGCGGTCACCCTGGCGTGGGGTGCCGTCCGCGTCGAGGCCGGTGACCTTGGCCTCGCGCCGCTGATGATCCTCCTCTTCCTCGGCGTCGAGGTCTTCCGGCCAATCCGAGAACTCCGACAGCTGCGCCACCAGAA
>DDYL01000100.1:249-3216 GCA_002347925.1 Chloroflexi bacterium UBA2235 | reverse complement strand
AAGGCGATCGAACCGGTGATCGCCCTGCGCGACGTCACCTTCACCTACCCGCGCGCCACCGGCGGGACTGCGCGTCAACCTGCACTCACCGGCGTCTCGTTCGCCGTTCCCGCCGGTGGGTCACTCGCCATCGTCGGTCCGTCCGGTGCCGGGAAGAGCACCGTTGTCTCCCTCCTGATGCGCTTCTTTGATCCGCAAGGCGGCACGGTCATGATCGGCGGGCACGACCTGCGCACGATGACCCGGGCACAGGTCCGCGACCAGATGGCGTTGGTCTCACAGGACACGTGGCTGTTCCACGGCACGGTGGCCGACAACCTGCGCGTCGCCCGTGCCGACGCTTCGGATGCCGACTTGGTGCGCGCCTGCACCGCCGCCGGGGCGCACGCATTCGTCTCCGAGTTACCCGCGGGCTACGGCACGATTGTCGGCGAACGTGGCCTGCGCCTCTCGGGCGGACAACGGCAGCGACTGGCGATCGCCCGCGCCCTCCTGAAGGATGCGCCGATCCTGATCCTGGATGAGGCGACCTCGCACGTCGATGCCGAGAACGAGGCAATCATCCAGACCGCACTCGCCGAGGCGATGCGCGGACGCACCACCATCGTGATTGCGCACCGTCTCTCGACCGTGTCGCAGTGCGACCAAGTGGTGGTGCTAGACCGTGGGCAGGTCGTCGAAGCCGGTACGCCCGCCGACCTGCGCCAACGCGATGGGGCCTTCGCGCGCCTCGTCGCCGCGCAGGAAGTCACGTACGCGGTCGAGGACTCCGCGGACTTCGTTCCGGTCGATGCCACTCCGGTCCAGTCGCCCACCGAACCCGGACGGGTGGCGTCCGTATCCAAGGTGGGCATGACGGCGGTTGCCGAAGCTGATGCTGACGATGCCGGTGTGATCGAGACCGGGTGGCGCCTCCTGCAACTCGTGCGCCCGCAGTGGGTGCGTCTGTCCATCACCTTGGCTGCCGGCATCCTCGGGGCAGCGGCATCGGTTGCACTCGGCGTGACGTCGGGAATCCTCGCCGGGGCGGCCGGTGTGCCGGGCATGTCCGACACGGTCGCCACCCTCGCCATTGGCGTGCCGGTGATCGCCATCGTGGCCGCCGGCCTGGCGTGGTACGAGAGTTGGATCAGCCACGACATGGCCTACCGCCTCCTCTGCGAGATGCGGATTTCCCTCTTTGCTCGCCTGGAACGCCTTGCCCCTGCCTATCTCCTGGGGCGTCGCACCGGCGACCTGACGAGCATGATGACCGGCGACATCGAGACGGTCGAGAGTTTCTTCGCCCACGCAATCGCCCCGGCGTTCGTCGCCGTCCTCGTGCCCGGCTTTGCCCTCGCAGTCCTGGCAGCGAACTCGTGGGTCCTCGCCCTCGTGCTTGTGCCCTTCCTGATCGCCGTCGGGTTCAGTCCGTACCTGATCGGTAGCCGGACCGACCGCATCGGCAACCGCCTGCGTGCGCAGACCGGCCTCGTCAACGCGCATGTCGCCGACAGCGTGCAGGGCCTGCGCGAGGTTCTGGCGTACTCGTACGGGACGCGCCGCCTTGCCGAGATCACGCGCCAGAGTGAGGCCCTGACGAGCCTGCAAGTGGCGTACGGGCGCCAACTCGGTTTCCAGACCGGCATGATCGAGGGTACGCAGGCCTACGGCGGACTTGCGGTGCTTGCGTTCGGCGGGTGGCTTTCGACGCAAGGCACGATCCGTGCCACCGACCTGCCCCTCCTGACCATGCTTGCGTTCACCTGTTTCGGGCCGATTGCCCAGATCTCGCAGGTTGCCAAGGAACTGCAGGGTGCGTTCGGGTCTGGCCGGCGCCTCTTCCGGGTCCATGATGCGCCGGTGGCGGTCGATGACGGCCCGGGTGTCCGTACGGATGCCGGGTCTCCCGCCGACCATCCCGCAATCGAGTTCGATGGGGTGACCTTCGCCTACGAACCGGGCCTGCCCCCCGCGCTTGCCGACGTCAGTTTCGCGATCCGTGCCGGAGAAACGGTTGCCCTTGTGGGGCAGTCCGGGGCCGGCAAATCGACGGTTGCCCACCTCGCACTGCGGTTCTGGGACCCGCAGGTGGGGATGATCCGGGTCGAGGGCCGCGATGCCCGCACAGATATCCTCGACGACCTGCGTGGCCGCATGGCGGTCGTCACGCAGGACATCTACCTGTTCCGGCGAACCGTCCGCGAGAACATCCGCCTTGCCCGCCCGGAAGCGACCGACGCCGATGTTGAGGCCGCCTGCCGGCGCGCCCAAGCGCACCAGTTCATCGAGGCCCTGCCCGACGGGTACGACACGCGACTCGAGGAACGTGGCGCGTCACTCTCTGGCGGGCAACGTCAGCGCCTTGCCCTGGCGCGCGCCCTCCTGCGTGAGACCCCGATCCTGATCCTCGATGAGGCGACCTCGCACCTTGATGCCGCGAACGAGGCGTCTGTCCGGGATGCGTTGGTGGCGGCGTCGGCAGGTCGCGCCGTCCTGATCATCGCGCATCGGCTTTCGACCATCCGCAACGCCGACCGCATCGTGGTCCTCCACGCCGGACGCATCGCCGAGGTTGGCACGCACGCCGACCTGATGTCCCGGGATGGCGCCTACGCCAATCTCATGAAATCGCAGATGCGCCAGGATGCCCGCATCGGCGCCCCGGTGGCGGCCGGATAGGTCCGCCGGGCCGACCGGTCTGGCGGTGACGACTGACGCAAGGCACAAGGCAAGTCACCCAGAAATGGAACGACCCTCGTTCCCAAAGGTCCGAGGGTCGTGCATAGGGTCCGAAACCCCTACGGCGTGAAGGCCAGGATCGAGGCCGTCACTTCGTTGCGTGGTCAGTGCGCGGCGGCGTGGGTGTGGGCAGCGTGACCGTGATCCTCGTCCTCGGGATCGGCCTGGTCCTCGTCGACGGCGGCGATCTCCGCATGGCGGATGCCTTCGATTTGATGACCGTACGCGAGGAGACGTGAGGGTGCG
>DDYL01000100.1:0-239 GCA_002347925.1 Chloroflexi bacterium UBA2235 | reverse complement strand
GAATCGGCTTCGGCGGCCTTGGTGTGCTCATGTGCGGCGATGGTGAAGTGGTGGGCGGCCTTGCGGTGGTGTTCGGCGGCGGCAAGGTCGAGTTCGTGTTCGCGCTTGGTGACCATGGGAGTCTCGCTTTCTCGCAATCGTGTCCGGTGGTATCGGCACGGAGGGCATCAATCAACCGAATGGTCGCGCGATCCACGCGATGCCATGCGGAAGGGTTGTGAACTATCCCCCGTGCGCCG
>DDYL01000161.1:32582-33964 GCA_002347925.1 Chloroflexi bacterium UBA2235 | reverse complement strand
AACGATGTGGCAGCATCAATGGACCAAGACTTCAGCAACACCCCCGGTGGATGCCACCGGGGGTTTTTTGCGTCCCGGCCCGGTCGTGAACAGGGCCCGCGGGAGAGGCCGCCGGACATTTTTTCAAGTGATGTGCCGCACCCCTTCAGGAATGCCGACTCGGGTCGATAGTTATGTTGAAGTCGGAACAAACCCGCTGATCCAGCGATCTCCCTAGTCGCCAGAACCTCCCTCCCAAGCAGGTACAGGATCAGGGCAATGTCCAACGATGTGGCAGCATCAATGGGCCAAGACTTCAGCAATACCCCCGGTGCCAAGCACCGGGGTTTTTTGCGTCATGGCGAGTTCGTCGACTGCCACCAGCCTGCGCGCGGAAATCCCGTCATGACAGGGGTGGCGCACCCGGTGGCTCAGATTGCGACTGCGTCGCTTCCCCACATCTCGGCGCGTGTCCTCTACGCCATTCCCGGCATCTGGACCGACTCGTGGTTCGACGCACCCGACGCGTGGTGGGCGTGGGTCTGCGCCTTCGCCGGTTGGTCAATGGATGACTGGCACCGGTTTCGGTCCCGATGGACAACCGCCGGGTCCGACGCGCGACGCCTCCTGTCCATCGAGACCGGGATCACCTTCTTCGACTGGCGCCGGCTTCCGGGCGGGTCGACCTTTGCGTCGGTCGACCGTGCCGTTGCGACGGTAGCGGCCGACCTTCGACACATGAACCCCGGTACCTCAGTCACGCTCATCGGGCATAGCAAGGGGGGGTCGGTCATCAAGCACCTCTTGATCGCGGCGCACCGAGCCACGGAATCTGACCTGCCTGTGCCATGGGACGGTGGCGCGACACTGCGACACGGTATCTGCATCGACGCCCCGCTGGATCTCATCCGCGAAGCCGGCAGCATCATGTTCGGCATCCGTCCGCGGATTTGGCCCGCCGCACGTCCCGGCGTCCCCGTCGCATGCGCGACAATCAACAACTGGTATGACCCAAGCGGTGGACGCCTCGCCGGTGTTCCCAATTATCAGGTGCGGACCTGGAACGACAACTTCCATCCATGGCCTCCCCATGGGATGAAGAGTGGCCTCGCGCGCCGGGTGCTTGGCGACCTTGGCGCCATGCCCAGCCTTGTCGTGACAAATGCGGATACCGTGTCGCCACCATCCTCCGTTTCGGGGTGAACCAGGTGCGATGGTGCGGTTGACACGCACACGGGTGCGGCGCGACAGTACGTGCCACTCGTTGGTCCGTAGAGTGTGGGCCAGCATGGTCGTCGCCAGTCGGCACGCGGTCGTCCCGTGGCGGTGCGTCGAAAGAGGGGGAGCGGTTCATGAAGATCACGTATGCGTTTCGTCGGTCGGCTTTCTACCCATTTGACGAT
>DDYL01000161.1:11835-32567 GCA_002347925.1 Chloroflexi bacterium UBA2235 | reverse complement strand
CATGCGCGCGGGTTCGAGGGTGTCGAGGTTGGCGTACAGCCGCGGGGGACGTCCGATGCCACCATTCGCGACCTTGGCAAGGAACTCGCCGATGCCGGCGTCCCGGCCGCGGTGATCCGCGGAGGCGGAGGTTTTGCGAGCCCCCGCGCGGCGCACTCCAGTCGCGAACGCGTTGAGCGCGCAATCCACCAGGCCCATGCCATCGGGTGCAACCTCGTCAACATGACGGTCAGCACTCCGGCGTCCGATCCGACCGGACCGGGTGCCAATGGCGTTGGAGAGCGCATCTCCCAGGGTGGAAGCCGCTATGCAACCGAGGCTGACTTCGAGATTACGGCCCACCACATGCGTGAAGTCGGGAAGATCGCTGCGGGTCTGGGTGTATCCATCGCCATCGAGATGCACCAGCACTCCATTGCCGATAACTCGTGGAGCACCCTTCACCTCCTGGACCTCATCGGACTGCCTAATGTCGGGTGCAATCCTGACCTCGGCAATCTCTACTGGTGCTACGAAGAGCCCGAGGAATCTGTCGAGCGCTGCATCGTGGCCCTCGCCCCGCGTGCCAAGTACTGGCATTGCAAGCAACTCATTCGCGTGCACGTGCCAGAAGTCCAGAAGGCCTACTACATCAAGGTGCCCCTGCCGGACGGCGATATGGACTACCGGTTTGCCGTCGCCGCCATGTTCGGTGCCGGCTACACCGGCGCGATGGCCATCGAGGGTGTCCGCGAAGGTGACCAGATGTACCGTGACGGCAAGAGTGCTGAGTATTGTCGTCAACTGTTCCGCGATCTCGGTCACTGATCGGCGATGGTAGTCGCCAAGTGAGTCGCAGCCGCGCGTTTTCGCTCGTCCTGCCCGTATACGTCCCGTCACTGCTCCTCAGTGCGGGACAGGGCATCCTTGTGCCCACGTTGCCGCTCTTCACCCAACAGCAGTTTGAGGTCAACTTCAGCCTGGTTTCCCTTGTGGTCGCCGGGGCGGGCCTTGGGACCCTGTTGGGGGATGTTCCCGCCGGCATGTTGATCGAAAGGTGGGGACGCAAGCCCGTCATGGTTGCGGGCACCATCGCCGCCGCCATCGCCACCTTGCTCATGGGTACCACTCCACTGCTTGCAGGTGCGTTCGGGTTGTTCCCGGCATTCGCCCTGCTTGTCCTGCTACGCCTCATTGCCGGTGTCGGGTCGGCCATGTGGAACTTGTCCAGAATGGCCTACATTGCGGACGTTGTGCCGCTTGCCGACCGAGGGCGGGCACTCTCTACATTTGGAGGTGTCGGACGCATCGGCACGTTTGTCGGCCCCTTTGTCGGCGGCCTCATCGGTCTCTGGTTCGGCCTCGAAGCCTCCTTCTATATCGCCGGTGCGATGTCCGCAATCGGTGCGGTGATCTCGGTCTTTGCAATCACCGAGACCCGCCATGTGACCGGTCGCGCTGGCAAACACATGCAGTGGTCGGTGGTCGGCGCGGTTGCCCGACGGCACTGGCGTGACCTGACCGCGGCCGGTTCAGCGCAGATCTTCGCGCAGATGATCCGCGCTGGGCGCCAACTGATCGTGCCCCTCTACGGTGCGAATACCCTCGGCCTGACCGTCGTCGAGATCGGATCGATCGTCAGTATCTCGAGTGCAGTTGATATGTCTCTCTTTCTCCCTGCCGGCATCCTGATGGACAAGCTTGGGCGGAAGTTCGCGTCCGTTCCCAGCTTCATCGTGCTTGCCATCGGCATGGCCATGGTTCCATTTGCAGTCAACTACACCACTCTTCTGGTCGCAACGTGCGTCATGGGGTTTGGCAACGGCATCGGATCAGGCACGATGATGACCCTCGGCGCCGACCTCGCGCCCAAGGAGGCAACCGGGGAGTTCCTTGGGGTGTGGCGTCTTATCGGCGATTCCGGCACGTCGGGTGGGCCGCTTGCCGTGGGTGCAATAGCGGACCTCATCGGTCTCGGGCCGGCTGCGTTCTGTCTCTCGGGTACAGGGATCTTGGCCGCCGTGGTCCTCGTGGTCTTCGTTCGGGAGACGCTCGTGTCACCGGCACGCATCGTCAGGGCCCCTTCTCCCGTTAACTCGGTGTGACAACCAGAGGCTTCGACGCCGACCAACCGGACGACTTCCTTTCCGAAGCCCCTTCCATGTCGGAAGGGGCTTCCAGAACCGTCTCCACTGCAGATCGGAGTGCTTCGATCTCTCTAGGAGCCGCCCGCGTGCGATTTGGGTCTAGCCTTGTTGGC
Organism: Chloroflexi bacterium UBA2235; assembly: GCA_002347925.1. Taxonomy (GTDB): domain Bacteria; phylum Chloroflexota; class UBA11872; order UBA12225; family UBA12225; genus UBA12225. The sequence goes on along the minus strand of DDYL01000161.1, from coordinate 30,328 downwards.
CGTTCCCCGGAGACGACCCGCAGCTACATGCAGTCACTTGACCACTTCTTCAACTTTCTCGATGGTCTTGGCATCTCCGAAACGTCGCCAACCACTTCCCTCCCGACCGGAGTCGCTGAACGCTTCGCGGCATGGTTGATCAGGCGCTATGGTCGACGCCCGCGTGGCACTCAGGTGACCTACCTGGCCGGGATGCGTGCCTTCTACCGATACCTGGACCGGCACGACCTCCTGCCCGCCGGGGTCACGATCGAACGGACCCGCAGCGCGGTCCGGGACGTCATCGGCAGGCCCGGGCCATATCTTGCGCCACGAATCGATCCCCGCCTCCCGTCCATCGTCCTGTTGGCCGAAGCACTCCCGATGCCCGTCCCCGACGGGGCGGCGTCACAGCGCGCCCGCCTTGAACTGCTGCGGGACCGCGCCATCCTGCGTGTTCTCTACGCGACTGGCATGCGTCGTGCCGAGGTTGCCTCCCTCACCCGGGGGTGTGTCGCCGACGGGCACGCCCTGGAGGCCCTCGTCACTGGCAAGGGCCAGAAGGAGCGAACCGTCTTCTTCGATCCGGACACGATGACGGCAATCCGCGTCTATCTCGAGGCCCGGGCTGACCGGTTCGAGCCCCTCTTCTTGCGACACGACACCGGTCGTGGTCAACCGGGCCCCGCGGGACGCCACTACGCCATGAGTGAGAAGACCGTCTGGAATGTCGTCCGCAAGTACGGCGAACTTGCTGGGGTCTCTGCCTCGCCCCATGACTTCCGGCACGACAAGGCCACAACCCTCCTGAACCAGGGTGCCCAACTCTCCGAAGTCCAGGACATCCTGGGCCACGCGTCGCCGGAGACAACCAAGACGATCTATGCCCACTACGACCGGTCACGCCTTCGCGAGGCGTTTGACCGCTTCAGCGTGGCGCCGGAAGACCGCACGCGACCGGGCAGTCCGGCATAGCTGCGATGGCGACAGATTGCTGAACCTCGCGTTTCTGCCTTCATCGCGCCGGAACCGGCCCATCGCAACTTCGGTCTTCTCTCCAGATGAAGCGAAGCGCAGATAAATCAGGCGGCGATGGGGTGGGGCGGCGTCCGGTCAACGGTAGACTCCCGACCATGCCCCCGGCCGAAGTCATCCAGATCGACCCCCTGAAGCCGGATCACCGTCTCCTAGCTCGGGCCGGTGCTGTCATCCGGTCAGGTGGGCTTGTCGCCTTCCCGACCGAGACCGTTTACGGGCTTGGTGCGAACGCGTTTGATGACCGGGCCGTCGCCAGCCTCTACGAGGCGAAGCGACGGGATGCGAGCGATCCCCTGATCGTGCATCTTGCCGCCGCCGANNACGCGCTTCTGGCCAGGTCCGCTGACGATCGTTGCGCGCAGGCATCCGGATGTACCGGGTCGTGTATCCGCGAACCGTCCGACCGTTGCCATCCGTGTCCCGGCGCACCCGGTTGCGCGAGGGCTTATCGAGGTCGCTGGTGTTCCTGTCGTTGCCCCAAGCGCCAACCGGTTCATGCGGTCAAGCGCGACCCGCGCCGCGCACGTGGTTGCTGACCTAGGTGACGTGATCGATCTCGTACTCGACGGAGGTGCGACCGAGATTGGTCTCGAGTCGACGGTCGTCTCTACCGACGATGACGGTAGTGTGCGTGTCTTGCGACCCGGCGCAATCCCCGTGGAAGCGATCATCGAGGCACTTCGCGACGCTGGCGTAACAGTCCCGGTTCACGTTGGCGCGGTTCAGCGGGTTGCCTCGAACGTTGGTGATCTCTCCCCGGGACTTCTGGCGACGCATTACGCCCCCCGGGCGAACTTGATCCTTGTCTCTGGGCCTTCCGCGAATTCCGTTCGTGTGATGGTCCAACTGCTGCAAGATTCCATCGCTGCCGGTGAACGGCCAGGGCTCATCGTGTACGACGAGGATGCGGATGCGTTCATTGATCCTGGGTTGTCCCAGCGGGTAATGATTTCTCGTGTCGGCTCAGTTGCCATACCGGAAACCGTTGCGCACAACCTCTTTGCATCGTTCCGTGACCTTGATGCTGCCGGTGTGACGCGCATTGTCGCGCGCACCATAGACCCTGTCACAACCTTGGTGCGACAACCGCCGATCCCCGGTGGCATCGGCCTCGCCCGGGCGATTGACGACCGCCTGATCCGCGCCGCTGGCAGCAGGGTCCATCTCACTGAAGCAGCGAAGCGTATTTAAATCAGGCGGCGATGGGGTGGGGCAATGAAATGAGGCCATGCTGATGACCGCCGACGCATCCTTCCGGAGTGCACAGAGCTACGCACCTGACTCGCGCAACGAAGACGTCCTTGTCTACGTCAACGGCGCCTTCGTGCCCCGCCACGAGGCGCGCGTCTCCGTCTTCGATAGCGGCTTTGTCCTTGGCGACGGAGTCTGGGAGGGGCTTCGCCTTGTCAACGGTACATTGATCAGCCTTGACGCCCACATGGATCGCCTCTTCGAGGGCGCGAATTCCATCGCGCTTGACATTGGCATGACGCGTGAGGCCGTTGTGGATGCGGTCCGCCAAACGCTTCACCGCAACGGGATGACCGACGGCGCGCATGTCCGCCTGATGGTGACCCGAGGGGTCAAGCGCACCGTGAACCAGGATCCGCGCTTCATCATCGGTGGCGCGACCGTCGTGATCGTCGCCGAGTACAAGGCCCCGAATCCCGAAACGCGGGAGCGAGGACTTACGCTTTTCACTTCGACGTTCCGCACCAGTGGACCTGATGTCTTCGACTTGCGTCTGAACTCGCATAGTCGCCTCAACCTGATCCAGGCACTCATCCAGGCGATTAACGCCGGCGCAGATGAGGCGCTGATGCTTGACCCGAGAGGATTCGTTGCCAGCTGCAACTCAACCAACTTCTTCATCGTTCGACGGGGCGAACTCTGGACCTCCACAGGCCTCTACAGTTTCAAGGGAATTACTCAGCGGACCGTTATTGATGCTTGGGAGAAAGCAGGCGGTCGTGCCCGCGAGTGCGATTACACCCTTGCGCAGGTCTACTCGGCAGACGAGGCATTTGTAACCGGGACACTCGGTGGCGTCACTCCGGTCGTGCGGATCGACGGTCGGCAGATCGGGGAAGGCAAGCCCGGACCGCTGACGGCCCGGGCCTCTGATCTGTACACCACCGCGGTCATGGCCTGACCGGGGTTCAGCAGAACGTCACGCTTTCGACGGGTCGGCCATGTAGTCGGCCGGGTTGCGCCACGAACGTGTGGCCTTCCAGCCCAGCAGCCTCTTGGCCCGCGAATTGGAAATGCCTGCCTCAGTCGCACCAATCGTCGTCATGCCCGGGATGTTTTCGGTGCCCGGGTATGCCCGCGCAATCAGGTCTCGCGTCGGTTCAAGTCCCCACGAGTCATCTTGCACCGCGTACAACTCGGTGCATGCCGCTTCGGGGTTGTCGCTCTCGATGGCAAGCCGGAACATCGACGCAAGGTCGCGAGGATCGGTGTAGCTGAAGAGCGCCCGTTCGCCGGACAGCGGATTGGTCTTGAAGTGGGTTTCCATGTTCGGGTAGTCCCACGGTCGGGCCACCAGGCTTGGCCGTATCGACACCACGCGCAGTTTTCCTGCCGTCCGACGGTGGATCTGTTCGGCGGTCAACTCACCAAGGAGCTTCGACAGGCCGTACGGGTCCTGTGGTCGGTTGGCGTGGGTCTCGTCGACTGGCACGAAGTCTGGCAGGTGCAGGTGCGTGCGATAGCCCTGCCCAAGCGTATTGATGCTGCTTGCCATTGCGAGTGCCTTGAGACCGAGGACCGCAGCGGCCTCGCACGCATTGAAGTTGCCAACCACGTTGGTCGTGAAGACATGGGTGTCCGGGAACGTGCCCGGGGAAGCAATCGCCGCGAGGTGGATCGCCGCATCGGCACCGGCAAAAACCTCGATCAGGTCGCCAAGGTTCTCATGGTTCCCGATCCGGTAGCGCACTCCGGGCACTGCCGGCTGGAGCCCTCGGGGTGTCGCATGGTGGGGCGGGCGCTCGCGATCCAGCACGGTCACGGTCCACCCGTGTTCGACCAGTTCGCGTACTACCCATCCGCCAATCCATCCGCATCCGCCTGTAACCGTCACTCGTCGTGTCATTGATCCGCTGTTCCCTTCTTCATGTGCTGCGGCGTCGCGCTTCTAGACACTGGGGTTGGGGTGGAGCCGGGCGAGCCACGCCCGCGCCGCTTGCACCTTCCCAGAACGTGCCGGTCGCAACCGCGTCATGCCCGCAACCAGGTTCGAGACCTCCATGATCGCTTCGGGAGCCCCACGGACCAGTTCGATCTCCACGTAACGTCGTAGGTAGGGGTGCCCTTCCAACCGGACCTCGTCCAATGAAAGGATGACCTCGGCATGATCGTGCGCGTGTCCAGCGTTGGTGTCACGCCGCAGTCTCAGGTTACGCCTGGGATTGACCAGGACCGCGCCACCCACGAGGTCACCAGGGTATGCGATACCCCTTATCCGCAGCGCCTCAATCACCGGACGGGCTTCGGTGATCGTGTCCCATTCATGCACCCCAATGCCCACAGGAATGGCAACCGTGAGTTCCGTCCTCGCCAGCGGCCCGCCCGGTGCATCTCCGGCCGGTCCCTTGAGGGTCAACTCGCCAATCGCCTCCCCATCAAGGGATCGGATCCGCAACGTGCACCGTTGCCTTGCCAACGCATGGCCGGAAGTGTCGAAGTAGGTATCCCGCAGTCGGATCTCGGTCTGTTCCACTACCCGCCAAGGGCCAAATGCGCCGACCTCGGCCAGATCGGCGAACGCCTGACGCGACGCCCGCAACTTGACCTCAATCTCGATCGGCGTGGGGGTTTCCGGCATCACCGCACCCGGCGAAGGATCGCGAACAAGTCGGCGCCATCCATCGGTGTCTCGATTTCGGGTTCGTGCGCCTCGTCAATCTCGAACCATGGTGCGAAGTGAGCCTTGATGATCTCCCAGTCGGCGGCGAACGGTGGCCCACCCTCGGCTGGCCCGATGAAGAAACTTGCAATCAGGCGTCCCCCGGGCTTGAGGATTGTCCTGATGTTCGTGACGTATCGGTCACGGTCCGCCGGGGCAATCGCGCAGAAGCATGCTCGTTCCAGGACGTAGTCGAATGCCTCGGGATACCGCTGATGCAGGGTGAAGACATCCGCCTGCTCGAAACGTGCGTGATCGTCAAGTCCCTTTGAATGCGCCAGTTCGGTCGCACCGGCGACTGCCGATGGCGCAAAGTCGAACCCGACGACCTCGAACCCGTGGGACGCGAACAGGAGTGCGTCATGGCCCCGTCCGCACCCCGGTGCCGCCAAGCGTCCGGGTGGAAGGGCGCTCGGGCCTTCCAGCAGATCGATGAACGCGGGCGTCGGCACCCCCCGTTCCCAGCCAGTCCGGCCGTCCTTGTAGCGTGCTTCCCAATACGTCGGTTCGTGGACTGGATTTGGCGTCGTCATGGGCTCCGTCCGAAATGCGTCACGCAGCGGAACAATTCCGCCATTTCCGACACCTGATTGGAAACCGGTCGGTTGTTGGAGGGTACCCTACCCCCCTGCATGATCTACGACCATCTATTCCGAGTGCGGTATGCCGAAACGGACCAAATGGGGGTGGCCCACCACGCCGTCTATCTTGTCTGGTTTGAGATGGCGAGGGTGGAATGGATTCGCGCGCTCGGGTTCCCTTGGGGCGACATTGAAGCCAGCGGGTACGCCCAGGCGGTCCACCAGACCCATCTGAACTATCGCCGACCCGCACGGTTCGACCAGTTACTTGTCATGCGCGTCGCCCTCGTGGAAATGCGCGGGCCCCGGATGCGCTTCGGATACCGCCTTCACGATGCTGCTGATTTCGACCAGCATTCCGACGGTGCAGAGACACTTTCGTTCGGAAGCATCGAACTGGTGTGGGTAACCCGTGACGGACGCCCGACGCGCCTGCCGAAGGATCACCCGGCCAGCACGATGTTCGCTTCCATGGAGGCGCATCCGGACTGGGACGCGTGAACCGAATGGGTCAGGCGTCCCAGTCCGTGTTCTAGTTGCCTGACCGCCGAACCACTGCATCCGGGCGCTCGGTCAATCCCGGCAGGAGTGATGTTCCAAGGCCTGGGACGTCTGGCAGCGTGATGTGCCCGTCGGCCACGATGGGCAGGCCAGTCACAAGTTCGGTGTACCACCCCGTGTAGAAGGCCCGGACAACCTCCTGGATCAATGTGTTCGGGGCATTCATCGCTACGTGGACGCCCGCCGCCCAGGTCACCGGACCGGTGCAATCGTGCGGTGCGACCGGCAGCCCGAATGACTCCGCCAGGGTCGCGATGGCCTTGCCCTCGGAGATGCCTCCGCACCAGCCAAGGTCCAGCATGACGTAACTGGCAGCGCGTGCTTCCATGAGTTCACGGAAGCCACCCCGGTTCCCTAGCAGTTCGCTCGCGGTCGTCGGGATCCGCGTGCCGTGGGCAAACTGCGCGAGAGAAGCGATGTCGTCTGGACGAACTGGGTCCTCGATCCAGAACGGCCGGATGTCCTCGCGTTCGAATGCCTGCGCGATCTGCAGCGCAGCCGGCGTCTGCCAAAGGCCATGCAGCTCAACCATCAGGTCCATGTCATAGCCGACCACTTCGCGTACCCGCCGGAACGGACGCATTGCGGTGTCTAGTTCACGCGGCGATATCGAGGTCCCGTTCGTGCGGTACGCAGCTTCGTCAAAGGGCCACATCTTCATCCCAGTGATGCCCATGGCCAAGAGACTTTGTGCCAGGGGGCCTGCATCACCAGTCAACCAGGCGTCGAGATCCTCATACGGTCCGATACTGTCGACGCCCACGCCCCAGTTCTCGCGTGCCTGGCCGACCGTCTTGCGGACGTACCGGTACCCGGCGCAGGTGTTGTAGACCCGCACACGATCGTGGGAGGCTCCACCGAGCAGCTCGAAGACGGGTACCCCGAGGTGCTTGCCCTTGATGTCCCAGAGCGCCATGTCGATTGCCGAGAGGCCCCGGCGTTCGACCCCGGTTCCCTTCGTTCCCACATAACCCGGCAGCGAAGTGCGAAGTCGGTCGATGCGACCGGGATCCTGCCCGATCAGCTTCGGTGCTACGGTCTCATGCAGGTACGAGGCGACTTCGGGTGCGCCGAAGAACGTCTCACCCAACCCGACAATCCCGTCATCGGTATGAACCTGCACGAAGAGGATGTTGCCGAACTCCTCCAGTTGGATCGTTTCGATCCCGGTCACTTTCATGCTGCCATTTCCTTTCCCGCCCAATCCTTGGCGCGCCTTGCCCCGTCCGCTGTTGCCGAAGACCTGTCTTCCGGGGCAAGGCTCGCTCGCGGCTCACCAGTTGGTGATGCTTCCATCCAGGCGACGCAACTGGGGCAGTTCGGCAATCTGGAACGGATGCTTGCGCGCCGCGTCACGGTCGAAGTCGATCCCGAGTCCCGGTCGCGTTGGTGGCAGGAGGTACCCGTTCTCCCACGGAACCTGGACGGTCACGACGTCCATGAGTGAGGTGCCCGGTTTCCGCGGCTGTTCCTGCACGCCGACGAGTGGCGATGAAAGATTGAGGTGCAGGCACGCCGCGGTCGAGACCGGTCCTAGCGGATTGTGGGTTGCCAACTTGATGTAATGCGTTTCGCACCAACCCGCGATTTTCTTGGCTTCGGTGAGACCACCGCAGATGCCAAGGTCTACCCGGCAGAAATCCATCAGCTCTTCCTCGATGACCTGCCGGAACTCCCACTTGCTTGCGAATTGTTCGCCGACCGCGATTGGCGAATGCACGTGTTGACGGACGAGACGCAGGCTTTGCATGCTCTCGGCGCGGATCGGATCCTCCATGAAGAAGGGGTTGAACTCCTCGACCGCCCGGCAAAGCCTGATGGAATCGGCTGGATCCAGCCGGGTGTGAATATCGAAGCACAGTTCCACGCTGTCGCCAAGCGCCTTGCGGAGGGCTGCGAACTCACGTACCGCCTGTGGAATGGCGACCGACGGCTCCAGGATGTTTCCGAACTCCGACAGGCCCCACCGCACGAACTTCCACCCTTCGGCAACGTGCTTCCGGGCATTTTCAACCAACTCCTCGATGGAGGGACGTTGGATGTGCGGGTAACAGACGACCTTGTCGCGGCAGAGTCCGCCGAGGAGTTCGTACACCGGAACATTCAGGGCCTTCCCCTTGATGTCCCAGAGTGCGATGTCGATCGCCGCAATTGCCGAGGTCGCGATGTTCTGCGCCGGGAAGAACCCACCGCGAGACATCATCTGCCAGAGGTATTCGATCCTGAATGGGTCCTGGCCGACAAGGAAGGTCTTGAAGTGTTCGATGACCCCTTGGACCGCCAACTCACGGCCTGTCAGGCCGGCTTCGCCAATACCCCAGATCCCCTCGTCAGTGTCGACCACCACGAAGAAGTAGTTCCGCGATCCTCCCCAGACTGGGTAGCACTCGATATCGGTGATCTTCATTGCGTCTCCCTCGCTTCACTGCGTTTCGCAATCAACCGGACGTTTGCGATACGCGCGGTCCGAGGATAGCGATGATGCGCCTGCCGTGTCGGGACTGAAGTGAAGCCGCCGGTGACCGGCAATCGGTGCGCCGGACGTCACGCAGTCGCGCTCTCGGGCACAATGCACCCATGACGATGAGTGCTACGGACGGATCTCCCATGCGACGGCTTGCAGTGATCGGTGGCGGGCAGATGGGCGGCGCAATCCTGGCGCGGGCAATCGCCGCCGGCCTCTATTCGGCCTCCGAGGTTGTAGTCAGCGATGCCGATCCGGGGATCCGTGACCGGTTGCATGCATCATTGGGTGTCCGCGCCATCTTTGATGCCCCCGCTGCAATCGATGGCGCGACCTGCATTCTTCTGGCTGTCAAACCACAGATCCTGACCGCACTTGGGCGCGACCTGCGCGGAAAGCTTCTTCCCGGCCAGGTCATCCTCTCGATCGCTGCCGGGATTGAACTTGCGACCTTGCAGGAGGCGCTGGGGCATTCGGCAATCGTACGCGCGATGCCCAACACGCCTGCACAGGTTGGACAGGGCGTGACCGCCTGGTGCGCGACGCCCGATGTCGGGGAAGCATCTCGTGCGGAAATCCGCGCCCTTCTGGCCGCCGTTGGCACCGAACTGGAGGTTGATGCCGAACGCTACCTGGACATGGTCACGGCGGTCTCCGGTAGCGGTCCAGCGTGGGCCATGGTCATCATCGAGGCGATGACTGACGCCGGGGTCCAACTGGGCCTCCGGCGGGACTGGTCGTACGAACTTGTCCTTCAGACGCTAGCCGGATCGGTTGCGCTTGCCCGCGCCACCGGGAGGCATCCAGCGGATCTCCGGAACATGGTCACCACACCCGGTGGAACCACCGCAGCCGGTCTGGCCGCCATGGAACGTTCTGGCCTCCGTGCCGCGCTGTCCGACGGCATCGTTGCGGCCTACCAGCGAAGTGTCGAACTCGGGGCGGCGGCCCGGAAGTAACCGTGGGTGCTATCGTCCTCAAATGTGTGACCGGGTCAGGAGTGGCGAGTAACGATGTCTTTCCTCGGCCGCCTCTTTGGAAGCCTGTTCGGGTCTGGTGGTCCCTCTTCGTCCGGGGATGCGAACGCGGTGTACATCCATGTTCGTTGCCGGTTCTGCAAGGAAGCCATCCGGGTGCGTCTCAACCGCACCAGTGACCTGTCGCCAGACGATGATGGTGGCGGATTTGTCGTTCGCAAGTCGATTGTTGGTCGGAAGTGCTTCCGACGGATAGAGGTCGACCTCGCATTTGATCGCAACTATCGGCTGGTCTCCGAGGATGTCACCGGAGGGACGATGATCACTGCCGAGGAGTGGCAAGCCGAACAGGTGCCAACCTCCTGAACCATCCATTCCGTTTGCCAGGGCGGTCATCCCGCAGGTGCCTCGATGTGACCGGCACGGGATGCCACGCGGCATCGTTCTAGCGACTGATCCGATGGTGTCCAACGCGCGGTCCTCGCCACACATTTCGTTGCCTGCCGGTTCAGGCCGTCAGGCGGATCACGGTGGATCAGCGCCTCGACGCGAAGGGCCGGAACCACCGCAAGCGTGGATCGAAACCCACCGCAGCACCGCGCTTGTCGTGATTTCCCTCGTTGCAGCCGTGCTTCTGGGGCTGGTTTCGGGCACCGTTTCCCCGGTTGTTCCCGGAAGTGTCATGGCAGCCATGATCGGAGTCACGCTTGCGTTCCTGCACCCGGCCGTTGCCCTTGGAGGCACTGTCGGCGTCATCGCCATCCTTCCGTTTGCTGTCGTGCCACTGCGCTTAGGCGTAGCACCCACGTTCCTTGACATCCTGACCGCCGTCATCTGGGCCATTTGGCTGATTCGCCTTGCGACGGGCCGGGATCGAGTGCGATTCCCAGCACCGGTCTTCATGACGTGTCTTGCAACCGGAGTTGTCGTGGCGTCCTATCTTGCCTCGCCGGACCCGCTCAGTCTCAACGAGACCGCCCGCATGTTTGCAAAGGTCTCGCTTGGGCACCTCATCGTGATCCCGGTCGGCCATCTTCTCGGCAGCCGTGCGTCCATCAATCGTTTCGTTGGAACGGTCATCGTCGTTGCATCCATCGAGTCCTTGATCGGGATTGGCCTGTACCTCGCTCCGCGCGACCTTGCCTACCGTTTGCTGGCCGCACTGGAACCGCTCGGCTACCCGGTGGGCGATACCGTGCTCCGCTACCGCCCAGATACCGATATCCTTCGCGCAATCGGCACGTCCATTGACCCGAACATGCTCGGCGCACTCCTGATGATCGGAGGGGCGCTTGCTATCCCCCAACTCCTGGCCACGCACCCGATCTGGCCCCGACCAGTCACCGCTGTCCTTCTGGCCCCGATCGCCGTGGGCCTCCTCCTCACCGAATCACGCGGTTCGTGGCTGTCCCTGGGCGCCGCCGTCATGATTGTCGGAACCCTCCGTTACCGGCGCCTGTGGGTGGTGATTGGCGTGGCCGGTGCCCTCGCGGTCTTCCTGCCCCAAGCGCAACGCTTCACGGAACACCTGATTTCCGGACTGCAGGCGCAGGATCGCGCGTCATCGATGCGCCTAGACGAAATACACAATGCCTACACCATTATTACCGGAGCGCCGTGGATTGGTGTCGGGTGGGGGATCGTTGGCCGGAGTATCGACCTCGAGTTCACGAGAGGTGTCTCGAACATCTACTTGACCATTGCCCAACGGTCAGGGATCCCGGCCCTCGTGGCGTACCTTGGCTTGTGGGTTGGGATGGCGTGGGGTCTGTGGCCTGAAATCCGGCGGGCCAGCATCGCGGTGCGCGATGACGGCATCATGTTCGGAGGTATCGGTGCGATCGGTGGTGCCTTGGTCGCCGGAATGGTCGACCACCATTTCGTCTCATTCCCCCACTTGGTCACGCTTCTCTGGGCGGTCACTGGCATGGTTCTGGCGCAAGCGGCGACCAATTCTGGTGACACCCCGGTTGTAACTGGTGATGTGCAGAGGGCTGGCACCAAATGACCGTCCCCGTCGTCCTTGATGCCCGCATCATGGCGTACAACCGCACCGGTATCAGCCGGTATATCCGCCACCTTTATGAAGGCATGGCTTCGCTGCGCGACCTTCCGTCACCTGGGGACGACCCGTTCCCAATCGACGTCACGGTCTTCGCCTCCCGACGTGATTCGGAACACTTGCTGTCCGATGCTTGGGCACGTTCGGCGACTGCCTGGACGCCTCCCCATCACCGCCTTGAACGCGTCGCTCTGTCTGTCGAGGTTGCGTTGATGCTTGGGCGTGCAATGCCGGGCCGATCCGGCGTCCGGCCCGTTCTGCACAGCCCGGATCATGTTTGCCCTGAACCGCTTTCGTTGTTCGGGGCGCGCCAGTGGGCAACCGTCGTGACCGTTCATGATTTGTCATTTTTACGCGTGCCAGAGACACATTCGGTAGAGAGCCGCCGGTATTATTCGGGCATCTACCGAACCGCACGCACGGCCGAGCGCATCATCTGCCCTTCCCAGGTGACGGCTGATGATTTGCTTGACATGACGGATGCTGATCCGGAGCGAATCCGGGTTATCCACGAGGCACCGGACCCACGATATGTCGCTAGTGGTCCGGTCTTCCGTTCCAACGAATCACGGAAACCGTATATCTTGACAGTCGGATCAATCGAGAAGAGAAAGAATGTCAAGATATTGATCGAGGCCGTTGCTGCCATGAGTCCAGCTGAGCGACCGGATGTAAAGATTGTTGGCGCCCCCGGGTCAGCGTACGAAGACTGTGTCAAACTAATAGATAGAAATCGTCTAACTGACTGTGTCGAGTTCCTCGGACGAGTGTCCACGGAAATGATCGCGAGTCTATATCGTGGTGCGTCGGCAATGGTGTATCCATCGCTGTATGAAGGGTTCGGGCTTCCTGTTGTCGAGGCAATGGCGTGTGGTGTGCCCGTTATTACGTCCACTTCATCCTGCCTTCCCGAAGTCGCCGGGGATGCTGCCATTCTGGTCGGTCCGGAGGACGTGGATGGCATGAGGGATGCGATCCAGAGGGTGATCGGTGACCCCGACTTGTCGGCAGGGATGCGTGCGCGCGGACTGCGCCGGGCAGCCTCGTTCTCATGGGATCGTGCGGCTGCTGAGTCCGTTGCCGTCTTCCTAGAGGCGTCACGCGCGTGAGTGGCGACGGCAGAACCACCGGCCGTGTGCTCTTCGTGATGCCACAGATGCCATGGCCGGCCACCCAAGGTACGGCGCTCAGAAACTTCCACTTGATGAAGGCAGTCGCTGATGCCGGGTTTGAGGTCGACCTGATCGCTTTTGGCGACACCAGGCTTTCAATTCCAGTGGAGATCGCCGCGCTCTGCAGGGTGATTGAGATAGTGCCTGTACCAATGCGCAGCCTCGTGGCTCGCCTGCGCACCTTCCTTGCCGGCGAGCCCGACCTGGCCTGGCGCCTTTCCTCGCCTGAATTTTCTTCCCGGCTGGACTCCATGTTGAGTGAGCGCGAGTACGACGTGGTCCAGATTGAGGGTTTCGAGATGGCCGGGTTCCTGCTGGGACCAGGCGCCTTGCGCCGGGAGGCGTGGGATCGTGCCCCGTGGACGCTTGTTGGTCACCGGGCTCCGCGAATCGTCTTCGACGATCACAATGCTGAATACCAGTTGCAGGCGTCGGCCTCCCGGGTGGATTCGCAGCGCCCGCGCCGGTGGCTACGTGCGATCTACTCGTGGGTCCAGGCTTCCCGCATCCGTCGTCGCGAAGCGCTCTACGCTTCGGCTGCCGACGCTTGTCTGGCAGTTTCGGATGAGGATGCTGGCCTCCTCCGGGAAATTGCGCCTGGTGTATCCGTCGAGGTGATTGCGAATGGGATTGACGTGCCTTCGTATCGCGCTTCGGCGTCGCCAACGGTCCCGCCTACTGTCTTCTTCGCCGGGAAGCTTGACTACCGTCCGAATGTAGACGCGTGCGAGTGGCTTGTGCGCTCGGTGGTCCCGATAGTCCGCGCTTCGGTTCCGGAAGTTCGGGTTGTCCTCGCCGGTCGTGATCCGTCACCGGCGGTTCAGACGCTCGCGGGACCTGGTGTTGAAGTCACTGGGTACCTCTCAGGCGCGGAGATGCGTGCCCGGCTTGCCGGTGCCACCGTGGCAGTCGTTCCGATCCGGATGGGAAGTGGCACGAGGTTCAAGGTTCTCGAGGCAATGGCCGCCGGTGTCCCGGTTGTGGCGACGCCTTTCGGTGCTGCCGGTTCCGGCATTGTTGACGGTGTCCACGGTCTTTTGTCTGAGGATGCATCCGATTTGGGTGCGTCGGTGGTCCGCTTGCTTCGCGATGCGTCTCTCAGGGAATCGATGGCCGGCCGGGCACGGCTGCTTGCCGAGGCGCGACATGACTGGTCTGCGATCACTCCGCGTCTGATCGATGTCTACCGTCATCTCATCAGCGACTTGAGGCCGACTGCCAGTGTGATTGCGACCGTCCGTAATGAGGCACGGACGGTCGGTGCAGTGATTTCCGGCGTCGCCCGGCAGCAACCGCCGCCCGCGGAGATGGTCATCGTCGATGGCGGGTCGGATGATGGCACAGTCCGGGTTATCCGTGAGTATTCGTCGCGTCCGGATGTAATTGCCTCGGGACTACGTGTGTCGGTGCGGTCGGAGCCCGGTGCCAACATCTCGCGCGGGCGCAATCTCGCTGTCGGTTCCGCCGTTGGGGGCGTGATTGCGGCCGTGGACGCCGGGACTGTGCTCGCCTCGGACTGGTTCTCCCGCCTTGTGGCGCCATTTGATTTGGAGGCCGGCGTCGGTGTAGTCAGCGGTTTCTTCGTTGGTGCACCGGAGACAGATTGGGAGCGCGCGCTTGCTGCGACCACGTTGCCGTTGGTCGAGGACATCGAGCCGGCGCGGTTTTTGCCGTCCAGTCGGTCAGTGGCTTTCCGTCGGACCGAGTTCGCCCGGGTGGGGGGGTATCCGGAGTGGCTGGACTATGGTGAAGACCTTGTATTCGACCTGGCACTGCGTCGCCTCGGCGTCGTGTTCCGGTTTCAGCCGCGTGCGGTTGTCCGCTTTCGCCCGCGACCGTCCGCAGCCGCATTCTTCGTGCAGTACTACCGCTACGCGCGTGGCGATGGCAAGGCAGGACTATTCGCGCTCCGGCACGCCATCAGGTACGGCGCCTACCTTGGGGCTATCGTGCTCGCCGTGGGTGCCTCGGACCGACGACTAGGTGTGTTGCCAGGTACGGTGCTGCTCGCCGGTGCAATCGGTTACCTGCGCCGGCCGCTGTTGCGCCTTGCCATCATGGCGACATCACCGGGAGATTTCATGCGGTGCGCACCCCTCCTGCCCCTGGTGCGCGTGGTTGGGGACGTGGCCAAGATGGTGGGTTACCCTGTCGGACTGTGGTGGAGGTATTCCCGCGGTCTCCCGTCCCACGATCGCAGACCCATGACTGTGCGGACGACCGAGTAATGGTGACGAACGGTTACCATAACGCCGACCATGTAATGGTACATGGCCTGAAGTCCTCAGCGACCCTACCCGGCGAGAGTGCCGGCGAACCAGTTCGCCAACGTGAACCCTTCGTATCGGTTGTCATCGTCACGTACAACGTTTCCGACCTGGTCATCAGGTGCCTTCAGTCGGTGTTCGCCAGTAAGGTGTCGTTTGGCGTGGACGTCATCGTCGTAGATGCCGGGACCGACGGTTCTGGAGATCGGATCAGGGCCGAGTACCCGGCGGTGACCGTAATCCAGGCGCCTGAGAATCCCGGTTTCGGTACTGCGTCCAACCTTGGCCTCCGACGTTCTCACGGGAACTACCTTCTACTCTTGAACCCTGACACCGTCATTCCGCCGGATGCCCTTGCGCTGGCCGTTGCAGACCTTGAGGCAAACCCCGGATACGGGATCGTTGGTCCGAAGCTCGTCCGGGCTGATGGTTCCCTCGATCTCTCGGCACGGCGTTCATTTCCAACGCCGAGCATCGCCCTATACCATTTCCTTGGCTTGCCCAGACGCTTTCCCAAGGTCCGAGAATTTGGCGCTTACAACCTCACCTACCTGGACCCCGACCAGCCGGCAACCGTGGATGCGGTTGCCGGATCGTTCATGATGGTCCGTCGTGAGGCCCTCGAGATTGCCGGCCTCTTCGACGAATCGTTCTGGATGTACGGAGAGGATCTCGACTTGTGCCTTCGGGTCGGCAAGGCTGGCTGGAAGGCCCGTTACCTTCCCTCCATAGTGGTGACCCATCTCAAGGGCCAGAGCAGCCGAACCCGACCGTTGCGATGCACCATCGAGTTCTATCGGGCGATGCACATCTTCTATCGAAAGCATCAGGCGTCGCGCGCTGGTGTCGTCCAGAACTTCCTGGTGACCACTGGCATCGTCGCCTTTGGGGCGATTGCGGTGCTCCGTGACCAGATGCGCCCGAAGGCGCACCGACGCGTTTCCTAGCCTGACAGGAAATCCCATCGTGACAGCGATTGACCGGGTTGCCAGCCGTTTGGGGGATGCCTCAGCAGCTCGTGCGTGGTCAGGCAGACCCGGACTTGCCGATGGGAACTGAACTTGGCGGACGTCGGCGGCGTACCCGCATGAAGGCGACGGTAACCGGCATAGCGGTTTCTGAGGACCATCCGAGTTCCACCGGTGGTCACGTCTCTGAACTTGGTGGCGATGACCGGCCCGCGATTTCGTTCCCTGAGCGACGTCCCGGGTCGTCGTCGATGTACCGCGCAGTCGCGCGAGCCGTCGTCCCAACCGTGTCTTTGACGACATTCCAGCGTATCGCCCTCACACCGGCGTTCCTGATCGTATTCGATACGCTCGCAATTGGTGCCGGTTTTCTCGTTGCATACGTTTTGAGGTTCGTCCTGCAGTTGCCGGTCGCCGACGAGGTGCACAGCCTCCGCTCGTATGCCGGGTTCCTGTCCCTGGCCACTCCGGTCACGCTCGTCGCCTTTGCGGCGTACGGCCTCTACCAGACCCGGCAACTCGTGAACGCCATTGACCAGGTGTTCCGCCTGTTCACCGCCGTGCTGGTGGGACTGGTCGTCACGGTCGCGATCGCGTCGTTCGTGATCCGCGGTTGGCCGGACTATTCGAGATTGCTGGTCGCCTACGTCTGGCTAGCGTGTTCGCTTCTTTCGTTTCTTGGACGGCTCATGTGGATCCGGTGGCGCGGGTGGTTGGCGTCTCGTGGAACAGGTGTCCGAACCACCCTGATCGTCGGTGCCGGCTCTGCCGGTGTCCGGGTTGCACAGCACTTCGCGCGGTCGTCACACCTCGGGTACCGCGTCGCGGGCTTCATCGACGGCACCCTTCCGGTTGGTGCAACGCCAGCGGGGACGGTCATTCCCGTTGTCGGGAAGCTCGACATGATTGATGACATCCTGATCGCAATTCAGCCGCAGGAACTCATCCTCGCTGATCCCACCCTTTCGAACCTCGAATTGATGAAACTGGTCAACCGTTGCGAGGGGCAACCCGTCGGAATCCGCGTCTATCCGGACTTGTTCCAGACCCTCGTCAACGATGCATCGCTCGTGAACCTGCAGGGACTGCCGCTGGTTTCCCTGCGAGCGAGTGAGTTGGAGGGATGGCAAAGGTCTGTCAAACGCGTCTTTGATGTCATGTTTTCGGGAACGGTCCTGATCCTGACTGCACCGATGATGCTGGTCATCGCGTTGCTCGTCCGCCTGGAGTCTCCGGGTCCGGTCTTTTTCGCGCAGGAACGTCTCGGTCAGGACGGAAAGAGATTCCACGCGATAAAGTTCCGATCCATGGTTCAGGACGCCGAGAAGCGGACTGGTCAGTTCTGGACCGTGCCCAATGACCCGCGCCGTACACGGATTGGCACTTTCCTGCGTAGGCATTCCCTCGACGAATGGCCCCAGTTCATCAACGTCCTTGTCGGGGACATGAGCGTGGTCGGCCCCCGGCCCGAGAGGCCAATGTTCGTTGCCCAGTTCAGCGAGAGCGTCCCGGACTACCTCCGTCGCTTGCGTGAACGCGCCGGACTTACCGGTTGGGCCCAGGTAAACGGCCTGCGGGGTGACGTTCCCATCGAGGAACGCACAAAATACGATCTTTATTACGTGGATAACTGGTCACTTTGGTTGGACATCAAGATCATTCTGCGCACGGCCATTCTTCTGGTGCGCGACAGCAGCGCATACTGATGATCCAGCCCCGGATGCCTG
The DNA here is from genome assembly GCA_002347925.1 of Chloroflexi bacterium UBA2235. Classification (GTDB taxonomy): domain Bacteria; phylum Chloroflexota; class UBA11872; order UBA12225; family UBA12225; genus UBA12225. Next base: position 12,622 of record DDYL01000161.1, on the reverse strand, counting down.
TCAGTATTCCGCCTGGATGTCACCGTATTTTCTGCCCCGTTTGCTATGCTGGGTACTGTTAGCAGTCTCGTTCGGCGACTGCTAACTCGATTGTCGGCACCAGTCGCGCGTTGACGGTGACCGTTGGTGAGGGTGAATGTCGTGGAGGGACGGAACGCTGCGGACCACGTGTTGACGGAACGCCAGGCGCGCATCCTGAAGGCGGTCGTCGACCAGTACGTTCGCCATGCGTCGCCAGTCGCGTCGGAGACCCTTGTCCGCGAGCACGGCCTTGGTGTCAGTTCCGCCACGGTCCGCAATGAGTTGGCCGAACTTGAGGCACGCGGATACATCTGCCAGCCTCACACCTCTGCCGGTCGCATACCGTCTGAAACCGGATACCGGTATTTCGTGCAACGCCTGATGGCGGAACGCCAACTCTCGCGATCCGAACGGGTCACGTTGCGCCACCAGTTCCACCAAGTCGCTCTCATTCGTGAGGAATGGCTGCAGCTGGCAGCGGTCACGCTTGCCCGCGGGGTTCAGGCAGCCGCGATCGTCACCGCCCCTCACATGCGTCAGTCTCGCCTCAAGCACGTCGAGGCAGTCCAGATGCAGGAACATCTTGGCCTGATCATTGTCGTCCTGCATGACGGCACAGTGAAACAGCAATTAGTCACGCTGCCCGATGGCGTCACGCAAGCCCGCCTCTCTGCAGCGACCAGTCGCCTCAATCCTGTCTTTTCCGGGCGTACCAGGGTCGAGTTCAGCATAAAGGTGTCTGAACTTCCTGAGGATCAGCCTCTCA